>DATMTK010000288.1:0-6158 GCA_035564755.1 Devosia sp. | reverse complement strand
ATGGTGGCCTTGATCCAGGGCTCGCGGATTTCCCGGATGCGCGTGACCTCGGGCATGTCGGCGGGGTTGTGGAGCTGGATGGTTTCGCCGGAGGTGAGCTCGATCTCGTAGACCACCGAGGGGGCGGTGGCGATGAGGTCGAGGTTGAACTCGCGGCTCAGCCGCTCCTGGATGATCTCGAGATGCAAGAGGCCGAGAAAGCCGCAGCGGAAGCCGAAGCCGAGCGCGGCCGAGGTCTCCATCTCGAACGAAAAGCTCGCATCGTTGAGCCGGAGCTTGCCCATCGCCTCGCGCAGCAGCTCGAAATCCGAGGCGTCGACCGGAAACAGGCCGCAGAACACCACCGGCTGCGCCGGGCGGAAGCCGGCGAGCGCCTTGTCGGTGGGGCGGCGGTCGTCGGTGATGGTGTCGCCGACATTGGTGTCGGCCACCTGCTTGATGGCGGCGGTGAAGAATCCGATTTCACCGGGGCCGAGCTCGTCGGCCTCGATCATCTTGGGGGTGAACACGCCGACGCGGTCGAGCTCGTAGGCGGCCCTGGTCGCCATCATCCGGATCTTCTGGCCCTTCCTGATGGTGCCGTCGACGACGCGGATGAGGACGACGACGCCGAGATAGGTGTCGTACCAGCTATCGACCAGCAGCGCCTTGAGCGGCGCCTTGAGGTCGCCCTTGGGCGCGGGGAGGCGATGCACGATCGCTTCGAGCACGGTGTCGATGCCGAGGCCGGTCTTGGCGGAAATCTCGAGCGCGTCGGAGGCGTCGAGCCCGATCACGTCCTCGATCTGCTGCTTGACGCGGGCGACGTCGGCGGCCGGCAGGTCCACCTTGTTGATGACGGGGACGATCTCGTGGTCGACCTCCATCGCGTGATAGACGTTGGCGAGCGTCTGCGCCTCGACGCCCTGCGTGGCGTCCACCACCAGCAGGCTGCCCTCGACCGCGGCGAGCGAGCGGTTGACCTCGTAGGCGAAGTCGACATGGCCGGGCGTGTCGATGAGGTTGAGGATGTAATCCTCGCCGTTCTGCGCGTGGTATTTGAGGCGCACCGTCTGCGCCTTGATGGTGATGCCGCGCTCGCGCTCGATATCCATCGAATCGAGCACCTGCTCCTTCATCTCCCGCGCCTCGAGCCCGCCCGTGGTCTGGATCAGGCGGTCGGCCAGCGTGGATTTCCCGTGGTCGATATGGGCGACGATGGAGAAATTGCGGATATGGTCGAGCGGGGTGGTCATGTGGCCTGGATCGGGGGGAAGCGCTGGGGCGCCTGATATCAGGCCGCCAAGCGCCGCGCAAACGTGGTTTATGGGCCGTTAAGCGAGGATTGGCCCGGCCACAGTGAACTTCCGGGCGCCCAGCCTCGTATTGCATCCAGCAGGGAGGGTCCGGAATGGACGGTACGAGCGGAACGGCGTGGGTCACGGGGGCAGGGAGCGGCATTGGGCGGGCGCTGGCGCGCCGGCTGGCGCAGACCGGCTGGACGGTCGCGGCGAGCGCCCGCACCGCAAGCGACCTCGACACGCTGGCCGCCGAAGTGCCGGGAAAGATCACCGCTTTCCAGCTCGACGTCACCGACGCCGCGGCCTGCGTCGAGACCGCCCGGCAGATCGAAGCCGCGTTGGGGCCGGTCGACCTCGCGGTCTTCAACGCCGGCTCGTACTTTCCGACCACGGCGGAGGATTTCTCGGTCGAGAATTTCCGCAGGACGGTGAATGTCAATCTCATGGGCGAGGTCAACTGCATGGGCGGCGTCGTGCCCTCGATGCGGGCGCGCCGCGCGGGCCATATCGTGCTGATGGGATCGCTCACCGGCCTTGTCGGCTTGCCGACCGCGGCGTCGTACGGTGCGACCAAGGCGGCGCTCAACAGCATCGCGCAGGCCTTCAAGCCGGACTTCGAGCGCTTCGGCATCACGATATCGGTGATCAACCCGGGCTTCGTGAAGACGCCGCTCACCGACAAGAACCGCTTTCCAATGCCGTTCCTGATCAGCGTCGACGCGGCGGTCGATCACATCCTGCGCGGCATCGCGCGCCAGCGCTTCGACATCAGCTTCCCCTGGCAGATGTCGTTCTTGGTCCGGCTGTTGGCGGCGCTGCCCGACCGGGTGAAGTTCGCCATCACCCGCCGCATGCTGCCGCGCTAGTCGACGATGGTCGTGGCGATCCTCGCGGCGGCAGGCTTGCGGCGCAGATACGGCACCCCCTTCAGCCAGAGCTTCATCGCCTCCCAATGGATGGCGGCGGTGACCTTGAGCGTCATCAGCGGATAGGCGAACAGGGCCCGGCGCAGCGTCGCATCGCTGAGCTCCCGCCGCGCGCCGGTGAAGCTGGCCCGGAGCAGCAATCCCTCGCGATCGGTCTCGCTGATCCCGATCAGCACGCGCTCACCGGGCGGCTCGATGTCGAAGCGATAGGCGCAATCCATCGGCACGAAAGGGGACACATAGAGCTCCTTGCGGCACGCCTGCTCGATGCGCTTCTGGCCGCCTGTGTTCACGCCGATGACATACGTCCGCTTCTCGCCGAAGGTATTGTGCACCTCGTAGAGGATGGCGCGCAGCACATCCCCGTCGTTGCAGAAATAGACCGTCAGCGGGTTGAAGACGTAGCCGAAGATGCGCGGATAGCACAGGACGCGGATCGCTGGACGAGCGAGATCGATCCCTGCGGCTCCCAGTTGCGCGGCCACCCAGCCGCGTATGTCGCCGTCGCCCGCGCCGTGGTCGCGGTCGAGAAAGGAAAACACCGCCCGCCGGTTGTGACCGAACAGCCTGAGCCGGTCGAGCGACGCCAGCTCATCCAGATCGATCAGCAGCGAGAATACCCGGTAGCTGAGCCGGTGCCGCCGCGGCCGCAGTCGCGCATGCGTCACCATGCCGGCATAGAGCGCGGAGTTCATTCGGCCGCCTCGAGCATCGGCCGCAGCGCGATGCGCGACGACTCGTTGGCAACCGACCAGGGCCGGCGCACGCCACCGGCCGCTTCCGCGGCGGCCAGTCCCGCCTGCAACGCGTCTTCATGGAAGCCGTGGCCGAAATAGCTGCCGGCAAACCAGGTGCGCCGGTTTCCCTGCAGCCGCCACAGCTCCTGCTGCGCCTCGACGGCTTTGCGGTCGAACAGCGGGTGGGTGTAGTGAAACGAGCGGATGAACGCGTCGGGCGCGATCTCGCGCGTCGGGTTCAGCGTCACGAAGATCGGATGGGCCCGGTCGAGGTTCTGCAGCAGGTTCATCCAGTAGGTCACGCACAGCGGCCGGTCGCCGCCGGCATTGCTCTCGCCGATATAGTTCCAGGCCGACCACACCGCCTGCCGCTTCGGCATCAGCGCCACGTCGCGATGCAGCACCGCCTCGTTGTCCGTGTAGCCGAAGGCGCCGAGCAGCGCTGCCTCGGTTTCATCCGGATCGGCCAGCAGGCGCAGCGCCTGGTCGGCATGGGTGGCGATCACCACGTCGTCGAAGCTGTCGCGCTGGCCGTGCGCGTCGATCACCGTGACGCGTCCGGCTTCGCGCCGGATCTGGGCGGCGCCGGCCCCGAGCCGGACATCGCCGATCGCTGCGAGCATGCGGTTCACATACTCGATGCTGCCGCCCCTGACCGTCCGCCAGAGCGGCCGGTGCGCCAGCTCGAGCAGGCCATGGGACATGAAGAAGCGGACGAACGCGAACAACGGATAGTCGCGCATCTGCTGCGCCGTCGTCGACCAGATCGCCGCGCCCATCGGCAGCAGATGGTCCTCGACGAAGGCCGAAGAATAGCGGCCGCGGTCGAGATACTCGCCCAGCGACAGCTCGCTGAGGCGCTGGTCCCTGAGCACCTTCGGCGCGGCCGAATAGAAGCGTACGACGTCGCGCAGCATGGTCAGGAAGCGCCAGTTCACGACGTTCTCGCGCTGGCCCAGCATCGCACTGAGGCCGGTCGAGCCGTATTCGAGCCGGCCCTCGTCGAGCGAGGCCGCGAACGACATATCGGTGTCGACCGTGCCGACGCCCAGGTGCTCGAACAGCGCGTTGAGGTTGGGATAGTTGTCGCGATTGTAGACGATGAACCCGGTATCGACCGGCGTCATCGTCGCACCGGTCGGGACGAGAACGGTGTTCGAGTGTCCGCCCGCGCGGCTCTCGGCCTCGTACAGGGTGACACGGTGCTGCCTGGCGAGAAGCCAGGCCGCCGACAGTCCGGAGATGCCGGAGCCGATGACGGCCATGCGGCGTGTCTGCGAGGCTTCGCCTGATCGATAGTCCGTTCGCACCGGTGCCGTCCTGTTGTCTTGCTTGCACCACAGATACGGACGCCCGCGGAAATCGGATGCACGCGACGGGGGGCTTTTTCGACAGCGGCGGTGATCCGGTCCGGAAAACCGGCCGTAACACTTTCCATGAGCTTGGAGATTTCCCCGGCCGCCGCGTCGTGGCAGAAGAGGTTTCCCGCCGCCGTGCGCCTGGCGTCCGGCGGCAAGCGCAGCAAATCAACGGGCGTTATGCCGAGCAGCGAAGCCGAAATCGATATGTCCGCGCTCCTGGCGCGGATCGGGCGGACGCACGATGTCGCCGATTTCGAGCTGTTGTTCCGGCATTTCGCGCCCCGGGTCAAAGCCTACATGGCGCGGACCGGCAGTGCCGCGGCCGCCGAGGAACTGATGCAGGAGACGATGATCGCGGTCTGGAACAAGGCGGGCCTCTACCAGCCGGGCAAGGGCGCGGCCTCGACCTGGATCTTCACCATCGCCCGCAACCTGCGTATCGATGCATTCCGCCGCGAACGGCATCCGGAGTTCGACGAGAACGATCCGGCCTTCCAGCCGGAGATCGCGCCGGCAGCCGATAACCGGCTCGAAGGAGAGGAATCGGCAAATCTGGTGCGCGAGGGGCTGGCGGCGCTCCCGCCCGACCAGGCCGAGGTGCTGCGTCTCGCCTTCTTCGAGGACAAATCGCAAAGCACCATCGCGACCGCGCTCGGCCTGCCGCTCGGCACGGTGAAGTCGCGGATGCGGCTGGCCTTTGCCAAGCTGCGCGGGGTCGTGGAAGCGTCGGGGGATCGCCCATGACGCCCCGCCATCATGTCGCCGACGACCTGCTGATCGATTATGCCGCCGGAAGCCTGGCCGAAGGCTGGAGCCTGGCGGTGGCGACGCATTTGTCGCTCTGCCCCGAGTGCCGGGCCCGCCTCGCCGCCGCCGAAGCCGCCGGCGGCCAGTTGATGGAAATCCTGCGCCTCGACCCCGAGCCCGACGCCTGGGCTGCCGTGCGGGCCCGATTGGGAGCGCCCGAGACCGTTCCGACCCCGCAGCCGAAATCCGCCGTGCTGCCCAAGCCGCTGCGCGACTATGTCGGCGGCGACCTGGAGACGGTCCGCTGGAAGGCGATCGGCACCGCTGGCGCACAGTTCCGCTTCAAGACCGGCGATGGCAGGACGCAGGTGCGGCTCCTGAAGATTCCCGCCGGGCAACCGGTGCCGGAGCATTCGCATCGCGGCCGCGAGCTGACCGTCGTCCTGGCCGGCGCCTTCCGCGACGGTGAATTGCTGTTCGGCCGCGGCGACATCGAAGACGCCGACGAGCAGACGCAGCACATTCCGACGGCGACGCCCGAGGCCGACTGCATCTGCCTTGCAGTCACCGACGCGCCGCTGCGCTTCACCAGTTGGCTGGTGCGGCTGGTCCAGCCGATCCTTAGGATTTGAGGATGCGTTTCGTCGTCGCCTATCTTGCTTCCGGCGTGGTCTTTCTTGGCCTCGATGCGATCTGGCTGTCGCAGGTGGCGCTCGGCCTCTACCGACGTGAGATCGGAGGCCTGCTGCTCGCACAGCCGAACCTGCCGGTTGCGGGCCTCTTCTACCTGCTGTTCGTCGTCGGCATCGTGCTGCTCGTGGTGCAACCGGCGGTCGCGACCGGGGGATGGACCACGGCATTGTGGATGGGCGCCTTGCTCGGCCTCGTCGCTTACGGCACCTACGACATCACCAATTTGTCGACGTTGCGCGGCTGGTCGTTGACCGTCACGGCGATCGATATCGCCTGGGGCGCGGTGCTGACGGCGGTGGCCTCGGTGGCGGGCTACCTCGCGGTCTCGGCGTTCGCCGCGACGTGAGCGCAGGCGCGCGCGTCAGTTAATAGGTGATCGTCACCACCACCGTGTCGGTGTAGTGGCCGGGGGCC
>DATMTK010000287.1:0-3375 GCA_035564755.1 Devosia sp. | reverse complement strand
GCCCTCTCCGCAGCTAAAAGAGCCGGCGGATCGTCCGCCGGCTCTTTTTTCAGTCCTGAGGCTTACTGCGCGACCGGCTGCAGCGTGTCCTTGTCGAAGAACCGGTAGGTCGTGTGCCCGTCGGGCGCGATCACCGTGGCGCGGATCACCGAGCCGGTGACGACGTCGGCGGCGATGGCGTTCACGCCGTCATAGCGCAGCTGCTGGATGTAGGCCGCATCGTCGAACACCTTGCTGTTGTCGGCGAGCGCCGGGCCGGCGATGGCGCCGAGGGCGAGGGCGGCGGTGAGGGCGAGGGCGGAAAGCTTCGATAGTTTGGTCATTTCATTGTCCCTTTCGTTCGTTGGACCACGCTCAGATCGACGCCCGACGGCTCACTTCCAACCCCGCAAGGCAGCTATGCGCGGGCTTGAAATTGTGCAATGAATAGAGAGCGTTACACCCAGGACGGTGAGGGCTTCCGGGGAAACCAGGTGGCTTCCGGGAGGGTCGGTTTCCGGAACGAAACCATCTGCGCCGCCTGCGGTTGGAGGCGATATTTCGTACAAACCGAAGTGGATGATATGCCGTTTAAACAGCGTTAGATCGGCAATGGAGGCCCAATAAATGCCCAGCGTCAAAATTGTCTCGATCGCCGATGTCACCCACAATGTCCGGCGCTACACCCTCGAAAGACCCGCGGGCTTTACGTTCCAGCCCGGCCAGGCGACCGAGGTCTCGCTCGACGAGGAGGGCTGGCGGGACAAGAAGCACCCCTTCACCTTCACGTCGCTGACCGACGACCCCAACCTCGAATTCACCATCAAGAGCTACTTTCAGACCGGGGGCGACGGTGTCACCGAGCGGCTCTATGGCTATGTGCCCGGCCGCTCGCTGGTGCTGCGCGACGTCTGGGGGACCATCACCTACAAGGGCCCCGGCACCTTCATCGCCGGCGGGGCAGGAGTGACGCCGTTCATCGCCATCCTGCGCGACCTGCACCGGAAGCGGAAGCTCGAAGGCCACACGCTGATCGTTTCGAACCGGACCGACGCCGACATCATCCTGCGCGACGAATTCGAGGCCATGCACGGTCTCAAGGTGCTCTGGACGGTGACAGACGATCCGGAGTCGAGCCTGCTGCACGAGCGGATCGACGCCAAGTTCCTCAAAGCCCACGTCGGCAAGTTCGACCAGAACTTCTACCTCTGCGGCCCCGACCCAATGGTCAAGGAACTGCGCGGCATCCTCACGAACCTCGGCGCCAACGTCGAGAACGTGACCTGGGAGAAGTAGCGCCGGACCCGGCAGTCGGAGCGACGCCCTTGCGCTGCCGTCCCGGCGGCGCTATATGACAGCCAACATCGTTGCTCTCTTATCGAGAGTGGGTGCCGTGACCGGCCCCCGCTCTTTTTGTTTTACCCCGGCGAGTCACGAGCCTCTACGCGAGTGGCCGCCAACGCCAAGACCCGGCGAGTCGCGAGCCGTTCCGCGAGTGGCCGCAATCAAAGACCCGGCGAGTCACGAGCCGTTACGCGAGTGGCCGCCAATGCAAAGACCTCAATGCCTTTCGATCTGAACGAAAAACGCTATCTCCGCGAGACCGGGCTCGAACAGCGCATCGCGCACATCGTCGAGCCCGTCGCCAACGACCTCGGCTATGCGCTGGTCCGCGTGAAGGTCACGCAGGAGAACGGCTGCACGCTGCAGATCATGGCCGAGGACGCGGCCGGCCGCTTCACCATCACCGATTGCGAACGGCTTTCCAAAGACCTCTCGCCGGTGCTCGACGTCGAGGATCCGATCGACCGCGAATATCACCTCGAGGTGAGCTCGCCCGGCATCGACCGGCCGTTGGTGCGGGCCCGCGATTACCGGACCCATATCGGCCACGAGGCCAAGGTGGAGCTTGCCGACGCCCTCGACGGCCGTAAGCGCTTCCGCGGCGAGATCGCGGCCGTTACCGACGACACCGTGACCATTCGCCTGCCCGACGTGCCCAAGGACACCGACCCCGACCACGTGCTGCCGCTGAGCGCCATCGCCGAAGCCAAGCTGGTGATGACCGACAAGCTCCTGAACATGGCGCAGGCCGACCAGGAGAGCAACCCGATCGACGACGATGCCGACGTCGAAACCGTAGAACTTAATTCTGAAGACCTCACCGAGGAGATCGACTAGATGGCCGTTAGCGCAAACCGACTCGAGCTGCTGCAGATCGCAGACGCCGTCGCGCGTGAAAAATCCATCGACCGCATGATCGTCATCCAGTCGATGCAGGATGCGATCGAGAAGGCGGCCAAGACCCGCTACGGCGCCGAGACCGACGTGCGCGCCGAGATCAATCCGCGCACCGGCGAGCTCAGGCTCACCCGCCTGCGCGAAGTCGTCGAGGATGTCGAAGAGCCGGCCCGCCAGATCACGCTGCCCGAAGCCCAGGCGCGCAATGCCGCCGCCAAGCTCGGCGATTTCGTCGGCGAACCGCTGCCGCCCATCGAGTTCGGCCGCATCGCCGCGCAGTCGGCCAAGCAGGTGATCGTGCAGAAGGTGCGCGATGCCGAGCGCGACCGCATGTACGAGGAATACATCAACCGCGTCGGCGAGATCGTCAACGGCACCGTCAAGCGGGTCGAATACGGCAACGTCATCGTCGACCTCGGCCGCGGCGAAGCCATCATCCGCCGCGATGAGCTGATCCCGCGCGAGATGTACCGCTACGGCGACCGGGTCCGCGCCTACATCTACGACGTGCGCCGCGAACAGCGCGGCCCGCAGATCTTCTTGAGCCGCACCCATCCGCAGTTCATGGCCAAGCTGTTCATGCAGGAAGTGCCGGAAATCTACGATGGCATCATCACCATCCGCTCGATTGCCCGCGATCCGGGCAGCCGCGCCAAGATCGCCGTGACCAGCAACGACTCGTCCATCGATCCGGTCGGCGCCTGCGTCGGCATGCGCGGCAGCCGCGTGCAGGCGGTGGTCGGCGAATTGCAGGGCGAAAAGATCGACATCATCCCCTGGACCGAAAACATCGCCGACCTGGTCGTGTCGGCGCTGCAGCCGGCCGACGTCGCCAAGGTCGTGCTCGACGAGCAGGCCGAAAAGATCGAAGTCGTGGTCCCCGACGAGCAGCTTTCGCTCGCCATCGGCCGCCGCGGCCAGAACGTGCGGCTCGCCAGCCAGCTCATCGGCTGGGACATCGACATTTTGACCGAGCAGGAAGAGTCCGAGCGCCGGCAGAAGGAATTCACCGAACGGTCGGCTTTGTTCATGCAGGCCCTTGATGTCGACGAGATGGTTGCCCAACTACTGGCTTCGGAAGGCTTCTCTTCCGTCGAGCAGCTCGCCTATATCGATGTCGGCGAAATCGCCTCCATCCAGGGCTTCGACGAAGAG
>DATMTK010000286.1:0-6039 GCA_035564755.1 Devosia sp. | reverse complement strand
TTGCCCACCAAAATCACCTTGTTCACGCTGCCAGCCATCGCTCTTGTCCTTCGCACTTACATCGCCCGCTCGGGCGGCTTCCATCTTATCCGAACGGCCCCGGCGCCTGCCTGCCCATTCAGCGGGTTTCACACAGGCTCGATCGTGTTCCTATTTTGTTCACACACGTCGTTAACGTCAAGGCCAATCGTCGCAGGCCCCGGTCATTGAGGCGCCACGTGGAATCCAATAAGTTTCGGACTGGGGCAGTCAGGATTATTGACCATGAGCGACACGCTTAACCAGAGCGGTGCCGGCAACCCGCCAGGACTTGGCGGATCACTCCTCGCCACCCGCGCCGCCAATACGCTCCGCTACTCGCTGATGAACATCTTCATCCTTGCGGGAACGGCCGCGATCGCCTGGGGCGGTCCGCTGACCTTCAGTGGCTTGATCTTCTCCTTCGTCCTCGTCGGCTACGTCGACGAACTGTTCGGCGATGCGGCCAACAAGGAGGCGATGCCGCCCGTCTGGTACTGCCAGACCATGCTGTTCGCGACCCTGCCACTGCTGATCTTTGCGACTCTCGTTGCCTTCAACGTCACCTCGCCGCACGGCTTCGCGTGGCTCGACGCCGTCTCACGCGCCGTCGGCATCGATCCTGACGCAGCCCGCGCCCGTACCAATGGCTTCTTCCTGTGGAACGAAGGCGCCTATGTCAGCCTCGGCATGTATTACGGCGCCGCCGGCGTGAACGTGAGTCACGAGCTGATCCACCGCATGGACAAGCCGTTCGACCGGCTATTCGGCACCTGGCTCCTCGCCTTCACCTGGGACACCGGCTTTGCCATCGAGCACGTCTACGGGCATCACCGAAATGTCGGCACCGAGCTCGACCCGGCGACCGCTCGCCGGGGCGAATACATCGTCGCTTTCGTCTGGCGCTCCACCACCGGCCAGTGGCTCGCCGCCAAGCGTTTCGAGGACGAGCGTCTGAGGCGCAAGGGCCAGCCCAACAACCTGTGGACCAATCGCTTCTGGCGCAATCAGCTCATGACAGTGGTGGTTGCGCTCTTCTACATGGCGTTCCTTGGCCCGATCGGCCTCGTGATGTTCGCCTTCGCCGGCGCCATCGGGAAGATCTACCTCGAGGTGGTCAACTACATCGAGCACTACGGCCTCGTGCGCATCCCCGGCACCCGGGTCGAGGCGCGGCACTCATGGGACAGCCACCGCCGCGTCTCGGGCGGCATGTTCTACAACCTCATGCTCCACGCCAATCACCACAAGATCGCGACCCGGCGCTTCTGGGAGCTCGAGCAGTCGCCGCCCGAAGAGGCTGCCACCCTGCCCCGCGGCTACATGGCGATGATCCTCTTTGCCTTCCTCGGTCCGCCCTTCTTCCGTTACATCAACCGCCACCTCGCCGGCTGGGACCGGAACCTCGCGAGCCCTGAAGAAGTCGCCTACCTCAAGGGCAAGGGCCTCTATCTCGGCGGTCTTCTCGAAGAACAAGCAGCTTGATGGGCCACGTCAGTCACGGCTGGGTGCCCTCTCGACATGTCCGGCGCGCCACTCGGGCGCCGCAAACTCCGGCGCAAAGAAAGTGGTTGCCCGGCAGATGCGCTCGCCCCGCAGCTGGTAGAGAATGACGATCCACCACATCGACCCGTCGGGGTAGCGCGCGCGGACGGCTGCGGTTCCCTCGTTGCCGCGGCCCTCGAGCTTGATCACTGTGTAGGTCGGCGCAACGATGCGGTAGGCATCGTTCGCCTGCGTGCGCAGCACGGTCTGATCGACCGGCCGCTCTCTCTCGTTTACACGCGGATAGTTCTCAAGCACCCATCGGGCGTTTTCTCGCCCACGAAGGACCTCACCGGATTGCGGATATTCGTCGATGAAGTCCTCGGTGAAGTGGCGGTCGTAGAACCCGTAGTCGCCTGAATTCATGCCGCCCACGATATCATCGAGGAGCGCCCGGTGGTCGACCATTAGTCCCTCCCTGGCTGTAGGTCTCCGGCGAGGCGGAGGTCGCCGCGCTCCGCGCTGGTGAAAGCGACCTCTGCGAGACGTTCGAGGGCCGCCACCTGTGCCCCAAGGATTGAGGCAAGCGCGGCGCGGCGCGCGTCCTCCGGATGGTCCCGCCCCTGGCGGACCTGCTCGTAACCGACGTGAGAAATATAGGCGCCCGCTACCGTCGAGAGATCGTTTGCGCTCAGCAGGCTCGCCAGTTGTGGCAGGAGCTGCTCATACGATGACCGTGACAAAGGCATCGTCTCGCCGTAGGTGGCCGCCAGCTCCACGTTGGCCCGGTTCAGCAGCAGCTCGAAGTAGACCGCTCGCGCCGCACTGCGCGCCGCCGAACGCGTTGTCCGCTGATTGATATAGAGTCCCACAAACAGCCAGCCCAGCGATCCGAAGCAGGCGCCGATGAGTGCCGACAAGACTTGGCTCGGTTCCAATTGCGCTTCTCCCATCCGACTCTGCCATAGTCGGCGCCAGGTCGACAGGCCTTGACCGACTCCGGTCTGTTCCGCATATGTTCACCCCCGGCGCAAGGGGCTGTGAGATGACAGCCGCCTGGCGTCATGGTTAGCTTGCGGACGCGGCGGCGCATCCCTATTTTTGTGGCTCGCCCGTCTCCAGACCCGAAACCCTGACAGTAGCTGGCAGGCCATTTGAGTATGGTCCTCCGGCCGTTGTCGATGGATGCCCGATGCCCGCCAAGTCTCCCGCCGCCGCCCCCAATCGTGAAATCGTCATCCGCGGTGCCAAGGAGCACAATCTCAAGAACGTCGACCTGCGCCTGCCGCGCGACAAGCTGATCGTAATGACCGGGCTGTCGGGCTCCGGCAAATCCTCGCTCGCGTTCGACACCATCTACGCCGAGGGCCAGCGCCGCTACGTGGAATCGCTCAGCGCCTATGCCCGGCAGTTCCTCGAAATGATGCAGAAGCCCGACGTCGAGCAGATCGACGGGCTGAGCCCCGCCATCTCGATCGAGCAGAAGACCACCTCGCGCAATCCCCGCTCGACCGTCGGCACCGTCACCGAGATTTACGACTATCTCCGGCTGCTGTTTGCGCGTGTCGGCATTCCCTACTCCCCGGTCACCGGCCTGCCGATCGAGAGCCAGACCGTCAGCCAGATGGTCGACAAAGTGCTGGCGCAGCCCGAAGGCACGCGCCTCTATCTGCTCGCCCCGATCGCCCGCGGTCGCAAAGGCGAATACAAGCGCGAGCTCAACGACCTCATGCGCAAGGGTTTTCAGCGCGTGAAGATCGACGGCGAGTTCTGGGACATCGAAGACGCGCCCAACCTCGACAAGAAGATCAAGCACGACGTCGAGGTCGTGGTCGATCGCATCGTCGTCGGCCCCGACATCGCGCCGCGCCTCGCCGAAAGCTTCGAAACCGCGCTGAAGCTCGCCGAGGGCATCGCCTTCGCCGAATTCGCCGACGCGGTAGACGACAATGGCGCCGCCAAAAGGCTCGTATTCTCCGAGAAATTCGCCGATCCGATCTCCGGTTTCACGATCCCCGAGATCGAGCCGCGGCTGTTCTCGTTCAACAACCCCTTCGGGGCCTGCCCGGTCTGCGACGGCCTCGGCACCGAACAGAAGATCGACCCCGACCTGATCGTCCCCGATGTAACACTGTCGCTGCGCGACGGGGCGATCCTGCCGTGGAGCAAGACCAGCGCGCCCTACTACCAGCAGACGCTGCAGGCCGTGACCAAGCACTTCGGCGCCTCGACCGGCACCGCCTGGGAAGAGCTGCCCAAGCAGGTGCAGGACGCCGTTCTGTTCGGCACCGGCACCACGCAGATCCAGTTCACCTATGACGACGGCTTGCGCACCTACAAGACCAAGAAGGCCTTCGAGGGCGTCATCGGCAACCTGGAGCGGCGCTACAAGGAGACCGAGAGCGCCGGCATGCGCGAGGAGATCGAGCGCTACATGTCGAGCAAGCCGTGCCTTGCCTGCAGCGGCTTCCGGCTGAAGCCCGAAGCGCTGGCGGTCAAGATCAACGGCCTCCACGTCGGCCAGGTCTCGGATATGTCGATCCGCGCCGCTGCCAAATGGTTCACCGACCTGCCCGGGCATCTCACCGCCCAGCAGAACCAGATCGGCGAACGCATCTTCAAGGAAATCCGCGAGCGCCTCGGCTTTCTCAACGATGTCGGCCTCGATTACCTCACCCTGTCGCGCGGCTCGGGCTCGCTGTCCGGCGGCGAGAGCCAGCGCATCCGCCTCGCGAGCCAGATCGGCTCGGGTCTCACCGGCGTGCTCTACGTGCTCGACGAGCCCTCGATCGGCCTCCACCAGCGCGACAACGCCCGCCTGATCGAGACGCTGAAGCGCCTGCGCGACCTTGGCAACACCGTGATCGTGGTCGAGCACGACGAGGACGCGATCCTCACCGCCGACCACGTCGTCGACATCGGCCCCGGGGCCGGCGTCAACGGCGGCCATATCATCGCCGAAGGCACGCCCGAGGACATCCTCAAGAGCAAGGACTCGATCACCGGCCAGTATCTGAGCGGCAAGCTGCAGATTCCGACGCCGCCCGAGCGCCGCGTGCCGCAGAAGGGCAAGAAGATCCATCTCGACGGCGCCACCGGCAACAACCTCAAGAACGTCTCGGTGGACGTGCCGCTGGGCTTGTTCGTCGCCATCACCGGCGTCTCCGGCGGCGGCAAGTCGACGCTGATGATCGACACCATGTACCAGGCGATGGCCCGGCGGCTGAACGGCGCCCGCGTCAACCCGGCGCCGCACAACCACCTCACCGGCCTCGAATTCCTCGACAAGATCATCGACATCGACCAGTCGCCGATCGGCCGTACGCCGCGCTCCAACCCCGCCACCTACACCGGCGCCTTCGGCCCGCTGCGCGAGTGGTTTGCCGGCCTGCCCGAAGCCAAGGCCCGTGGCTACGGCCCCGGCCGCTTCAGCTTCAACGTCAAGGGCGGCCGCTGCGAGAAGTGCGAGGGCGATGGCGTCATCAAGATCGAGATGCACTTCCTTCCCGACGTCTACGTGACCTGCGAGGTCTGCAAGGGCCACCGCTACAACCGCGAGACGCTCGAGGTGCAGTTCAAGGGCAAGTCGATTGCCGACGTGCTCGACATGACCATCGACGAGGCGACCGAGTTCTTCGCCGCCGTGCCCTCGATCCGCGAGAAGTTCGCAACGCTCCAGCGCGTCGGCCTCGGCTACGTCAAGGTCGGCCAGCCCGCGACGACCCTCTCGGGCGGCGAAGCGCAGCGCGTCAAGCTCAGCAAGGAGCTTTCCAAGCGGGCCACCGGCCGCACGCTCTACATGCTCGACGAGCCGACGACCGGCCTGCACTTCCACGACATCGCCAAGCTCCTCGAGGTGCTGCACGAGCTGGTGGACCAAGGCAACACGGTGGTGGTGATCGAGCACAATCTCGAGGTCATCAAGACCGCCGACTGGGTCATCGACATGGGCCCCGAGGGCGGCGACGGCGGCGGCGAGGTCGTCGGCGTCGGCACGCCCGAGGACATCATCGAGAACAAGCGCTCGTACACCGGCAAATTCCTCAAGGACGTCATGGACCGCCGTCCGGCCAAGAAGCGGCCGGCCCGCCAGGCCGCCGAATGACCGCCAACTGAAATTTTGGCCATCTGCCGTTAGGGCTTGCGGCGCGCGCGGGGCAATCGCGCCGCGATTAGGTCCAGCTTCGCACCGGAAACGCTGCTTCGTGACCGCGTGATGACGAAGCCCTCGCGAAAACGCATGGCCCGGATGCCATCCAGCGGATGGAACCGATGGGCAAATCAAACGATCTTCCGGCTGTCCTGCACTCGGAGAAGGAGCACACCCTGATGTTCGTACGAGTCGTTTGGCGTCAGCATCGGCTGGTCGATGTCAGGCCGACATTGCGGGAAATGGGGGCACCGCCCAAGCGAAATGCCGATCTTCTGGGGCATTTGCGCTCGGACTTCCCCCAAATGACCCGCGGCCTGTTCGACCGGCGCCACTGAGACCGCCGTTCCAGCATTCGAGGCGCCCACCGGAACCACCGGTGGGCG
>DATMTK010000285.1:0-10722 GCA_035564755.1 Devosia sp. | reverse complement strand
CCGTGCTGCTCATGAGCATGAGCGACGCGGCGGCGACGAGCGCCAGTCTCGATAGTGACGTCATGGTCTCCTCCTCGCGGACCGCTGTTCCTCCTGGCGCCGGCGTGGTCCGCACCGACCCGGCCACCGGATATCGTTGCCTTATGCGACCTCGACGTAATCCCCGCCGCGGGCATTTTTGAGGTAGTTGAGCGCCCGGACCTGACCGGTCATTTCGAGTGCATCGCGATAAACCGGGTCATGCCAGCCCTCGATGTCGATCGAGCCGGACCAGCCGGCGAGCCTCAGCTCCGAGATGACGTCCACCCAGTTGCTGTCGCCGAAGCCGGGCGTGCGCATGAATACGAACTTCTCCTTGCCGAAGATGCCGTGCTCCTTGATCACCTCCCAGCGCACCGTCGCATCCTTGCCGTGCACATGGAAGAACTTATGTGCCCATTTGCGGATCTGCGGCAGCGGGTCGATAAGATAGACGAGCTGGTGGCAGGGCTCCCATTCGAGCCCGATATTGTCGTCGGGGGTCTCGTTGAACATCAGTTCCCAGGCGTCGGGATTGTGCGCGATGTTCCAGTCGCCGGTCTGCCAGTTGCCGTCCATGGCACAGTTCTCGAAGGCGATCTTCACCCCATTGTCCGCGGCGCGCCTGGCAAGGTCCGACCACACCTGCTTGTAGCGCTTGAGCGAGTCGGTCAGCGGCTTGTTGCGGACGCGGCCGGTGAACCCGGCGACGGTCGTCGCGCCGAAATGCCCGGCGTTGTCGATGCAGTCCTTCCAGCCCTGCAGGGTCTGGCGATCCATCTCCTGGTCCTCGAGCGGATTGCCGAACATGCCGATAGTGGAAATGGTGATGTCGCGGTTGCCGATCGCGTCAAGGCTGCGCTTGCCGAGCTCCTTCAGATCCTGGCCGTTGGTGGTCTGCCAGAAGAATGGCTCGAAGCTCTCGAAGCCGAGGTCGGCGATCTGTTTGATGTTCTCGACGGCTTTGCCTTCGGTGGCCTTGATCATGGTGCCGATACGGATGGCTTTGGCGGGGTTGCTCACGGGACAGGCTTCCTAGGCTGCAATGAGGACACGTTGACGGGTGCGGGCGCTCTCGATGGCGGCGAACACCATGGCGAGGCTCTTGATGTTGTCGGCACCGGCGGTTTCGGGCGTACGGCCGGTCTCCACCGCGTCGAGGAATTCGGCGATGACGCTGGCATGCCCGTGCGTTTCGGAGGGATGCGGTGGGGGAGATACCACCACATCCCTGAGCGGCCGAAGGAAGCCGCTTTGTTCGGCCACGGCCCGCGCATCGAAATTGTCCGCACCGTCCCAGAGCAATGTTCCAGTCGTGCCGACGATGCGCCAGGCGCTCTCCCAGCTCGTGGTGCCGCCCTCGGCAACCCATGAGCCGCGATAGGTGAAGACGATTTCGCCGGAGAACTCGAAGATGGCATTGGCCGCTGCGCCGTGCGCGTACCAGGAGCCGGCCGGATTGGTTTCGTGGCAGTAGACCGCGAGCGGCTCGGCCCCGGCCATGAAGCGGGCCGCATCCAGCGTGTGGATGGCCATGTCGAGCAGCAGCACGTCCTGCATCTGCTCGCGGAAACCGCCAAAATGTGCGCCGATGAAGAAGTCGGCATGGAGCGCGGTGAGCTGGCCGAGTGCGCCGCTCGCGATGGTCTCGCGGATGCGGCGGACGCCCTCGATGAAACGGCGGTTCTGCACCACCGCATGGACGCGGCCGGCGGCCTTGGCAGCAGCGACGAGGCTGCGCGCCTCGTCGAGTGACGCAGCCATCGGCTTTTCGGTGAGCACGTGGCAGCCGTGCCTGAGGCCGGTCATGACCACGTCGTGGCGGGCCTGCGGCACCACCACGTCGAACAGCAGGTCGGGCTTGGTCACCGACAGCATGCGGTCGAGCTCCGTGCCGGTTGCGGCGGTATCGAGATTGAACTCCTGGCGCAACCGCTCGGCCGCCGACAGATCGAGATCGACCAGCCCGACGATCTGCACGCGGTCCTTGAGCTCGGGCTGTTCGCGCAGCGCGCGCAGCCACCCCTTGGCCATGCCACCGCAGCCCGCAAGAACGGCTCTGAACACGACGACTCCTCCGGCGGACGGGCCCAGCGATCTTTGCGCCGCATTGCCATCGTCCGTAAACGTTTACGAGACTAGCCGAAAACGTTTACGAGTCAACTGGCATCTGCGCCGGCCGTGGTTTAGGACTGCGGTCCAGCGTGGGGGGGACGGACGGCACGGATGATCGGAATCAAGCGTCTCGCGCAACACCTCAATGTGTCGATCGGCACGGTGTCGCGCGCGCTCAACAACCGCCCCGACGTCAACGAAGACACGCGCCGCCGCGTGCTCGAAGCGGCCGCCGAGCTCGGCTACGTGCCGAATCAGTCGGGCCGGAGCCTGAGGCGCGGGCGGACCGGCGTCATCGGCTTCATGATGCAGACCGGCCATGAGATCACCGGCCAGGGCGACACCTTCTTCATGAGCGTGTTCGACGGCGTGCAAACGGTGCTCAACCGCCATCACCTCGATCTCGTCGCCCTGCTCTGCTCGTCCGACGAGAATGCCGACGACTATCTGCGGCGCATGGTGTCGCGCGGGCTCGCCGACGGGCTCATCATTTCGTCGACGCAGCGTGTCGATCCACGCATCAGCTACCTCGCCGAACGCAAGGTTCCGTTCGTCACTCTAGGCCGCTCGACCACCGATGCCGGGCAGCCCTGGCTCGACGTCGACTTCGAGACTATCGCCAGCGGTTCGGTGAACCGGCTCGTCGCCCGGGGGCACCGGCGAATCGCGATCACCCTGCCGGATGACGACGTCAATCTGGGCTACATCTTTCGTGACGCGGCGGAAGCGGCGCTGCGCGCGCACGGTCTGCGGCTCGACCCCTCGCTGGTGTTCCGCTCCACGCCGAGCGAAGCGGGGGGCTATGGCATCGCGCGGGCCATCGTCGGACAGAAGGATCGCCCGACGGCGGTGATCCTGGTCAACGAGCCGATCAGCATCGGGCTTTATCGCGGCCTCAGCGAAGCCAACATCCTGCCCGGACGCGACATCGCGGTGATCGGCCGCGACAGCCCGCAGACGCGGTTCCTCTCCCCTGCCCTCACCGGCTACGAGCAGTCGTTGCGCGACCTCGGCATCGCGCTTGGCGAAGCGCTGCTCGCCTCGATGCCGGCTTATGCCGAGGTTTATCCCACCGGCATCGTGCGCAAGGTGTGGCCGACCGAGCTGGTCGAGGGCGAGAGCGACGCGATGCGGCTCTAGGCCGCCGGCGGCCGCTTGCGGGAGTGCGTGATGCCGGTGTTGATCACCACGCGCATCGTGGTGCGCGCCGCCTCGGAATCGCGCGCCTCGATCGCATCGACGATAGCGCGATGCTCGCCGACGGAGGCATTGAGCCGCCGCCGGCTTTCGACCGGCGACGAGATGGTCAGCATGGCGACCAGGGCGACCTCGATCAAGGTCGCGACCGACAGCATGAAGGGGTTGTCGGCAGCCGCCGCGATGGCGTGATGCAGGCCGAGATCGGCGCGCACGAACGAGTCCTTGTCGATATTGGGCGCCCCCATCTGTTCGACAAATTCGCGCATGACGGCGAGTTCGGCCGCCGTGCGGCGCTTGGCGGCGAGGGCTGCGGCTTCCGGCTCGAGCGCCAGGCGCATCTCGCCGAGATGGTCAAGGAAGGCCGGGCTGAGGCCTGCGCTCGCGTGCCAGAGCAGGACATCGGGATCGAACAGGTTCCAATCGGCCCGCTCGCGCACCCAGGTCCCGCGCCGTGCCTTGGACTGGAGCAGCCCCTTGCCCGCCAGCGTCTTGACAGCCTCGCGCAACACCGTGCGCGATACGCCATATTGGCGCAAAAGCTCCACGTCGCCAGGCAGAAACGAGCCCTGCGCCAGCCGTCCCGATATAATAGCGACCCCGAGGTCATTCACCACACGTGTGGTGTGTGACCCCGAAATCCGACGCTCATTCTTCAAAGCTAGTCCTTGAACCGAAGCTGCCGCACGCGTTCGAACGCCACGGCAACCAGGATCGCCAAGCCGATCACGGTACCCTGCCAGAACGGATTGATTCCGAGAAGGCCCATGCTGTTGCGGACGATTTCGATCAGCAGGGCGCCAACGAGGGCACCCAATGCCGTGCCCGCCCCGCCGATCAGGCTCGCGCCGCCGATGACGGCTGCCGCGATGACCTGCAGCTCCATGCCGGTGCCAAGGTTGGTGGTCACGGCACCGAGCCAGCCGGTCTCGACGATACCGGCGATGGCGGCGCTGCCGGCCGAGATCATGAACACCGCCACCTTGATCGGCTTGACCGGAATACCCGCGAGCGTTGCCGCCTGCTCGTTGCCGCCGATGGCGAAGACGTGACGGCCGAAGCGGGTCCAGCGCAGGATAAAGCCGGTGATCGCGGCCAGCACCAGCGTATAGATCACCGGCAGCGACACGGTGACGCCAAGCAAATGTACCGAGCCGCCGCCCAGGAACAGCAGCTTGTCGTGGTCCGGGCCGAACTGGAACACCGTCATATTGTTCGACGCGATCATGGCAAAGCTGCGCGCCGCCGACAGCATGCCGAGCGTCACGACAAAAGATGGAAATCCCAGATAAGCGACGAGCACGCCGTTGAAGAGGCCGATTGCGAGACCCGCCAGCAGCGCCGCGAGGATGCCGACCTCGATCGGGGCGCCGGCATGCATCGTCGTCGCGATCACCATCGAGCAGAGACAGAGCACCGAGCCCACCGAGAGGTCGATGCCGCCGGTGATGATCACGAAGGTCATGCCGAGCGCGATGATCGCCGTGAAGGTGAAGTTGCGCGTAATGTTGAACAGGTTCTGCGGCGTCAGGAAGGCGCTCGTCTCGAGGCTGAGGAACACGCCGGCGCACAGGATCGCGATCGTAACCCAGAAGGTCTGGCTCGAAAGCAGCGATGACGACCAGGAGTGCTGGCGTTTGGCGATGGTTTGCTCGAGTGTGACGGTCATCGGTCAGGCCTGCTCAATCGCACCGGTGATCAGGCCGGTGACTTCTTCGGGTGAACTCTGGGCGATGCGCTTGTCGGCAACCTTGCGGCCGCGGCGCAGCACCACGACGCGATCCCCGACGGTGAACACGTCGGGCATGCGGTGGCTGATCAGCACGATGGCGATGCCCTGGTCGCGCAGATGCTTGATGTGGTTGAGCACTTCGGCCACCTGCCGCACCGAAATGGCGGCGGTTGGTTCGTCCATCAATACGATCTTGGCCTGGCTGAGCATGGTGCGCGCAATGGCGACGGCCTGCCGCTGGCCGCCCGACATCTGCTTGATCAGGTCGCGCGGCCGGGTCTCCGATTTGAGATCGCCAAAGAGTTCGCCGGCACGGCGGTACATGCCCTGGTAGTCGAGCACGCTGAACGGCCCCACGCCTTTCCTCAGCTCGCGGCCGAGGAACACATTCGCCGCCGCGGTGAGGTTGTTGCAGAGCGCCAGATCCTGGTGAACGATTTCGATGCCGTGGCGGCGCGCATCGACCGGCCGGTGCAGCACGATCTCCTTGCCGTCCATGCGCATATTGCCGGTGCTCGGCAGGAAGTTGCCGGCGATCATCTTCACCAGCGTCGACTTGCCGGCGCCGTTGTCGCCCATCAGCCCGACGACCTCGCCCGGCTCGAGCGACAGCGAGACGTCGTGCAGCGCGCGAATGGCGCCGAAGTGCTTGGAAATGTTGTCCAATTCCAGGACGGCCACGCCTGATCCCCTCCTGCTGCCGCGGTTTTGGAGGGACAGCATACCCCGCGGCACCAGCAGGCTGGCGCCGGAACAGCATTCTCCTCCTGCCTAGAAGGCTATTCAAGCGGAGCCTCGCAGGTCAACCGCACTCGCTGTATCAAATATGATTTTTGTCGTTGACGGCGATATAAAGTACTATTTATGTACGTACCTCATGGGAAGGGCAGCGCGGCATCCGGGAGGGATTCCGCGACCAAGTGTCTCTTGCCCAAAATCGATGGGAGGAATCATGAAGGCATTGGTCTTATTGGCCGCTGCGGCTGTGCTGGCGCTTGCCGGTCCCGCCGTCGCACAAGACAAAAAGCAGCTCGCGATCGTCGTGAAGGGGCTCGACAACCCCTTCTTCGAGTCGATCCACCAGGGCTGCGAGAAGTGGAACGCCGAGCACGCGGATTCGCAGTACGAATGCTTCTATACGGGTCCCGCCTCGACGTCCGACGAAGCCGGCGAAGCGCAGATCCTGTCTGATCTGCTCGCGAAGCCGACGACCGCCGCGGTGGCGATCTCGCCGTCCAACGCGCAGCTCATCGCGCAGACCATCAAGTCGAGCAATCCGTCGATCCCGGTCATGACCGTCGATGCCGACCTCAGCAAGGACGACGCCGCGCTGCGCAAGACCTATCTGGGGACGGACAACTACCTGCTCGGCCAGAAGCTGGGCGAGTACATCAAGCAGGCGCTGCCCAAGGGCGGCACGATCTGCACCATCGAGGGCAACCCGGCGGCCGACAACATCCTGCGCCGCGCGCAGGGCATGCGTGACGGCCTGACCGGCCAGAAAGGCCTGACGGCACTCACCGGCCAGGGTGGCTGGACCGAAGTTCCCGGCTGCCCGGTGTTCATCAACGACGACGGCGTCAAAGGCGTCCAGGCGATGACCGACATTCTCGCGGCCAATCCCAACCTCAGCGCCTTCGGCATCATGGGCGGCTGGCCGCTGTTCGGCGCGCCGCAGCCCTATACCGACCTCGTCACCCCGCTCAAGGACAAGCTCGCCTCCGGCGCGTTCGTCATTGCGGCGGCCGACACCATCGATCCCGAGCCCAAACTGCTCAAAGACGGGCTCGTGAACATTCTGGTCGGCCAGCGGCCGTTCGAGATGGGCAACAAGGCGCCCGACGCAATGTCCGACCTGATCGCCGGCAAGAAGCTCGACGACAACATCTTCACCGGTGTCGACGTGTGCACCAAGGATACCGTCGATACCTGCATCGCGAAGTAGGCAGCTCTCCCCGTGTGTCAACTTGAGGCGCGCTCCGGCGCGCCTCTTTTTCTTCAGGCAGCGGACCCGGTGGATGGCCTGCCCTTGGGTGGCGGTCCCACGGAATCGCGCTCGACCAGGGTGCATTCGAGCTTGGTCACCGGATAGCGGGGACGCCTGGGCCGATTGAGCTCGAGCTGTTCCACCGCCCACTGCCCCATCGCGCGGTGCGGCAGGATCGAGGTGGTGAGGCGCGGGTGGAGGTGGCGGGAAATTTCCTCATCGTCATAACCGACGACCGAAATGTCCCCGGGGATCGAGAGGCCGGCTTCCTTGAGTGCCTCGTAGCAACCGATCGCCATGCGGTCGTTCTGGCAGAAGATGGCCGTCGGCCGGCGCTTCAGCGCCAGGAGCTTCACCGTCGCCTCATAGCCGGCGCTCGCCGACCAGTTGCCGGGCATCACCAGCTCCGGGTCGAATGGAATGTCCGCCGTCGCCAGCGCCCGGCGATAGCCCTTGAGCCGGTCCTGCGCCGCCGACATGTGGGCTTCGCCCACGATCGTGCCGATGCGGGAATGGCCCTTGCGGATCAGATGCTCGGTGGCCGACTGCCCACCGGCGATTTCGCTCGGCACCACGGCCGGGAAGGCATGATCGGCGGAGTAGCCGTTGAGCAGCAGCACCGGGATCTGCAAGTCGCGCAGCAGGTCCGGGACCTCGATCTCGCGGGTGAAGATGGTCATGTAGATGAGCGCCGAGATGCCCTGCCGCACCAGCGCCCTGATGGTCTTGGGCTCCATCACCTCGTCCGACATGGTCTGCGCCACGAGAACGATGTTGCCCGCGCTCCAGGCGGCCTGCCGGGCGCCTTCGATGGCGACAACGGCTTCGGGGCTGGTGGCCAGCTGGTCGACGACGAAGCCGATGGTGGTGTCGACGCCCACGCTCGGTGCCGGCTCGGGCTCGAGGTCGGCGAAATTGGCCGCCGAGTAGCCGAGCGTCCGGGCGACTTCGACGACCCGGTCGCGCATCTGCTGCGAGATCTTGATGCCGGGCGCCCGGTTCAGCACGAAAGAAACCGTTGCCTGCGAGCACCCGGCCTCCCGCGCAATGTCCGTCATCGTCACCCGTCGGCGCCCCGCCGTATCCGTTCTGGCGCCTTGCGGTGCCATGGCATATCCCCGTCAAATTGTTGCGGAGCGAACAGCCGGAGCCGCCCGCTTCGCCCTGGCGCCGTCTTTATGCGGCGCGCCTTCTGTTGGCATTGGCGTCGACGACGAAGATGTCAACCACCTGGTCGAGCTCGGTCGCCTGCGCTTCTGTCTGTTCGATGGCGGCGTTGGTCTCCTCGACCAGCGACGCATTGTGCTGCGTCATCTCGTCGAGCGTCCGCACCGCGACCGTCACCTCTTCGATCGAGCTCGCCTGGGTGCGGCTGGCGCGCGCGATGCCGTCCATCAGCTCGTTGCTGACCGCCGCGGCCTTGCGGATGGCCTCGAGCTTGGCCGCCGCATCGGCCACGAAGCGCGAGCCGTCCTTGACCTCGATCTCGGCCTGCTCGATCAAGCCCTTGATCTCCGACGACGCTTCCGCCGCCGATTGCGCCAGGCGCCGCACTTCCACCGCGACGACGGCAAAGCCCTTGCCCGCCTCGCCGGCGCGCGCCGCCTCGACCGAGGCGTTGAGCGCCAGAAGGTTGGTCTGGAAGGCGATATCGTCGATCAGGCTGATGATGTTGGAGATCTTGCCCGACGACGTGGTGATGCGCTCCATCGCCTCGGTCGCGTGGTCCATGACTATGGAGCCCTCATCGACCGTCTTGGCAACGCCGTTCGCGGCGGTGCTCGCATCCTGCGCCTTCTTGGCGTTCGACTGCACGGTGCCGGCGAGCTCTTCCATGGTCGCCGACGTCTCTTCGATCGTCGCCGCCTGCAGGCTGGTACGCTGGCTGAGATCGTTGGCGCCCGAGAGCAGCTCGCGGGTTGCCGTCTTCAGCGATTGCGAGGTGCGGCGCAACTGGCCGACGATATCGGTCAGCCGTTCGGCCACCGCGTTGGTATCGTCCTTGAGCCGCGCGAAGGCGCCCTGGTAGTCGCCGGTGACGCGCTGGCTGAGATCGGTGTGCGCCAGCGCCGAGAGCACTGTTCCAGTTTCACCCAGGCCGCGATCGACCGTCTCCACCAGCCCGTTGACGCTGCCGGCGAGGGCATTGAGCTCGGGGTCGGGGAACGTCGCCTGCACGCGCCGCGAGAAATCGCCGGCGATCGCCGCATCCACTACCTGGCCGAACGCCACCTGCAATTGCTGCATCATGGCGCTGCGGTCGATGCGGCGCTGGTTGGAGGCGGCACGTTCGCCCTCGGTCAGCTCGCCGACCTTGATGGCGTTCTGCTTGAACACCTCCACCGCCCGGGCCATGGCGCCGAGCTCGTCCTTGCGCCGGGTGTCCTTGACCTCGGCATCGAGCTCGCCATTCGAGAGCGCCTCCATGGTGCGGGTCAGCCGGCCCATCGGCTTGGTCACCGACCGCGAGAACAGGAAGCCCAGGCCGGCGATGACGATCAGCAGACCAATGCCGATCAACAGCATCGAATTGCGGATATCGTTGATCGGCGCCAGCGCCTCGCTCAGGGCCATGACGCTCACCAGCGCCCAGTGCTGGCCGAGATAGTCGATCGGCACCGCCGTGGTGATCATCGGCATGTTGCGGTAGGTCGAGAAGGTGCCCTGTGCCGTGGTGCCGTTGAAGGCGGCATCGAGCACCGGCGAGTCGAACGGCGTTTTGAGATAATCGTCGCCGTCGGTGAACGAAGAGTCGGAGCGCATCATCCGATCGCCGCCGACGATGAAGGTCTCGCCGGTATCGCCCATGCCGTTGCGCGAGCTCATGGTCTCGTTGATCTTGTCGAGCGGCAGCTCGACGGCCAGCACGCCGGCGGGACTGCCGTCCTTGCCGAAGATGGTGGTGGCGGCAAAGCCGGCGCGCGCGTTGCCGGCGGGGCCATAGCTCGCATCATCGAAGAACGCGACCTTGCCCGGCTCGGTGAAGGCTGCGGCGGCGCGGAATGCCTTGCCCAGCCCCGTATCGGCGTATTTGCCGCCGCCGCTCTGTGCGAAATTGGTGGCGAAGTCGTCGTTCTTGTCGACCGTATAAACGAGGTCGCCGGCGAGATCGAAGATGAAGAGGTCGGCATAGCCGCGGGCCTGCAGCTCGGCCAGCAGGCCGGGGTGCTCGCCATTGTGCGAGAAATTGTAGATGCGGCTGCCCTGATCGGTCGACAGCGACAGCTTCCAGCGCTGGCCCGGCGGGTTCGGATTGTCGTCGATATAGGCCTTGCGCAGCGCCGCGCTGGCGTTGTCGATCTGGCTCCAGTTGATTTCCATCTGGTGCTCGGCATCCTGCGCCAGCGAGGTCCCGGCGAGTTGCACGACGTTGGACGACAAGCCGTCGAGGAAGAGCTGGACCTTTTGCGCCCGCTCGGTCGCAATGGCGGCGATACGCTGCTGGGTCAGACGCTCGACGACCGACGAACCTATCTGATATCCCGCGAATCCAACCGCTGCGCTGACGATCAACGCGGAGCCGATGATCACGGTTGGCAGCCTTTGGGCTATGGACGAGAAACCGACCAGCGCGCGCATGCAAATCCCCTCTTTGCCGAGTTGGCGCCTATTGTCGCTGCACATAGATAATATTTACTTACAAGCTCTTGCGGTGCGGGTGAAGCTGATAAAC
>DATMTK010000284.1:0-13692 GCA_035564755.1 Devosia sp. | reverse complement strand
GTTGCGACGAGTGCTGGTGCGCAAAGGCCGACCCTTTATATTGAGATGAGACAAAAGAACGTGCCTATCGATCCGACCGGATGGTGGGCTGCCTCCACAAACCCGAGTGAGACTGGATAGACCCTGATGCGTCTGACCTTTCCGCGCGCCGCCATCGCCGCGCTCGTGCTGCTGATGCCGCCCGCCCAATTCGCCCTCGCGCAGGATCAGGGAGCCTCGAGTGCGCCCGCGGCCAGCAGCGCCCCGGCCGACGCCGGCTCGTCCTCGGCCCCGGCAGACAATGGCGCCTCATCGGCACCGGCCAACGACAACGGCTCCTCGGCGCCATCGTCGGCCGAACCGTCCGCGGCGCCGCCGGTGCCCGACCAGACCGGCAGCGGCGCCGGGGTGGGCAAGCCGGACAAGCATCCGCGCACCAGCCAGGAAATCTACCAGGACCTCGATTTCTTCGGCCAGGTCTTCGACCGCATCCGCGCCGAATATGTCGATCCACCCGACGAGCAGGAACTGATCCGCGCCGCCATCAACGGCATGCTGACCTCGCTCGACCCGCACTCCAACTACATGGACCCCACCGAGTTCGACCAGAGCCAGGAGGATACCTCCGGCCAGTTCGGCGGCCTGGGCATCGAGGTCACCATGGAAGAGGGCGTCATCAAGGTGGTCTCGCCCATCGACGACACCCCCGCGGCCAAGGCCGGCATCCTCCCCAACGATTACATCGTCGAGCTTGACGGCAAGTCGGTGCAGGGCCTGTCGATCGACGACGCCGTGGCCAAGATGAAGGGCCCGGTGGGAAGCAAGATCAAGCTCACCGTGATCCGCGAAGGCCAGCAGAAGCCGCTCTATTTCGAATTGACCCGCGATACCATCGCGCAGTCGGTCGTGAAGTGGTCGCTCGAAGGCGCCGCGCAGGACGTGGCGGTGATCCGCCTCAGCCGCTTCACCGAGCAGGCCTTCCCCGGCATCCAGAAAGCGATCAAGGACCTCTACGACAAGCGCAAGGGCGTGGCGCCCAAGGGCATCGTGCTCGATATGCGCAACAACCCCGGCGGCCTCGTCGACCAGGCCGTGTATGTAGCCGATGCGTTCATCAAGCAGGGCGCGATCGTGCTGACCCGCGGCCGCACCGACGCCGAGAGCAGCCGCTACGACGCCAAGCCCGACGATCTCGACGCCAAGCTCGCCAGCGTACCGCTGGTGGTGCTGATCAATGGCGGCACCGCCTCGGCCGCCGAAATCGTCGCCGGGGCGCTGCAGGACCACAAGCGGGCAACGATCATCGGCACCCGCTCCTTCGGCAAGGGCACCGTGCAGTCGATCATCCACATGGGCGACAATGGCGGCATTCGCCTCACCACGGCGCGCTACTACACGCCCAACAACCGCTCGATCCAGGCGGCCGGTATTCCGCCCGACATCGTCATCACCGAGAACGTGCCGGCCGATCTGAAGGGCCGCGACGAGATCCTCGGCGAAGCCGGCCTCAACGGCCAGATCGGCGGCGGCACCGCCCCCGAGGCCACCACTGGATCGTCGGTCTATGTACCCCAGGACAAGAAGGACGATACGCAGCTCAACTACGCCGTGCGGCTGATCGACGGCCTCGAGACGAACGCCGCCTATCCGCCCAAGGCGGACGACTGAGGTCTGTGGTATCGCTGAAGGCAGGCGCGGGACGCTGATTCGCCCCGCGCGGCCGGTCTGAAGGATCTCATGGCGGACGACCTCAGCGCACCGTTGGGCCGCAAGCGTGGCAAGGCCGCGCCGACGGGCCGCCTGTCGCCCGACAAGCTGCCGCTCGCGCGCATCGCCTTCGGGCTCGCGGCGGTGGTGATCATCGGCGTCGTCGCCCGCGTGGTCTTGGTCAATGACCCCGATGGCGGCCGGCCGGTCACCGAAATCGGCGTCAATCGCGGCAACAATGCACTGGCCAAGAGCCTGAGCACGGGCAAGCAGCCCGGCCCGAGCCCGAGCACGGTGACCATCACTGCCGGCCCCGAAATCCCCGCCTCCGGCGCGTCGGTCTCGATGGTCGGCGACGAGGTCCCCGACGGCTCTCCCACGGCCGCGTCGGCGCCCACCGGCGTCAACGTCGCCACGGCCAATGCCCAGGGCCTCTATCCGGACCTGCTTGAACAGTCCGAACACGGCGCCATCCCGCGCGTTGCCTCGAGCGGCCAGACCCCGTTCGAGGCGTATGCCCAGCCGCTGCCGCAGGGGGCCGACGACGGCAAGCCGCAGATCGCGGTGATCGTCACCGGCCTCGGCCTCAATTCCACCGGCACCACCGCCGCGATCCAGACATTGCCCGGTCCGGTGACGCTGGCCTTCGCGCCCTATGGCAAGAACCTCGGCGCGGCGGTGGGGACCGCCCGCGCCACCGGCCACGAGATCCTGCTCGAGGTGCCGCTCGAGCCCTTCGACTACCCCGACAGCGACCCTGGCCCGGACACGCTGCTGACCGGGCAGGCGCCGCGCGACAACCTCAACAAGCTCTATAGCGTGATGGGCAAGTTCGGCGGTTATGTCGGCGTCATCAACCACATGGGTGCCCGCTTCACCGCCTCGACCGCCGATTTCGGCCCGGTGATGGAAGAGCTCGGCGCCCGCGGCCTCGGTTATGTCGACGACGGCTCGTCGGCCCGCTCGGTGGCGCCGCAGCTGGCCTCGGCAGACACGGTCGAGTTCGGCCGCGCCGACGTCGACATCGACGCGCAGCCGGTCAAGGACCAGATCCTCGACCAGCTCAAGGCACTTGAGCAGAAGGCCACCGACAAGGGCAACGCCATCGGCGTGATCTCCGCTCTGCCGGTGTCCCTGCAGACTCTGGCCGACTGGAGCAAGACTCTGGAATCGCGCGGCTTCCATCTGGTGCCGGTCAGCACCCTGATGCACAAGACGACATGAGCAAGATCGACCGCGAATCCCTTCCCTACCGCGATTGCGTGGGCGTCGCCGTCTTCAACGACCGCGGCCAGGTCCTGATCGGCCGCCGCAGGGCGCAGGGCGATCCCGAAGACAGTGCCGAGCTCGGCGCGCCCTGGCAGATGCCGCAGGGCGGCATCGACAAGGGCGAAGAACCGAAGGCCGCGGCGTTGCGCGAGCTGTTCGAGGAAACCTCGATCCGCTCGGTCGAGCCGGTCGCGGAAGCGCCGGGCTGGATCTATTACGACTTGCCCGACGCCATGCTGGGGACCGCGCTCAAGGGCAAATATCGCGGCCAGCGCCAGCGCTGGTTCGCCTATCGCTTCGTCGGCGGCGAGCGCGAGATCAACGTCACCGAACCGGGCGACGGCGGCATGCCCGCCGAGTTCGACACCTGGCGCTGGGAGGAGCTGAGCCGCCTGCCCGACCTGATCGTGCCGTTCAAGCGCGAGGCCTACCTGCAGGTGGTCGCCGCCTTCAAGGACCTGCCGCAGAAGCTGCGCCGATGAAGACCATCGGCCTCATCGGCGGCATGAGCTGGGTGTCGACCGCGCACTACTACGCGCTGATCAATGAGGCCGTGGCCAAGGCGCTCGGCGGCCAGCACTCGGCCCAGATCATCGTTCACTCCGTCGACTTTGCACCGATCGAAGCGATGCAGCGCGCCGGCGACTGGAAGAGGGCCGGCGGCGTACTTGCCGGCATCGCGCGCAGCCTCGAGCAGCAGGGCTGCGGCGTCATCGGGCTTGCGACCAACACCATGCACATCTGCGCCACGGAGATCGCCGGCGCCATCGACGTGCCGTTCCTTCACATCGCGACGCCCACCGCCGCGGCGCTCGCCTCGGATGGTATCGAGACGGTCGGCCTGCTCGGCACGCGCTTCACCATGGAGCAGAGGTTCTATGTCGATGTGCTGGAAGCGGCCGGCCTCAAGGTTCTGGTGCCGGACATCGGCATGACCAACCTCAACGGCATCATCTACGAAGAGCTGGTCAAGAACATCGTTCGCGACGAGTCGCGCCGTACCTATGTCGACGCCATCACGCGACTGCAGGCGCGCGGCGCCGAGGCGGTGATTCTCGGCTGCACCGAGATCGGCCTGCTGATCGACGACAGCGTCAGCCAGATCCCGACCTACGACACGACCGCGCTGCATGCCGCCGCGCTGGCGCAGGCAGCGCTGGAGTAGAACAGGAGCCGCAGTCGGGTCCTTCTCCCGCGTGCGGGAGAGGACCGCCGACTGAGAGTTAAGCAGCGCGGCGGCGTTGCGGCTTCTGCGTGCCATCGTCGATCGCGAACACGTCGACGATGCGATCGAGCTCGGTAGCTTGCGCCTCGGTTTGCTCGATGGCGGCGTTCGTTTCCTCGACCAGCGCCGCGTTGTGCTGGGTCATCTCGTCGAGCTGGCGCACCGCTGAGTTGACCTCCTCGATGGCCGACGCCTGGTCACGGCTCGCGGTGGCGATGCTGTCGATGAGGGCGCTCGATTCCTTGGCGGCCTCGAGCATGGCGACAAGCTTCTGCGCCGCTTCGGCCACGAGCTTGGAACCGCCCGACACTTCCGTGCCCGATTGCTCGATGAGCCCCTTGACCTCCGACGAGGCCTGCGCCGCCGACTGTGCGAGGCGCCGCACTTCGACGGCGACCACGGCAAAGCCCTTGCCCGCCTCGCCGGCGCGCGCGGCCTCGACCGAGGCATTGAGCGCCAGCAGGTTGGTCTGGAAGGCGATGTCGTCGATCAGCCCGATGATGTTGGAGATCTTGTTGGACGAGGCGGTGATCCGCTCCATCGCCTCGGTTGCCTTGCTCATCACCAACCCGCCTTCGGTGGCGGTGGTGCTGACCGCCCGGGCCTTGGTGCTCGCCGACTGCGCCCGCTTGGCATTCTCGGTGACGGTCGAGGCGAGTTGCTCCATCGCCGCCGAGGTCTCCTCGATGGTCGCCGACTGCTTGGTCGTGCGCTCGCTAAGGTCGTTGGCGCCCGACAACATCTCCCCGGTCGCCGTCTTGAGCTGGCGCGAGGTGTCGCGCAGGCCGCCCACGATTTCGCTCAGCGTGTCGCACACGCCGTTGGTATCGTCGCGAAGCTGCCCGAAGGCGCCCTCGTAATGGCCGGTGACGCGCCGCGTAAGATCGGTGTGGGCGAGCGCCGAAAGCACTTCGCCCGTCTCGCCAAGGCCGCGATCCACCGTCTCGACCAGATTGTTGACCGAATGCGCGAGGCTGTTGAGCTCGGCATCGGGGAACTCGGCCTCGACGCGCTTGCTGAAATCGCCGCGCACCGCGGCATCGACCACTTCGCCGAAGGCCCGCTGCAATTGCTGCATCATGTCCGCGCGTTCCTGGCGGCGGCGTTCGGACGAGGCCCGCTCGTCCTCGCTCATCTCGTTGACCTGCTTGGCGTTGGCGCGGAAGACCTCCACCGCCCGAGCCATTTCACCCAGCTCGTCGGTCTTCCTGGCGCCGCGGATTTCGACATCGAGGTTGCCCGCCGCCAGCGCATTCATGCCGGTGGTGAGACGGGTGATCGGCTGCGAGACGCTGCGCGCGAACAGCCAGCCGAGGGCAGCGATGACGATCAACAGCCCGCCGCCGATGCCGGCCATCAGCGAGGTCAGCGTCGCGACCGGCGCGAACACCTCGGCCTTGTTCATTACGGCGACCAGCGCCCAGCCCAGGTCTGACGTAACATCGACGGGTGCCGCTGACGCGATCACATCCGCGCCGCGGAAGTCGGGCTTTTCGGTTTCGCCCGGCACGCCGTCGACGGCTTGCTTGATGGTATCATCGAAGAGCGTCGGCTGCAGGACGTCGCTGTCGGCGGTGAACGTGCTGTCGGTGCGGGCGAGGCCGTCTCGGCCGACAATAATGGCGTCGCCGCTCTGTCCGAGCCCGGTCCGATTGTCGATGACCTGCGCCAGACGGTCGGCACCGATCGAAATGGCGATCACGCCGACCTTGTTCGAGGTCTGGTCGAAGACCGGCGCCGCGAGGAATGCCAGCGGCATGCCGCCGGCTGGTTCATATGCGCTAAAATCGATGAACGCGAAGGTGCCGGGCTTGGTCAGCGCGTTGGCGGCCACATAGGCCTTGCCGAGGCCGGAGCCTGCATACTTGCCGCCGCCGTCCTTGGCGAAGTTCATGGCGAAATCGTCGGCCTTGAGGGTCGAGTAAATAACGTCGCCCTGCATATCGAGCAGATAGAGGTCGTGATAGCCCGCGTTCTTGATCTGCTCGCGGAACACCGGGTTGTAGTGGGAATGGTTGAAGCCATACGCCGCCGGAACGCCGCTCTGCACACCGCCCGGCGTGTTGTCGACGTCGATGCGCTTGTCCGGATCGCCCTGCAGGAACGCTTTACGCAGCGTCGTGGACGCGTCCATGTTGAGCTGCTTGTTGGTCATGCCGGCATAGGCCGTGGCGAGGTTGGCCACCGCCTGCTGGACGGTTTCGGTCCCCGAGGTTTTGACGAGGTCGGTTTCGACATCGCGCAGATACACGCCGAGCTGGTTGGCCCGCTCGAAGGCGATCGTGTCGAGCTGCTGCCGCGCCTGGTGTTCCAGGGCGTTCGAAGCGATGATGTAAGAAGCGATGCCCACCCCGGCGCCCACCACGATCGCCGAGCCGACCAGCGCCAGCGGGAGCTTCTGCGACAGCTTCAACGATGGAATGAACTTCTTGAGGCTGAACGTCATGGCACTCCCCCAAAGCGCGACAGCCCAGTGCGATACTGGGCAACCCGTCTGAGAACCATAAGGTCAGTAGCGCTAACGATCGGTTACGCACGTAGCGACGGCAAGGATGTCGCCAGACCGGCCGCCCTTCACGCGACGGCGATCGACGATCCGGGCGGCTCAGAACTCCGACCAGTCCTTGTCGACGGCGGCGTTGCCATCGCTGAGATAGGATCTGGCCGCGCTCTTGACCCGCTGCTTGATGCCCTTGCCGTCCTTCGGCATCGGCTTGGGCCTGGGTTCGGCCGCATCGGCAACGGTGAAGACCTCGACGATGCGGTCGAGCTCGGAGGCCTGCGCCTCGGTCTGCTCGATGGCGGCATTGGTCTCTTCGACCAGCGCGGCATTGTGCTGCGTCATCTCGTCGAGCTGGCGCACGGCGGCGGTCACCTCCTCGATCGAGGCGGCCTGCTCGCGGTTCACCCCGGCGATCCCTTCGATCAGCGCGCTGGATTCGCGCGCCGCGTCGAGCATGGCCACGAGCTTGCTCGCCGCTTCCGCCACCAGCCGGCTCCCGCCGGAAACCTCCGTGCTGGACTGCTCGATCAGCCCCTTGACCTCGGCCGAAGCCTGCGCTGCCGACTGCGCCAGCCGCCGCACTTCGATCGCCACCACGGCAAACCCCTTGCCCGCCTCGCCCGCCCGCGCCGCCTCGACCGAGGCATTGAGCGCCAGCAGGTTGGTCTGGAACGCGATGTCGTCGATCAGCCCGATGATGTTCGAGATCTTTCCCGAGGACTGGGTGATGCGGCCCATGGCGTCGGTCGCCTTATCCATCACCGCGCCGCCCTCAGTCGCGGTCTGGCTCACCGCGCGCGCCTTGGCGCTCGCCGATTCGGCGCGCCTGGCGTTCTCGTGCACGGTGTTGGCCAGCGTCTCCATCGCCGCCGAGGTCTCCTCGATGGTTGCCGCCTGCTTGGTGGTGCGTTCGCTGAGGTCGTTGGCGCCGGACAGCATCTCGCCGGTCGCCGTCTTCAGCGTGCCCGAGGTGTGCCTGAGGCCCTGGACGATGCTGGCGAGGGTATCGCACACGCCGTTGGTGTCGTCGCGAAGCTGCCCGAAGGCACCCTCGTAATCGCCGGTCATGCGCCGGGTGAGATCGGTATGGGCGAGAGCCGACAGGACCTCGCCGGTCTCGCCGAGTCCGCGCTCGACCGTTTCGACCAGATTGTTGACCGAGCGGGCGAGGCTGGTGAGTTCGGCGTCGGGGAAATCGGCGGTGACCCGGCGCGAGAAATCGCCATGCACGGCCGCGTCGACCACTTCGCCGAAGGCGAGCTGCAGCGCCTGCATCATCTCGGCATGCTCGAGGCGACGGCGCTCGGACGAGGCGCGCTCGTCCTCCGACATCTCGGCCACCCGGCGGGCATTGGCACGGAACACCTCGACGGCGTCGGCCATCTCACCCACCTCGTCGTGCCGCCTGCCACTGCCGATTTCGACATCAAGGTCGCCGGCGGCCAGCGCTTTCATTCCGGCTGTCAGCCGCGAGATCGGACGCGCAATCGACCGCGAAAACACGATCCCGCCAAGCACCGCCAGCACCAGCACCACCGCCGCAATCTCGAACATCAGATCGCGCATCTGAGCCACAGGCTGCAGCGCCTCGTCCTTGCCGATGCCGGCGACCAGCGCCCATTTGGTCCCGTCGAAGCTGACCGGAACGATGACGTCCAGCATGGTCTTGCCGCCGAGCTGCGTCTCGCCGGAGGCGATCGGCGTCTTCCCGCTCAGCACTGCGTCAAGCGCGGGATCGTCGAACCGCGTCTTCAGCACGTCGCTCTCGGTGCTGAAGCGCAGCCGGTTACGCAGCAGATGGTCGCTGCCCACGAAAAAGGCCTCGCCCGTTGCACCCAGGCCGTTGGCCGACCCCAGCAGGTCGTCGACGCTGGCCTGTGGCATTTCGAAGGCCAGCACGCCCGTCGGCTTGCCGTCGCTATCGAGGATCACGGTGGCCATGAAGCCCGACGGCGCATTGCCGTTGGGAGCATAGGGCGCGACATCCGCGAACACGAAATCGCCGGCCTTGGTCAGCTTGGCCGCGGCCTGGAAGACCTGGCCGAGCGGCGTGGCGGCCATGCTGCTGCCGGCGGCGAAGTTCTCGGCGAAATCGGCGTTCTTGGCGACGCTGTAGATGAGGTTGCCGCTGAGGTCGAACAGGAAGATGTCGCCATAGCCGCCGATTTCCATCTGGCGGCGGAAGCCGGGATTGTAATTGTTGTGGGTGAAGGCGTACCCGGCGGCAAGGTCGGAGTTGTCGTAGAGCTGCTTCTTGCCGGGCGGATTGGGGTTGTCGGTGATGTAGGCCTTTTGCAGCGCCGCGGTCTGGGTACCTGCATCGAGCTGCGACCAGCCGGTGCCGAAATCGCGCATCGCGGTGGCGGTGGTCTGCGATGCCGCCGTGACGATGAGGTCGTTGCGCACGGTCTCGAAGGCGTGCTGCAGCTCGCGCGCCCGCTCGACGGCGATCGACTGCAGTTCGGCGCCGGTGAGCGCGACCACCGTCTGCGACGAGACGAAATAGGCGCCTGCTCCGACGCAGGCCAGCGACAGCAACGCCACGCCGACCACGACGACCGGCAGCTTCTGGGCGATCTTCAGTTTGGGCACGAACGGCATCGGCGAGTCCCCTTCCCCCGAGGCCCCGCGACCCGCGCGGCAGCCTGACCTGGCCACACGGTAAATAAGTACGACTAACGAACGCTTACCGTTGCGGCGCGAGCCGAAGGATCAGAACTCCGCCCATTCCTTGTCGATCGCGGCGCTGCCCTCGCTCAGATAGGATTTGGCGGCGGCCTTGACCCGCTCCCGCGCCGGCGCGGGCTGGCGTTCACGCGACGGCGCAGGCTGGCGTTCCCGGCCACGCACCGGCGCCGCCGGCCGCGCCTCGGCCTCCGCGTCGACCAGATTGAAGATGTCGACCACCTGATCGAGCTCGACCGCTTGTGCCTCGGTCTGCTCGATCGCGGCGTTGGTCTCTTCGACCAGGGCCGCGTTGTGCTGGGTCATCTCATCCATCTGCCGGACGGCCGTGTTGACCTCGGCGATGGCGGTCGCCTGCTCGCGGCTCTCGGCGGCGATGCTCTGCAGCAAATCGTCGTTGCGCTTGACCGCCTCGAGCATGCCGTTGAGTTTCTCCGCGGCACCGGCCACCAGCCGGTTGCCGGTGGTGACCTCGGTTGCCGACTGTTCGATCAGCGCCTTGATCTCCGAAGACGCCTCTGCGGCCGATTGCGCCAGCCGGCGAACTTCGATGGCGACCACCGCAAAGCCCTTGCCGGCTTCGCCGGCGCGTGCCGCTTCGACCGAAGCATTGAGCGCCAAGAGGTTGGTCTGGAACGCGATGTCGTCGATCAGCCCGATGATGTTGGAGATCTTGCCCGACGAGCTGGTGATACGCTCCATCGCCGCGTTGGCCTCGAGCATCACGGCGCCGCCTTCGGTTGCCGCGGCGGTGACGTCGGCGGCGTTCTCCGAGGCCTGGCCGGCCCGGTCGGCATTCTTGAGCACGGTTTCGGCGAGCTGCTCCATGGCGGCAGACGTCTCTTCGATCGTCGCTGCCTGGCGAGTGGTGCGTTCGCTGAGATCGTTGGCCCCGGCAAGAATCTCGCCCGTCGCCGTCTTGAGGTCGAGCGAGGTCTTCTTGAGCCGCCCGACGATGGCGGTGAGCTTGTCGGCGACGGCGTTGGTGTCGCGCTGCAGGTCGGCGAACGCGCCGGCATACTGGCCGTCCATGCGTTTCGTGAGATCGGCGTCGGCCAGGCAGGCCAGAACCGCACCGGTCTCCTTGAGTCCCCGATCGGCGGTTTCCACCAGCGTGTTGACGCTGCCGGCGAGGGCATTGAGCTCGTCGTCGGGGAAGCTGGCCGGGACCCGGCGCGAAAAGTCGCCGGCGTTGGCGGCGTCGACGACTTCGCCGAAAGCCGCCTGCAGTTCGACCATCATGTGTTGACGCGCGACCTGTGCCTCGACGATCCGCCGCGCCTCGTCATCGGTCATCTGCCGGACCTTGAGGGTATTGTTGCGGAAGACCTCGAGCGCCGCCGCGAGATCGCCCAGCTCGTCGCGCCGGTTCGCACCGCTGACCTCGGTCTCCACGTGGCCATCTGCCAGCGCCGTCGAGATCGCGGTGAGCGCCCGGATTGGGCGGGCCACATACATCACGAGGAAGAAGCCGAGACAGGCGAGCCCGGCCACCGCGATGCCCATCGCCCACAGGCCGTTCTGGATTTGCGCGCCGATGATCGCCGCGCGACGGAGAGAAATATCCCAGACCATCACCACCGCGCCGGCGATGGCGTTGTCCTTGCCGTAATAAGCGGGATAGGCGGCGAAGTGATAATTGCCCTCGACCACCGACGCCAGAGCGTTGTTCTTCAGTGCCTGGGCAGCAACGTCGGCGGTGGTCTTGCTGAGATCGGCCCGATCGCCAAAATCGAGCAGCGACTTTCCCTGGGCATCGACCGCGCTGGCGGCAGCGAGCCCGAAATTTGGTTGCTTCTGGTAATTCTCGAGGGCCGCTGTCACCACGTCCATCTTGGCGAAGCGGACGCTGCCGGCGAATTGCTGCGCCAGCACCTGGATCATTTGATCCTGCTGATCGCGCAGCGTACTTTCGACCTGCGCCATGCTGCTCAGCGACGAGAGCAGCATGGCAAAGGCCACAACCAGAAGAATGGTCGCCGTCACCGGCAGGAGGATGGCCGGTGCAAGGCTGATCCGGAGTTTCATTCGCAGCGTCCTTCTGGACTTGTGACGTGTACTAGAGCTTGCCGACGTCGATGCCCGCGGTGATCGATCCAATCGGCGTGCCGGTCGCCGGGTCGGTGACGGTGATGCTCACCTGGCTCTCGAAGACCTGGGTGGATTCGTCCTGCTCGACGTCGCTGATGTCGATCGCATCGGGGCCGACACCGAAGCTCTTGGTGAACTTGTCTTCGTCGCCCTGCCAGTAATCCGAGGTCATCGTCGCCTGCGCCACGTTCAACCCCTTGGCGTCGGTGGCGAAAATCTCCGTGATCAGGCCGTTCGTCTTGTTCATGGCATCGGCAAGGGACTTCGACGCGTCCGTCCCGAGGGTCGCGTTGATCAGCGGCTTGTCGCTGGCATCCACCTCGGTCCGCCACTGCTTATCGAGCGCATCGATCTTGGCCTGGTCATACGACGCAGTGGTGGCGTTCTGCGCTTTGATCGCATCCACCAACACCTGGCTTTCGGCAATCTGGCGCAGCTGTCCTTTGGCGAAGTCGGTGAGCGGGCCGGTAAATTCATTGCCCGCGGCGACAGCCAGGCCAGGCATGAGCAGGGCGATGGCGGCAGACGCGACTAGGACGTGAAGGCGGGAAGACATGGTCAAATCGAGCTCCTGAGGCCGGGCCAGCCTGGCCGGCGGTTGATGTTCCCTCGGAGCATTCCACCTGGTGCCGACAGCGCGGCAGGCGAGCGGAAAGAACACCCTTCTGGGCCGGTTGGCGATGCCTTCGCATCGCGCAGACGACAATGCATTCCCTGGCCCAATCTGGCGGTGGCATCGTTAAGGTTGGGTGAATTTTGATGTTTGTCGAAGTAAAAAGGGGCACCTCGCGGCGCCCCAAATACTTCGGCGGTCAGGCGCGCGTCAGTGAACGGCGGCTTCGACCGTACCGGACTCGATCAACAGGTTACGCCAGTCGTTGAGTTCGTTGGTGAGCCGGTCCTGCTCCTGCGACGTGCTCGCCGCCTCGAGCGCCGTCTGGCCCGACGCGATCAGCGCCTCGATCTCGTTGCGGTTGAAGTCGGCCACCGGCCGCGCCTCCTCGGCGAGGATCGTCAGCCCGGTCGGCGCCACGTCGGCAAAGCCGCCGCGCACATAATAGACATGCGCGATGTTGCCCATATCGGTGACGGTGATGAAGCCCGGCTTCAGTACGCTCATCAGCGGCGCGTGCTCGCCCACGACGGTGAAGTAGCCCTCGGCGCCCGGCACGGTCACCGACAGCGCCTGCTGGCTCACCACCAGCCGCTCGGGAGAGACGATCTCGATCTTGACGCCGTCGGCCATGTTTCAACTAGCGAATAGCGAATAGCGAATAGCGAATAGAACTTCGCTCTCGTCGCATTCCCTACCCTATTCGCTACTCCCTATTCGCTATTCGTTGTATTCGCTTCTTACGCCGCTGCCGCCAGCTTCTGCGCCTTCTTCACCGCATCGTCGATCGTGCCCACCATGTAGAACGCTGCTTCGGGCAGGTGGTCGTAGTCGCCGTTCACCAAGCCCTTGAAGCCCTTGATGGTGTCCTCGAGCGCCACGAAGATGCCCGGCGTGCCGGTAAAGGCCTCGGCCACATGGAAGGGCTGGCTCATGAAGCGCTCGATCTTGCGGGCGCGCGCCACGGTGAGCTTGTCCTCTTCCGAGAGCTCGTCCATGCCGAGGATGGCGATGATGTCCTGGAGCGCCTTGTAGCGCTGCAGGATTTCCTGCACGCGGCGGGCGACATCATAGTGCTCCTGGCCGACAACATTGGCGTCGAGCATGCGCGAGGTCGAATCGAGCGGGTCCACCGCCGGATAGATGCCCTTTTCGGAGATGGCGCGGTTGAGCGTCGTGGTCGAGTCGAGGTGGGCGAAGGAGGTCGCGGGGGCCGGGTCGGTCAGATCGTCGGCCGGCACATAGATTGCCTGCACCGAGGTGATCGAGCCCTTCTGTGTCGTGGTGATGCGCTCCTGCAAAGCGCCCATGTCGGTGGCCAGCGTCGGCTGGTAACCCACGGCCGACGGGATGCGGCCGAGCAGCGCCGACACTTCCGAGCCCGCCTGCGTGAAACGGAAGATGTTGTCGATGAAGAACAGCACATCCTGGCCCTGGTCGCGGAAGTGCTCGGCGACGGTGAGGCCCGACAGCGCCACCCGGGCACGAGCGCCCGGCGGCTCGTTCATCTGGCCGAACACCAGGGCGCATTTCGACCCGGCGCTCGAGCCATTGTTCTCGCGCGGGTCCTTGTTCACGCCGCTTTCGATCATTTCGTGGTAGAGGTCGTTGCCCTCGCGG
>DATMTK010000283.1:0-5738 GCA_035564755.1 Devosia sp. | reverse complement strand
AGAGCACACCGAGGTCGAACTTGATGTTGTGGCCGATCTTGAGGATGGACCGGTCTTCGAGCAGCGGCTTCAGCAGCTCCAGCGCACGGCGCATGTCGAGCTGGCCGTCGACGGGGGAGCCGAACATGCCGTCGCCGATCTTGTGGCCGAGCGGCAGGTAGCCGCCATTGCCGGGATTGGTCGAGAGCGCGATGCCGACGAGGTCGGCCTGCTGGTTGTCGAGGCCGGTGGTCTCGAGGTCGATGGCGACGCGCCCCACCGCATAGATCTCGCGGATCCAATCGGAGAGCGCAACCTCGTCGGCGATGGTCTTGTAGGCGGCGGTGTCGACCGGCAGCGCCTTGATACGCTCGGCGACGTCGGCGGCGTGCAGCACGGCGGCATTGGTGCTCTTGCCCTCGGCGGCGAGCCGCTCCTTGCGCGCGATGGCCTTCTGCGCATTGTCGAAGCCGACCGGCTCGGGCAGCTTGGCGGCGAGCTCCGGATCGGGCTCCCAGTCCTCGGGGTTGACCTCGAGGATGCCGCCCAGCCGCTTGGCGATGGCGAAGAACTCCATGGCCCTGAGGAACGGGAAGAGCTTGCCGGGCTCGACCGCGGTGCGCTCGAGCCGGTCCAGCGGCAAGGCCACCGGCACCTGGCGCGACAGCGTCACGAGGCGCTTGCTGATGCGCGCCAGCTCGGCATTGTCCTCGAGCGCCTGGCGGCGCTTGGGCTGCTTGATCTGCGCGGTGCTCGCCAGCAGCGTCTCGATGTCGCCGAAGGTGTTGATCAGCTCGGCGGCGGTCTTGACGCCGATGCCCGGCACGCCCGGCACGTTGTCGACGGCATCGCCGCAGAGCGCCTGCACGTCGACGACCTTGTCGGGGGTGACGCCGAACTTGTCCTGCACCTCGTCCATGCCGATCCAGCGCAGCGGCGGCTGGCCGGCGCGCGGGATGGTGTCGAGCAGGCGGATCGAGCCATTGGGCTCGACGAGCTGCATCAGATCCTTGTCGGAGGAGACGATCGTCACCTTGCCGCCGGCATCGCGCGCCATGCAGGCGTAAGTCGCGATGATGTCGTCGGCCTCCCAGCCTTCCATCTCGATCGAGGGGATGCCGTAGGCGCGGGTGGCGGTGCGCGTCAGCGGGAACTGCGGCACCAGCTCCTCGGGTGGCGGCGGCCGGTGCGTCTTGTATTCGGGGTAGATGTCGTCGCGGAAGGTCTTGGCCGAATGGTCGAACACCACCGCCATGTGGGTCGGCGCATCGTCGCCCTTCAGGTCCTCCTGCAGCTTCCACAGCATGTTGCAGAAGCCGGCGACGCATCCGACGGGCAGGCCGTCGGTCTTGCGGGTCAGTTGCGGCAGGGCATGGAAGGCGCGGAAGACATAGCCCGAGCCATCGACGAGGAGCAGATGCATGGTGATTCCGGATGGTGTCCGGCGCACCTTAGTGCATCATTTGTTCTGGGTTAAGGGCGGCTCGATTTTGCTCAACTCCCCTCCACATGATAGGCGTGACGCAGAAGATGGGTGTGCGATGCAAAAGCCGGTGATTTTCACAATTTCCGCGACCTGGGACGCCGAAGCATCGGTCTGGACCGGCCATTGCGACGACATCCCTGCCGCGGCCGATGCCGCCACGCTGGATGAGTTGCTCGCCAGGATTTCGGCGATGGCGCTCGATCTGCTGCCCGACAACCACCCGGACCTCGACCCGGCGTCGCTGTTCCTGCAGATCACTGCATTGCGCGAGGCCGAGCCTGCAGCGGCAGCATAGATGGCGCCGCAGTTCGACCGGCCGCTGCGCGACCTTCTCAAGGCCGCTGGTTGCACGATGGTCCGGCACGGCAAGGGTAGCCATGAGGTCTGGCACAGTCCGATCACCAACCAGAACTTCGCTGTTCCGATCGGTATTCCCAGCCGTCACACGGCCAACGCGATCCTGAGGCAGGCCGGCCTTCCAAAGGCGTTCTGACTAAACCACCTCGTCCGGCGCCAGCTCGCAGGCATTGTGCGGATCGGTCTCGACCTGCAGCGTCGCGTGGTCGATGCGGAAGCGGTGCTCGAGGCCCTCGGCGACCTGGCGCAGGAAGGCGTCGCCGGGGTGGCCGGCGGTCATCACCAGGTGCGCGGTGAGCGCGACGCCGGTGGTGCTCATCGGCCAGATGTGGAGATCGTGGATGCTGTCGACGCCGGCGCAGGCGCAGAGATAATCGCGCACCGCGACGGGATCGATGGTTTCGGGCACGGCGTCGACGGACATGGCGAGCGACTGCCGCAGCAGCGACCAGGTGGTCCAGACGATGACGGCGGAGACCAGCAGGCTCGCGACCGGGTCCAGCCAGAGCCAGCCGGTCCACAGCATCAGCACACCGGCGACGACGACGGCGGCGGACACGGCGGCGTCGCTCAGCATATGGAGGAAGGCGCCGCGGATATTGAGGTCGTCCTGCTGGCCGCGCGAGAAGAGCCAGGCGGTGACGCCGTTGACCACGATCCCGGCAGCGGCGACGACGATCACCGTGAGGCCGGCAGAGGGCTCGGGGTGCATCAGGCGCAGGATCGCTTCCCACGCCACGGCGCCGACCGCGACGAGCAGCAGGACGGCATTGAACAGCGCCGCAACGATCGAGCTGCCGCCCAGGCCATAGGTGAAGCGCGTACTCGGACGGCGGGCGGCAAGCAGCAGCGCCAGCCACGCGATCAGCAGCCCGAGGACGTCGGACAGATTGTGGCCGGCATCGGCGAGCAGCGCCACCGAATTGCCGAGCCAGCCGAAGATCGCCTCGGCAACGACGAAGCCGACATTGAGGGCGATGCCGACCGCGAAGGCCGGGCCGTGATGGGCCGGGGCGTGCACATGTCCGTGAGCGTGGGCGTGGTCGCGCCCGTGCACATGCCCGTGGGCGGGCGCATGATCGTGATGCGAATGGTCGTGGCTCATGGTGTGGATATTCGCCGCAAGCGCCCGGCGCGCAAGGGCAAAAGCAGGTCCCGTCACGGTCCGGCTCCGGCGCAGTCCACGCCGCCGCCGCATTCAACCTTTCCAATTTCTGTCGGCGCCGTAATGCTTTGGACCACCTCGCCGCAGACTTGCCACACTTCGGCTCCGCTTCGGCCGCATTCCGGACGGCTTGTCGGCGCCTCATCGGGACGTTGCGACGTTTCGAGTCCGGGAGCCGACCATGGCTGTATCTCCACCGGAGAGTTTCATCGCGCTGCAACGGTTCGGTCTGGGTGCCCGTCCGGGTGACCTCAAGGCCATAGCGTCGGATCCGCGCGGTGCCCTGCTCGCCGAGATCAATCCGGGAGCGCTGCTGATCGATGACAGCGCGCTGCCCGACACCATCACCGCGATCACCGATGTCCGCGACATCCAGATGCAGCGGAAGGCGGCGAAGCAGAATGCGCAGGGCGCCGCCTCGGCATCGTCCCCTGCCCCCGACGCTTCGGCGTCGCGTGCACCCGACATGGCGATGGGCGATGGCACGTCCGCGGCGGTGGACGGCGGCGATACGATGATGCCGGCCGCCGGCAAGGGCCGGGGCAAGAAAGCAAAGATCGCGGTGACGCTTCCCGACGGCCAAAAGCCGGGCAATCCGCTGAGCGACGAGCTGGCGGCGCGGCTCGACCACGCGGCCAATGCGCAGACCGGCTTTGCCGAGCGCTGGGCGATGTTCTGGACCAATCACTTCGCCATCGAGGCCGCGACCGGGCAACTGGTGCGCTGGACCGTCGGGCCGTTCGACCGCGAGGCGATCCGGCAGCATGCGTTCGGCTCGTTCCACGACCTCTTGTTCTCGGTGACGCAGCATCCGGCGATGCTGGCGTACCTCAACAACGCCACCTCGATCGGCCCGGACTCCAAGGCCGGCCTGCGGCAGCACAAGGGGCTCAACGAGAACCATGCGCGCGAGCTGATGGAGCTTCATACCATCGGCGTGCAGGCTGGCTACACACAGGCGGACGTCACCAGCTTCGCCAAGGTGCTGACCGGCTGGACGTTCGGGCAGAACCAGAAGCAACCGGAGCGCTTCGCCCGCTTCTTCTTCAACGCCAACGCGCACGAACCCGGGCCGCAGACGGTGCTCGGCCACGTCTACAACCAGCCGGGGGTGCAGCAGGGTGATGCGGTGCTGGCGATGCTCGCGGCACACCCGGCGACGGCGAAGCATATTGCCACCAAGCTGGTCCGCGCGTTCGTCGCCGACACGCCGCCCGACGACCTCGTGGCGCTGCTGAGCAAGACCTTCATGGACACGCAGGGCGACCTCGGCGCGGTCGCGACGGCACTGGTCTCGGCCGACGCCGCCTGGACCGCGCCGATGCAGAAGCTGCGGCTGCCGCAGGAATACGTGCTCTCGGCCTGCCGGGCACTGGCGGTGACGCCGAAGCCCGCGATGCTGATGAAGGACCTCAATACGCTGGGGCAGCCGATCTTCGATCCGCCCTCGCCCGAGGGCTATCACGACGACGCGGCGACCTGGCTCGCGCCCGATGCGATGGCCAACCGGCTCGATATTGCACAGAGCTTTGCGCAGCAGGCGGATTCGAGCGCCGACGCGCGCGAGGTGGCCGACGCCGTGCTCGGCGATGCGCAGTCGCCGGCGACGCGCGAGGCGATCGCGCGGGCCGAAGGTCCCGTGCAGGGCCTCACGATCCTGCTGATGTCCCCCGAATTCCAGAGGAGATGACGATGGCCAGCCCCATCACCGATGCCATGCTCTGCCCGTCGCGCCGCGTCTTCCTCGCGGGAGCGGGGGCGTTCGTCGCCTGGGCCAGCCTGCCCAGGGCGAGCTACGCCGCACAGGGGCGCGACCCGCGCTTCGTCGCGGTGATCCTGCGCGGCGCGATGGACGGCCTCGCGGTGGTGCCGCCGGTGGGCGATCCGGACTTTCCCGCGCTGCGCGGCGACCTCGCGATCGGCACCGGCAGCTATGGCGATACGCTGCCGCTCGACGGCTTCTTCGCGCTCAACGCGTCGATGCCGCTGCTGCACCAGCACTACAAGAACGGCGATGCACTTTTGGTGCACGCGGTGGCGACCGGCTATCGCGACCGCTCGCATTTCGACGGGCAGGACGTGCTCGAAAGCGGCGAGACCGGGCCGCGGATGAGCAAGACCGGCTGGCTCAATCGCGCCGCCATGGTGATCCCGGCCGGCGACCGGGTCGCGCCGGTCAGCGGACTCGCGGCGATGCCGACGGTGCCGCTGATCCTGCGCGGCGACGCCCCGACCCTCACCTGGACGCCGCCGGAGCTCAAGGTCGCGAGCGCCGACACGGCGACGCGGCTGATCGACCTCTACTCCACCGTCGATCCGGAGTTCGCGAAAGTGCTGAGCGCCGGATTGTCGACCGACAAGCTCGCGGGGGCCATGGACGCCCAGAAGGGCGGCGGGCTCGCCGCCTCGTTCCGCGCGCTGGCGGCCGGAGCCGGCAAGCTGCTGGTCGACGAGGGCGGGCCGCGGCTGGCGGCGTTGAGTTACGACGGCTGGGATACGCACACCAATGAAGGCGCGGGCGAGGGTCGACTCGCGGGCCTGCTTGCGGCGCTCGACGGGGCGCTCGATTCGCTCGCCACCACCATGGCGCCGGTATGGAAAGACACCGTGGTCGTGGTGATGACCGAGTTCGGGCGCACCGCGGCGATCAACGGCAATGAAGGAACCGATCACGGCACAGCAACCACCGCGTTCCTGCTCGGTGGGGCCGTGAAGGGTGGACGCGTCCTCGCAGACTGGCCCGGCCTCAAG
>DATMTK010000282.1:0-4044 GCA_035564755.1 Devosia sp. | reverse complement strand
GGCGCGGTGGACACCGTCATCACCAACGCGCTGATCGTCGACCATACCGGCATCTACAAGGCCGATATCGGCCTCAAGGACGGCCGTATCGCCGGCATCGGCAAGGCCGGCAACCCCGACACGCAGCCCGGCGTCACCATTATCATCGGGCCCTCGACCGAAGCGATCGCCGGCGAGGGCAAGATCCTCACCGCCGGCGGCATGGACGCGCACATCCACTTCATCGCGCCGCAGCAGATCGAAGAAGCGCTGATGAGCGGCATCACCTGCATGCTGGGCGGCGGCACCGGCCCGGCGCACGGCACGCTGGCGACGACCTGCACCGGCGCCTGGCACATCATGACCATGATGGGCGCCTTCGAGGATTTTCCGATGAACCTGGCGCTCGCCGGCAAGGGCAACGCCAGCAAGCCCGCGCCGCTCGAGGAAATGGTCAGGGCGGGCGCCGCGGCACTGAAGCTGCACGAAGACTGGGGCACGACGCCGGCAGCGATCGACAATTGCCTCAGCGTTGCCGACGACTACGACGTGCAGGTGATGATCCACACCGACACGCTCAACGAAAGCGGCTTCGTCGAGGACACGATCGCAGCCATCAAGGGCCGCACCATCCACGCCTACCACACCGAGGGCGCGGGCGGCGGCCATGCACCCGATATCATCCGCGTCGCCGGGCTGCCCAACGTCATCCCCTCCTCGACCAATCCGACCCGGCCGTACACGGTGAACACGCTGGCCGAGCATCTCGACATGCTGATGGTCTGCCATCACCTCTCGCCGCAGATCAGCGAAGACGTGGCCTTCGCCGAAAGCCGCATCCGCAAGGAGACGATCGCCGCCGAAGACATCCTGCACGACATGGGCGCCTTCTCGGTGATCTCGTCGGACAGCCAGGCCATGGGCCGCGTCGGCGAAGTGATCATTCGCTGCTGGCAGACCGCCGACAAGATGAAGAAGCAGCGCGGGCGGCTCAAGAACGAGAGCGGCGACAACGACAATTTCAGGGTGAAGCGCTATGTCGCCAAATACACGATCAACCCGGCGATCGCCCACGGTATGAGCCGGCATATCGGCTCGGTCGAAGTGGGCAAGCGCGCCGACCTGGTGCTGTGGAGCCCGGCCTTCTTCGGCGTGAAGCCGGAGATGATCCTGCTCGGCGGCGTGATTGCCGCGGCGCCGATGGGCGACCCCAATGCGTCGATCCCGACGCCGCAGCCGATGCACTACCGGCCGATGTTCGGCGCCTATGGCGTCACCAAGCGTGCGACCAGCGTCACTTTCACCTCGCAGGCGGCGCTCGATGCCGGCATCGGCGAGAAGTATTCGCTGCAAAAGACGCTGCTCGCGGTGGAGAACACCCGTGGCGGCATCGGCAAAGCCGCCATGATCCATAACAGCGCCACACCCAAGATCGAGGTCGACCCCGAGACCTACGAGGTGCGCGCCGACGGCGAGCTCCTGACCTGCGAGCCTGCGACGGTGCTGCCGATGGCACAGCGGTACTTTCTGTTCTAGCCGCGGTGGGTGAGCCATCCGATGCGTGAGATGAGGCCGCTGGTCGACCGAGATGCACGGATTGGTGTTCGGGGTCGAACCGGCTATGGTCGGGGCATGAAACGCTTCGCTTTCGCAATCGCTCTGTTCGCCCTCGGGGCTGCGCCGGCCTTCGCCGACATCACCCTGGGCGTCGGGCTCACGGTTCCCGGCGAGGCGCAGATCAAGGTCACCAAGTACGATTGCGACGGGCATGATCCGATCGTCGTGCAGTATCTCGACGCCGCGCCCAATTTTCTCGCATTGGTGCCGATCGACGGGCAGACGGTGATCTTCGCCAACACCCCTTCCGCCTCCGGCGCCAAATACGAGGCGGGCAAGTATGTGTGGTGGAGCAAGGGCAGCCAGGCCTCGCTCAGCGACGTCACCGAGGGCCTCGACGCGGCGCCGGTGCTGAGCTGCGCGGAAGAAAACAACACGCCATGATCCGCGCGACCGCCGCCCTGCCCCCCAACCACGGCAAGGGCAAGCCCTTTGCCCAGCTCACGCTGACCTCCGACCAGCGGCGGCTGCGCCGCAAGGTGCTGGCGGTGAAGGGCGAAGAGATTCTCGTCGATTTCGCCGAGCCGGTGACGCTCGAGCATTTCGGCGCGCTGGCGCTGGAGGATGGACGGCTGGTCGAGATCGTCGCCGCGCCCGAGCCGCTGCTCGAGGCCACGCCGCGCGGCACCGAACACCTCGCGCAGCTCGCCTGGCATATCGGCAACCGGCACATGGCGGCGCAGATCGAAAAGAAGCGCATCCTGGTGCCGCGCGACCATGTGGCGAGGACCATGCTGGCGGGCCTGGGAGCCGAGGTGCGTGACGTCACCGAGCCGTTCCTGCCGATGCAGGGCGCCTATCACGCGCCGCACTGAGATGAGCGAACTTTTCGCGCTGCAGCGCCTTCTCACCTGGCTGTCGCCCGCCTTCCCGGTGGGAAGCTTCGCCTGGTCGCAGGGCCTGGAGACGGCGATCGGCGATGCCCGCGTCACCGATGCGGCGAGCCTCAGGGACTGGATCGGCGGTGCGCTGGCGCATGGCGGCCTGCGGACCGATGCGATCATCCTGGCGGCGGCGCACCGCGCGCACAACGACGCCAATACGCTGCAGGAGATCGCCGACCTGGCGCTGGCGCTGACGACGGCCAGCGAGCGGCAGTTGGAGACGACACTGACCGGCGAAGCCTTTGCCAATGCGGCCAGGGCCTGGCCCTCGGACGTGTTTGCGCGGCTGCCCGTGCCCTGCCCTTATCCCGTCGCAGTGGGCGCCATTGCCGCGGCCCAAGGGCTGGAGCTCGGCGACGTGCTAACCGGCTACCTCACCGCTGCGGGACAGGCGCAGGTCTCGGTGGCGGTGCGGGTGGTGCCGCTCGGGCAGACGGGAGGACTGCAGGTCATCGCAGGCCTCGAAGCCGAAGTGGCAGGGCTCGTCGCCACTGCGGCAAAGGCGGGGCTCGACGACATCGGCGGCATCGCCTACGCCGCCGACATCGCGCAGATGCGCCACGAAACCATTGCCGTGAGGGTGTTCCGCTCATGATTGCCGCCATTGTCAGCGTGCTGACCTTCCTGCCGCTCATGGTGATGGCGCTGGCCTATCTGCTGTGGGCCCTCGGCACCACCTGGCCGATCCGCAGCGAAGCGCTGCTGGCGCAGACGGTCGTCGGCCGCCCCGGCATGACTCGCATGCCCAACCGGCTGCTGACGCTCCTGATCGCCATCCTGCTGACCCTCGCGGCGATCGTCGCCATGGGCCTTGCTGGACACGATGACGGCGGCATGGTCCGCACGGTGCTCGGCGCCCTGCTCGCCATCGGCTTTCTCGTCCGCGGCGTGGCCGGCTACACGGCAGGCTGGCGAGCGCGCTATCCGGCCGAGCCGTTCGCAACGCTGGACCGCAAGAACTACTCGCCGCTCTTTCTCTGGATCGGAGCGGGATACCTGATCCTGGTGGTCATGAGGCTGCTATGAGCAACGGCCCTCTGCGCGTCGGCATCGGCGGCCCGGTCGGATCGGGCAAGACGACGCTGTGCGAGATGCTGCTCAAGGCGATGCGCGAGCGCTACTCGATGGCGGTCGTTACCAACGACATCTACACGCGCGAGGACGCCCTGATCCTCAACCGCGTGCAGGCCATCAGCGAGGACCGCATCGTCGGGGTCGAGACCGGCGGCTGCCCGCACACCGCGATCCGCGAGGACGTGTCGCTGAACCTTGCCGCGATCGCCGACCTCAATCGGCGCTTCCCCGATCTCGACGTGGTGCTGATCGAAAGCGGCGGCGACAACCTCAGCGCCACCTTCTCCCCCGACCTTGCCGATATCACGCTCTACGTGATCTCGGTCGCCGAGGGCGAGAAGATCCCGCGCAAGGGCGGCCCGGCCATCACGAAGTCCGACCTCCTGATCATCAACAAGGCCGACCTCGCGCCTTACGTGAATGCGAGCCTCGAGGTGATGGAGCGCGATACCATCAGGGTGCGCGACGGCCGACCTTATGTGTTCACCGA
>DATMTK010000281.1:0-2845 GCA_035564755.1 Devosia sp. | reverse complement strand
AGGATGGCAAAGCCGGTCTCGACCCGCTTGGGCAGGCTCGTGACGCCCGCCGCATCGGCCGCGGCGAACTCGACGGCCATGTAGCCCATGTCGAACGGCTTCTGCGCGAGCACGAGCGAGACCGTGCCCTTGCTCATCAGGTCCATGGCGGCCTTGGTCGCGTCATAGGCGACGACCTGCACCTTGCCGGTGAGGCCGGCATTGGCGACCGCGGTGCCGGCGCCCTGCGCCGAGAACACGTTGGTGCCGAACACGCCCGCGAGGTCGGGGTGCTGCTGCAGCACCGCCGCAGTCTGCTGCTGCGCCTTGTTCAGGTCGTCGAGATTGTAGTCGGGCCCGAGGACCTTGATGTCCGGATATTTGGCGGCCATCTCTTCCTTGAAGCCCTTCTCGCGGCCCGACACCGAGCTGACGTTGGGGTTGGTCGAGTTGATGTAGACCGTGCCCTTGCCGCCGATCGCCTTGGCGAGGCCGTCGGCCGAGATGCGGCCGCCTTCCTCGTTGTCCGAGCCGATATAGCTGATCGGGAACGTCACCTTGCCGTTGGCGTAATCGCCGTCGCCCAGGAAGGTATCGACGGTAATGACCTTGATGCCGGCATCGACGGCGGCCTTGAGCGGCGCGACCATCTGGTCCTGATCGACCGGCGCGGTGATGATGTAGTTGATGTCGCCGCGCGCCACCATGGCGTTGAGCAGCGGCGTCTGGGCCTCGACGCCCCAGGTGGGCGGCACCTGCGTCACGACATCGTAGCCGAGATCCTTGGCGGCAGCTTCGACGCCGAGCTGCATCACCTGGTAGAACGGATCCACCACGCCCGGCAGGAAGCCGATCTTGAGCTTGGCGGCTTCGGCAGAAGAAATGCCGGCCATGAGCGCCCCAGCCGCAACGGCTGCGAGCAGCAAAGTCTTTGCGCGCATATCAATCTCCTCCCATGTGTGGAAAGCGGCATTGTTTTGTTGTCGTCCGCCCTCCTGACAAGGACGATACGCCAGTCCCACGAATTGTAAACGCCGGTTCGGGCGACGGGCCTCGCCGGCCGGCGTGCGAACGGGGCTCAGGCGGCGGTGATCACATGCGCCTGGATTGCGGCGGAGATTTCTCCGGGCCCGTGCCTGGCCGCAAGCGCTGCCGTGACGGCATCGGTGACTGCCTGCAGCGTGCCGGGGGCGCGCGCCTCGATCTCGCTGCGCAGCACGGTGCCCTGGCAATAGGCGGCGGCGACGATGTGCGCCGACGGGGCGCGGCTGCTCTCGGCTGTCGTCTCGATGCCGATATCGGTAAATCCGGCGGCCTCGAGGTCACGGCGGATCAGCCCCGGATCCCCGTAGCCGTGCGGCGTGCGCGCCAGAAACCGCGGCGGATCGTCGGGGAACAGCCTCGCGAGTGCATTGGTTACGTCGTCGGCAAAGACGTTGTCCTCGATGCGGTCCCAGACGCTGAGCAGAAAACGCCCGCGTGGCTTCAGCACGCGCCGCGCCTCGCGATAGCCGGCCGGGCGGTCGGGAAAGAACATCGCACCGAACTGGCAGACGACCACATCGAAGCTCTCCCGGTCGAACGGCAGCGCCAGCGCATCCGCCTGTTGCCACGTGATGCGGGCGTCCGCCGGTTGCCGCGCACGGGCATAGTCCAGCATCGGCTGGTTGAGGTCGCTCACGACATAGCGCGCGCCGGCGGCCAGCTTCGGGGCGAGGGCCCGGATCACGACGCCGCTGCCGGCCGCGATTTCGAGCACCGCCTGCGGCGCCAGGGCCGCCACCCGCCGCGCCATGTCCTCGGCATAGGGCGCAAAGATCAGCGGCACCATGTAGCGGTCGTAGCTTTCCGGGATCGAACCCGAAAACAGCCTGTCCGATTGCAGCATGGCGGTCGCTCCGTGAGAGCCGTGCGGCCAGCATAGAGGGCGGCATCCATTGCCGGAAGATGCGGCCATGTCGAAATCCCGGAGCGGATCGTGCGCGACAGGGGCGCCGGCTGTGCTACAGGAGCGCTCCCGTCAGTTGTTCTTCTTCGGTGCCGCCATGAAAACCATCAAGATTCCGCATACCGACCTCACCGTCTCCAGCATCGTGCTCGGGCTCATGCGCATCGCCAAGATGAGCGATGCCGAGATCCGCGGCCTGTTCGACGCGGCGGTCGACGCCGGGGTCACCATGATCGACCACGCCGACGTTTATGGCGGGGCACCGCATGTGTGCGAGGCGCGCTTCGGCGACGCCGTAAAGCTCTCGGCCGCCGACCGCGGCAAGGTCATGATCCAGACCAAGGCCGGCATCCGGAAGGGCTATTTCGACTTCTCGTCCGAACACATCATCGAGGCGGTCGACGGCTCGCTCAAGGCGCTGAGGACCGACTATATCGACGTTCTGCTGCTGCACCGGCCCGATACGCTGGTCGAGCCGGAGGACGTGGCGAAAGCCTTCGACACGCTGCACGCGGCCGGCAAGGTGCGCCACTTCGGCGTCTCCAACCAGACGCCGGGGCAGATCGAGCTGCTCAAGTCCGCGGTGAAGCAGCCGCTGCTGTTCAACCAGGTGCAGCTCAGCCTCGCCCACGCCAACCTCTTCGCGCAGGGCATCGCCGCCAACATGGCCGGGCTCGACCAGTCGATCTCGCGCGACGTCGGACTGCTCGACTATTCGCGGCTCAAGGGCATGGTGCTGCAGGCCTGGTCGCCGGTGCAGCAGGGCTTCTTCGAGGGCGTGTTCATCGGCGACCGCAAGAACTACGCCGAGCTCAACGACGTGCTGGACGAGCTGGCCAGGAAATACGGCGTCACCCCCACCGGCATCGCCATCGGCTGGATCACCCGCCACCCGGCGAATCTGCAGGTGGTGCTGGG
>DATMTK010000280.1:0-5127 GCA_035564755.1 Devosia sp. | reverse complement strand
ATTGCCTGGTTGCAGGATTGACACGCAAAGCATGCCCAGCATCAGCGACACGACGCTTGCAGCAAGAAACCAGCAAAGCGCGCGCGCCGATCCTGCCCAGACTGGCGATGTCCTCCATTTGGGCAATTCCCGTCATGAGCGTCGCCAGGACCAACGGTGCGATGATCATTTTTATCAGTCGCAAAAACATGTCGGCCATGACAGGAAGCGATAGACTTGCCGTACGTGCGAATTGCGTATCAGACCAGTGATGAAGGGCCGCCCCCGCGATGACCCCGAGAACCAAGGCCAGCGCAATTGCCAATCCGAGTCGATTTTGCGACTGGCCGCGCTTCGCTTGATCGCACGCTTTCATCGGCCAACATTGCTGCTAACTGATCCGTAAAGCAGGCCGTTGAACAACAGCTTGAAGGTCCCATAGGATTGCGCGCGCTGGGTCACCTCGGGCCCGAGCACGAGCAATTTGCCCTTGCCGACATCGACATCGGCGACTGCGATCGTATTGGCCAGCCGCTCCTCGCCGATCGCCCAGCCGCTGCGCAGCGGATGCGGGCTGTCGTACCAGGCGACCCGTTCGAATCCCGCGCCGCTGCCGCCGGCGGCGGGCACGAAGCTCTGGTCGCTGTCGAAGAAGACATCGACCCGCTCAGGCATGCCGTAGGCGAGCGGCTGACGATTATCGACGCGCACCCGGAGGATCGAGCCCGGAATGTAGAAATCCTTGGTGTCGAGCCGTTTCGGCTCGCCGCCTTCGACGGTCGCCAGCGCGGGAGTAAGCGGCGTCCCCATCGTCTTGACGAGCCGCGTCGCGCCGCCGACGGCGACGACGGTGCCGCCCGCGCGGGCGAACGCGGCTACCTGGGGAAGCGTCTGCTGATCGGTGACCTCGCCGAGACGGTTGCGCAGATCAGGCGGCGTATCGCCGGGCGCCGGCTGCTTGCTCGGGCGGCCCCCGCGCCAGGGCGAGTCTGCCGCGGCGGGCAGCGTGTCGCTGGCGAAAAGCAGGACATCGAACCGACGACTGAGATTGCCCGCGTCGAGCTGCTTGGGGAAAACGAGCGTATAGGGAAATTCATATTGCTCGAGCAGCCACCGCGTCCAGCCCGACGGGATCGAGCCGCCATAACGATCGACCAGCCCGATCCGCACCGGCCTGAGCCGCATCATCGCGCCGGCCGGCGCGGCGTCGCGCGCATAGGCGACCAGGCCGAGATCGTGGCTGGCCTGACGCACGATCGAGGCCGCTTCCACGGAGGCCGGAATCCAGATCGCACCGGTGCCGAGATCGTGCGCATCGATCGTTGCGTCGCCGGCGATCCAGCTCGGCCGGATACCCGCCTTGAGCAGCCGGTTGGTGAGGATGAAGCTGTTGTTGGTCTGGTGGCTGACGATCCAACCGGCCTTGCCATCGCCGACCACGCTCCCCGGCGGCACCGGCAGCACGTCCGCGACCGGGGCGAATGGGCCGCTGAAGGCATCGAGCTCGCGGTCGAAATGGACCCCCATCTGATACGCCAGCGTATAGCCGGTGATGTCATAGGGGGCCTTGGGCGGGCCGCCGGGATATTCGGGATCGTGCGGATGATCCTGCGGCTCGAACATGTCGAGGATGTGCGGCCGATAGGCCTGCGCCGTCTTCACGATCAGCGATCCCGCCGGATAGCTCTTGCCGGCCACGGTGAAGGCGCTCGTCGCGCGCTCAACGTCGACGCCGTTCTTGATGAGCGCGTTGACGAAAGTGACCGCGGTCGGGAAATCGGGCTGATCGGCGGTGATGATATAGCCACGCGGATCGCGATTCTCGGGCGCGTGCAGGATCGTGTCGTAAAGCGCCGGATCGACATGCTTCGGCCCCCGGCGCGGCTGGCCGGCGCCATCGGTGCTGGTCCCCGCCGCCGCCGGCGCAGCTTCCAGTTCGGCGACCAAATGCGGCGTCACCGTCCAGCTGTCCTTGCTGCCGCGCGCGATGCTGTTGGCGCCCATCTGGTAGATGTTGAACAGCAGCCGCTCGCGATTGCGCGCGGCATAGTCCATCACCGAGCGATCCATCGTCCATTGGTAATCGAGCGATTGCTGAAGGTGCCACGGCTGCGGCCGCACCGGCAGCTTCTCGTCGTTCCGCGGCAGCTGCGTTGAGGGAACGAGCGGAATCGTCGTCGGCGTCGGCCCGCCGATGATCTCGGTCAGCAGCCCGACCGAATTATGGAAGTAGGCGATCGAGCGCTCCATGCCGTTGTGCCACGTCGAATAGCGCGCGGCGCTGCGCATCCCCGATCCGCCTTGCCCCTTGGCGATCAGCCCCGAGTGCATCGCCGCGCCGACCTCGTCGAGCTCGGACATGATGATCGGATCGTAGTTGAAGTTGAAGGGATCGCGGAACGGCGGCACGAACACGACCATACCGTCCGGCCCGGTCTGGTGCTGGTTGTAGATGATCTGCGGATACCATTCGCGAAACAGCACGCGGTTGACGTTGGTCGTCTCGGGCATCTGCATCATGAAGCTGTCACGATTGTTATCGTGGCCGATATATTTCTGATAGAGCGTGGGAATCGTGCCGATCTCGCGCTTCTTCGGATCGGCTTCACGCATATACCAGTGGGCGACGAGATCGAGCCCGTCGGGATTGTCCTGCCCGAACAGCACGATTGTGTTGTCGAGGATGCGCATCGTCTCGGGATCGTCCTGCGAGAGCATGCGGTAAAGGACCTGGATCTGGCCCTGTGTCGTGATCGTCTCGGTCGCGTGCAGGCCGGCGTCGATCCACACCACCGCCTTGCCTTCCGCGGCGAGCGCGCGGGCCTGTTCGGGCGTCAGGTCGTCGGCCTTGGCGAGACGCCGCGCGATCTGCTTGTAATGATCGAGCTTCGCCAGATTGGCCGGGGATGAAACGATCGCCACCCACATCGTGCGCCCCTCGGTGGTCTTGCCGATGTCGATCAGCTTGACCCGGTCGGATTCGCCGGCGAGCTTTTTCAGATACCCTTCATATGCGGTGTAATCCGCGAGGAAATAGTCGGTGCCTGGAGGCTGCGTGAAGAATTGCGCCGGCGGTGTGACGGCCGGGGCCTCCGCCGCGGCCGGCGTCGCCCCTAGCAGGGCGATGGCGACCGCAAGACGGGATGAAATGAGCGACATGGCGAACCTCGTTTGCAGGAAGGTCAATCGACGCCGAGCGCGAGCGCATCGGGACGGCGCGTATCGGCGGCGCCGAAGAACTTGCCGTTTTCGATCATGATCGATTGGGTGCTGCCCATCGTCATTGACGGCTTCACCTTGTGCCCCTTCGCCTCCAGCAGCGGGATGATGTCGGGCGAAAAGCCTTCCTCCAGCTCGAGCGGCGCGTTGCCGCCGCCCTGGTTGATGCGAGGCCGTTCGGCGGCTTCGGCGACATTCAGGCCATAATCGATCGTGTTGACCAGAATCTGCGCCATCGTCGCGATGATGTATCCGCCGCCCGGCGTGCCGGTGACCAGCCACGGCTTGTCGTTCTTGAACACGATGAACGGCGTGATCGTCGATCCGACGCGTTTGCCCGGCGCGGGCCAGGTCGCTTCACGCCTTTTGTCCTTGCTTCCCCAGGCGAGGTTGCCGAGCGAGTTGTTGAGCAGGAAGCCGGTGCCTGGCGCGACGACATGGGCGCCATAGGACGCGCTCAGCGTGAAGGTGTTGCTGACGGCGTTCCCCATCGCATCGGCGACCGAGAAATGCGTCGTGTTCTGGCTCTCGTAAGGATAGGGATTGCCGTCGGGCATCGTGGTGGCGTCGAGCGATCTATCCATCGAGATGAGCTTGGCCCGCTCGGCCGCATAGGCTTTGCTGGCGAGCCCGCCGACCGGCGTTTTCCACTGCGGGCCGCCGCCCACCAGCCGGCGATCGGCGGTGGCGATCTTCATCGCCTCGGCAATGACGTGAAGGCTGTTCACGCTTCCCCATTTGTACTCCTTCATGGGGAAATGCTCGAGGATGTTCATCACCTCGGCCAGCGTCACGCCCGAGGCGGTCGGCGGCATGAACGCGATTCTGAGTCCACGGTAGCTCGACCAGATGGGCGGCGCCACATCGGCCTTGAACGAGGCGAGATCCTGCATGTCGATGACGCCGCCGCTGGCCTTGATGCCCGCCACCAGCTTTTTGGCGACGGCGCCCTTGTAGAAGGCATCGGCACCGCCGTTGCGGATCTGGGTCAATGTCCAAGCGAGGTCCGGCTGCCTGAAGAGATCGCCGGCCTTGTAGGCACTGCCATCAGGCTTCAGGAACGCGGCCTTGGCGCCGGGATCGCGGATCAGCATGAAGCGGCGGCCGGCGGTCGCCTCCGCCTCGCCGTCGCTCAGCACGATGCCGTCGCGGGCCAGCGCGATCGCCGGATCGACCAGCGCCGCCCAGGGCAGCTTGCCGAACCTCTTGTGCGCTTCCCACAGGCCCGCGATGGTGCCTGGAACGGCGATGCCCTTGAACGACATCACCTTGTCGATATCCCGCTTGCCATCGGGACCGACGAGCAGGTTGGGCGTGTTCGCATGCGGGGCGACGCCGTAATAGTTGATCGTCAGATCGGTGGCGGGCTTGTCTCCCGTCGCCGCCATATGCACGACCATATAGCCGCCGCCGCCGATATTGCCGGCGCGCGGCAGCGCGACCGCCTCGGCGAGCGCGACGGCGATCGCCGCGTCCACGGCGTTTCCGCCCTTGCGCAGGATTTCGACCCCGACACGGGTCGCCGGCGCGCTCTGGCTCGACACCATTCCGTCGCGGCCGATCACCGGCGAGTGGATTTCCCCATAGCCGACGATGTCGCCGCCGGTGGTGGCCTCGCGTGAGGCGCTGGGCGTTTGCTGCCCGAGCGCGAAAGACGGCACCGTCAGGGCGATGACGGCCAGCGCAGCGACGCCCCGATATTTCATGATTCCGATCTTCATGGACTCTTCCCCCTTTGGGCTGGGGGCGCCTCGACGCCCCCGGCTTGGCGTGGCGTTAGAATTCGAGGTGCGTGTTCACGTACCAATAGCGCGCATAGGGGCTGTACAGTTCGCCGATATAGCCATTGGATGAGAGCGGTGGCTTGGCGTTAGTGAAATTGCGCACCCCAAGACGGAACCGGTATCTGTCCTTCCCGCCCGAGCGCAC
>DATMTK010000279.1:0-19885 GCA_035564755.1 Devosia sp. | reverse complement strand
GCCCGCCTTTTCTTTGGCGGTTACCCCGCCGACCTTGCCATGGGTGCAAACGGCATGGAATCGTCTTCTCCGTCGAGCAGCTTGCGGACCTGCTCCGCCGGCATCGGCCGGGCGATGAGAAAGCCCTGCGCCTCGGTGTAGCCGGCAGCGTGGACGTTCCGCAATTGCGCCGCCGTCTCGATGCCTTCGGCCGTGGTGACGATGCCCATGCCGTGGCCGATCTCGGCGACCGCGCGCACGATGGTCTGGGCCCCCTTGGCGTTGTCGATGGCGCGCACGAACGCGCCGTCGATCTTGATCTTGTCGAACGGGTAGCTCAGCAGGTAGCTCAGCGCCGAAAAGCCGGTGCCGAAATCGTCGAGCGCGATCTTGACCCCGAGCGCGTGAAGCTGCCGCAGCGCGTCCAGATTGGCGGCGCTGTTGTCGAAGAACACCGATTCGGTGATCTCGATCTCGACCCGCTCGGGCGCGAGCCCGACGGCGCCGAGCGCGTTCATGATCGTCGCCACGACATTGCCGCGCTGGAACTGGACCGAGCTCACATTGATGGCGATGCGGATATCGCGCGGCCATTTCGCGGCCTCCGAGATCGCCTCGCGCAGCACCCACTCGCCGATCGGTACGATGAGGCCGGTTTCCTCCGCCACCGGGACGAAGCGCGAGGGCGGGATCGTCCCGTCCTCGCGGTGCCGCCAGCGCAGCAGGGCCTCGAAGCCGCTGAGCGCCTGGCGCTTGAGGTTGAGGATCGGCTGGTAGTTGATCTCGAACTCGCCGCGCTCGAGGGCGAGCGCCAGATCCCGTTCGAGCCGGCGCCGGTCGCGCAGCGCCTTGTCCATGGCCGGCTCGAAGAAGCGGTAGCTGCCCCGCCGCTCCGCCTTCGCCGCGTAAAGCGCCAGATCGGCGTTCTTGAGCAGATCGTCGGGCGTGACGCCGTCGCCGGGAGCGATCGCCACGCCGACGGAAAAGGCAAGCTCGACGTCCTGGCCATCGATGCTGAAGGGCTGCTTGCCCGATTCCGTGATGGCGACCGCCAGCATATGCGCATCGCGCGCCACGCTGCCCACATCCATGACCACGGCGAATTCGTCGCCGCCCATGCGGGCGGCCATGCCCGTGCTGCCGGCGGCGAGCTCGAGCCGCCGCGCGACCTCCATGAGCAGCGCATCGCCGGCGGCGTGGCCCAAGGTGTCGTTCACCGACTTGAAGCCGTCGAGATCGACGAGCAGCAGCGCGAAGCTGCCGAGCCCATCCGCCTCAGCCACGCACTCGGCGAGCCGCTGCTGCAGCATGTGCCGGTTGCAAAGCCCGGTGAGCGAATCGTGGTAGGCGCGATGCGCCAGCTCGTCCTGCAGGCGGGTGAACTCGGTGATATCCTTGTGCGTCGCCACCCACCCGCCATCGGGCAGCGGCACGTGATTGATCGACACCATCTCGCCGGTGTTGAGCCGATGGATGTCGATGAAGGGCGCCCGCCGGTCGACGCGGGTCAGGCGTTCGTGCGCATAGGCCTGCGGGTCGTCGCCGACAAAAGTGTTTGCCGCAACGCGTGCCTTGACGATATCGGCGAGCGGCGTGCCCGGCCGGCCGAAGCGCCTGGGCAGGTGGTAGAGCGCGAGGAAGTAGCTGTTGCAGTAGGCGAGGCGGCTGTCGCCGTCGAAGATCGAAATGGCATAGCCGGTGCTGTCGAGCGCCGCCGCCATCCGGCGCTTCTGCAGCCGCATCGCCTTGCGCTGGCTCTTGATCTCGTCGGCGTGCGCGGCGATCTGCGCCGTGAGCCGCGTCTCGAGCGCGGCGAGCGCCTCGGCATGATCGCGCGCGCTTCGCTCGAGGTCGTGCCGCGACGCTTCATAGGCCGCAGCGACGAGCTCGAACAGGCGGTCGAGGTCGAGTTCCCCGTCCGCTCCCCGGGCTTGGTCGAGCTGCCCGGCGAGACGCTGGTCGACGGCCTCTGCCGGCATCCGATTCCCTTCAAGAAGGCCGGAAATCCAGCCCCTTTCTGAGGGATCGAAGCTAGTCTCGCGCCGTAAACATAGGGTTAGTTTGGGCTCATGTTTCCGCGCGATCGGCGCCGGTCAGGGCAGCAGACCCGCGTAGAAGCCGGGCTTCGACTTCGGGATTTCGAGCGCATCGAGGCGGCTGGTGTAAAAGCTCACCGGGCCGGGATCGCCGATGATCGCATAGGCGTAGCCGGCGCCGGACATGGCATGGAGCGTCGCCATCAGCAACGCCTCGCCGAGGCCCTGGCCACGTTCGGCCTCGTCGACGCCGGTCGGGCCGAAGAAGCCCTTGGCCGTGCCGTCATAGCAGGCAAAGCCGAGGATCTGCTGGTTGCGCACCGCGATCAAGAGGGTCGGCGGCTGCTGGCTCAGCCCCACCGCCGCTTCCGAACGCCAGTGCCGGCTGAAGCGGGCGCTGATCCACTCGAGGATGGTTTCGCGCTCGGGCGGCAATGCGCGCCGGACGATCACGCCGGCCGGCAGCTTACGTTCGAGCGTGGGCAGATCGTAGAGGCGGACGAGCAGATCGGCCATCAGGCGCGCTCCCGCTGGCCGTAGAGATTGGGCATCAGGCCGACCGAGCCTGCGAAGCGCGCGAAGGATTTGTTGGCGGGTGCGGTCCAGCCGGTTTCGGCGATGGCCGAGAGGCGCGGGAAGACCAGCCGGTCGAACACCGCGCGGTCGCTCATCGGCTCCGACCAGATGCAGGCCTGGACGCCGATGAACTTCGCTTTTTCGCCGTCGCTCCAGTTGGCCACCGGATCGAACGCATAGGTCTCTGCCGGCGATGACGAGCCGGCCCAGCCGGCCCCCGGCTCGTGCCAGTCGGGACTGTTGGCCATGTCGAGATAATAGGCCTGGCCCGGCGCCACCACGACCTCGTAGCCGTCGGCGGCGAGCTTCTGGCTGCCTTCGACATTGACCCAGCCGACGAGGTAGCAGTTGGCCTTGTCGATGCCGCCGCCATGCGCCGCCTCTTCCCAGGCGCCGGTGATCTTGCCCTTGCTCGTGAGGAAGGCCTGCATGCGTTTGAGGAGGCTCGCCTGCAGCGGCGGCGCGCCGGTTGCCCCGAGCCTGTCGCGCATCTGATTGGCGAGCGGCGAGGTCTCCCACGCGGCGGCCGGCACTTCGTCGGCGCCCAGATGGAAGCGCGGCCCCGGAAAGAGCTCGACCATTTCGCCCAGGATCGTTTCGAGCGCCGGATAGACCGCTTCCACCGCCGGGTTGAGGCAGTTGTTGGGGAAATGCTGGATCGAGCCATAGAGCCCGTTCTCGCCGGGATCCTGCAGCTCGGGCAGGGCGAGCAGCATGGCGTAGCAATGGCCAGGCATGTCGATCTCGGGGATCACCTCGATCCCGAAGCGTGCCGCCCGCGCCACCAGCGCCTTCACATCGGCCTTGGAATAGACGCCGCCCGACTTCTCGGGCCCGGTGCCGAGGAGCGGCGGCAGCGGCAGGCCGAGCCCGCGCCAGGCGCCGATTTCGGTCAGCCGGGGATAGGCGTCGATCTCGACGCGCCAGGCTTCGTCGTCGCTCAGATGCCAGTGGAAGACATTGAGCTTGTTCCACGCCAGCACCGCCAGGAAGCGCGAAAGCTCTTCGACGCCGTAGAAGCGTCGGGCGACGTCGAGATGGCTGCCGCGGAAGCGGCTCGTCGGCGCATCCTCGATGGAGCCGGCGGTGGGGAAGCTGTAGTCGGAGCGCTCGAGCCGGGCGCCGCGCGCCATCTGACCCAATGTTATGAGGCCATACAAAAAGCCGGTGGCCGTTGCCGCCTCGAGCTTTGCGCCGTGCGAGTAAAAGCCGATGCGGTAGCCCTCGGCGCCGAGCGTCGTGTCTTCGCTGAGAATGACGCCGAGCCCGTCCTCGCGCTGATCGCGCACAAGGCCCTCGCCCGGGAACAGCAGGCTGACCAGCTCGGTGAAGGCGATCCTGGCCGCCAGCGCCGGCCCGAACCCGCCGGCGGCGATGGTGAGGCCCTGTGGCGGGCTGCGTCGTCCGCTGACCGCGACCTTGTTCGGCCACGGGACCACCGAGATCGGCGCCGCCGGTTCGGCGCCGAGCGCCATGGTGCCGCGGCGATAGGGGGGTGAATTCTCGCGTGCCGGGGGAGTGGTCACGGCCGGCACCGCGCGGCCGTCGCCGTAGATCACGAAGCCCGCGGCGGGGCCGTCGGTCCAGTGCCGGAGCGGGAAGGCGAGCCCGTCGATGGCGGTTTCCCAGGTCGCACCGGGCTGCAGCACGAAGCCGGCGGGCGGCGCGATCTCGTGGTAGCCGCTGAGCCGCGTGACGATGCGGCCGTTGCCGATCCTGGCGTCGTCCATCGCGCGGATCTGCCCGGAAAATCCGACGCGAAAACCCTCGATCGGGGCTTTGGTCCGATTGGTGAGGCTGAGGCGCAGCACCCCGTTGCCGGCGCCGGGCAAATAGGTGCTGCCCAGCAGAAAGCCATCATGCCAATCTGCTACCATTTAGATACCACTCCCTTTGGGCAGCAGCTTTAATCGACCCGGCCGCGGGCGGCAACCGGGACAGTCTCGATCGAGCCGTCGGCATGCACCAGGTGCACATCGTCGAACAGATTACTGACCACGCAGCAATGGTTGGGAACAATGCGGACCCGGTCGCCGACGCGCGGCCAGTCCGAGGGCGTGGGAAGCGTGATGATGCCGTGCTCTTCCGAGAGTGCGGCGAGGGCGATGTCCTCGTGGTCCATGAGGCAGCCATAGCCGGTCTGCCCGAAGAGGTCGCTCGACAGCGACTTCGAGCCGGCATCGACGATGGCCCGGGTCGAGGTCGGCCGCGACACCACCGTGGCGAGCACGGTGAGGGCGCAATCCTCGTATCCGGCGGCGCCGAAGGCGACCTGGCTGCGGTCGAAATAGATGTAGGTGCCGGGGCGCCGCTCCGTCACGACTCGGTCGCCCACATGCCACATGTCCGGCGAGTTGCCGGCGGTCACAACCGGCACCTCTATGCCCGCTGTTTCGAGCATGGTTTTGGCCTCGCCCAGCCAGCGGTCGGCGGCCGCCATTTCGCCGCGCGGCGGATAGGTCATGAGGCCGCCAAAGCGCAGGCCGGGGGAGCTCTCGATCTGCCGCGCGAGGGCCAGCGCCTGCGCCGGCGACTGCACGCCGCAGCGGGCCCCGCCCGTGTCGCACTCGACCAGCACCGTCAGCGGCGGGGCCGCCGAGCGCGCGAAAGCTGCGGCGTAGCCGGCCACGGTGTCAGGGCTGTCGGCGGTGACGGCGATCGTGATCCGCTCGTTCAAGGCCTTGAGCCGGCTGAGTTTTTTGTCGCCGATGATGTTGTAGGGCACGAAGATGTCGGTGAGCCCGGCATCGGCCATCACCTCCGCCTCGCCCAGCTTCTGCACCGTGATGCCGTGCGCGCCGAGCTCGACCTGCCGCTGCGCGAAGCGCGGAATCTTGTGCGTCTTGGTGTGCGGCCGGAGCTTGTAGCCATTGGCATCGGCATGCGCCTGCGCGCGCTTGAGATTGGCCTCGACGCGCGCCAGGTCGATGACGATGGCGGGCGTTTCGAGATCGTCGATGGTCGTCATGAGTCCGGCCTCCGACCGGCATGCTTATCCCCGGTGCTCCTGGGGGGCCGTAAAATAGCGGCAGGTCAATGGATGAGGACAAATGATGTCGACGACGGCCCGCCTCTTACTTCCCTACATCGCCCCCCAGCAGGCGCAAAAGCAAGTCACCTACAACGCCGCCATGGCGCTGCTCGACCAACTGGTGCAGCCCTCGGTCAAGAGCCGCACCACGGCGGCGCCTCCCGGCAGCCCCGCCGAGGGCGATACCTACATCGTCGCGCCCTCGGCGACCGGCGACTGGACCGGCAAGGACGGGAAGCTCGCCGCCTGGCTGAGCGGCGCCTGGAGCTTTCTGGCGCCGGCCGAAGGCTGGCTCGCCTATGTCGCCGATGCCGCTGAGCTCGCGGTGTTCACCTCCGGCGCCTGGGCGAGCTTCGTCACCAATGGCGGCGCGGCGCTCGCCAAGCTCGGCATCAACACCACGGCCGACCTCATCAACCGGCTGGCGGTGGCCTCCGACGCAAGCCTGTTCACCCATGCCGGAGCAGACCACCGCCTCGCCATCAGCAAGGCGACCGCGACCGACACGGCAAGCCTCCTGCTCGAAGACAATCTCTCGGCCCGCGCCGAGATCGGGCTCAGCGGCGACGATGCGCTGCACCTCAAGGTCTCGCCCGATGGCAGCACCTGGATCGAGGCGCTCAACATCGCCCAGACGTCCGGGCTGGTGAGCCTGCCGCTCGGCCAGCTCGCGTTTCCGCCGACGCAGAATCCGTCGTCCAACGCCAACACCCTCGACGATTACGAGGAGGGCAGCTGGACGCCGGTGCTCAATTTCGGCGGCGCCGCGACCGGCATCACCTATGGCAGCCCGACGCTGGGGCGCTACACCAAGATCGGCCGGCTGGTCGTGGCTTCGGCGGTGATCACGCTGTCCAGCAAGGGCACCGCGACCGGCAACGTGCAGCTCATGTCGCTGCCGTTCGCCGCGCTGAACGACCAGATCTTCGCCTCGGGCGCCGTCGGTTGGGCCTCGGGCTTTTCGGGCATCACCGGCGCGGTGATGACGATGGTTCAGCCCAACAGCACCAAGTGCAATTTCTACCAGTCCAACAATGGTGCACCGGCCATTCTCAGCAACGCCAACTTCTCCAACACCTCGAGCCTCTACTTCACGGTGAGCTACGAAACGACCTGACCGCTGCCCGGGGCTTTTCACGAGCGAGGCGAGAGGCTAGGCCTCTTGCCGTCCCTTTGTCTCAGCGAGTGCCTGCCATGTCCGATGCGATCGATCCCAAGAAACTCGACAAGCTCGCGGAGGTCGCCATCAAGGTCGGCCTCGGCCTCGAGCCGGGCCAGGACCTCTATATGACGGCGCCGACCAGCGCGCTGCCGCTCGCCCGTCGTATCGCCGCCGAAGCCTACAAGGCCGGCGCCGGGCTCGTGACCACGATCTTTTCCGACGAGGAGATGACGCTGGCGCGCTACAGATACGCCAAGGACGAGAGCTTCGACCGCGCCGCCGGCTGGCTCTATGATGGCGTCGCCAAGGCCTTCGACAACAACACCGCCCGCCTCGCCATCGCCGGCGACAATCCGATGATGCTGAGCGGGCAGGACCCCGACAAGGTCGGCCGCGCCAACCGCGCCATGAGCAAGGCCTACAAGCCGGCGCAGGAGAAGATCGTCACCTTCGACATCAACTGGACCATCGTTCCATATCCCGGCACGGCGTGGGCCAAGCAGGTGTTCCAGGGTGAGAGCGACGAAACGGCGACCCGGAAGCTGGCCGACGCGATCTTTGCTGCGACCCGCATCGATCGCCCCGACCCGGTCGCCGCCTGGGCCGAGCACAATGCCAAGCTGCTCGAGCGCCAGACCTGGCTCACCGGCAAGAACTTCCGCTCGCTCAAATATCGCGGGCCCGGCACCGATCTCGAGATCGGCCTCGCCGACGGCCATGCCTGGAAGGGCGGCGCCAGCAAGGCGCGCAACGGCATCACCTGCAATCCGAACATTCCGTCGGAGGAAGTGTTCACCACGCCGCACCGGCTGCGCGTCGACGGCCGCGTGCGCTCGACCAAGCCGCTGAGCCACAACGGCACGCTGATCGAGAATATCGAGGTGCGCTTCGAAGGCGGCAGGATCGTCGAGGCCCATGCCAGCCGCGGCGAGGACGTGCTGCTCAAGGCGATGGACACCGACGATGGCGGCCGCCGCATCGGCGAGGTCGCGCTGGTGCCGCACAGTTCGCCGATCTCGGCGAGTGGTATTCTGTTCTACAACACGCTGTTCGACGAAAACGCCGCGAGCCATATCGCCCTCGGCCAGTGCTACTCCAAGTGCTTCGTCGACGGCGACACCATCACCGCCGAGGAGGTCAAGGCGCGCGGCGGCAACACCAGCTTCATCCACATCGACTGGATGATCGGCTCGGCCGAAATCGATGTCGACGGCATCGGCCAGGACGGCTCGGTCACCCCGGTGATGCGCAAGGGCGAGTGGGCGTAGCCCACCCGTCCTTGGCCGAGAGTCGCCTGTGGCGCTTCCCATCCCCGGAGTCGTTCCCGCTGGCGCGGGGAATGACCCGGCGGTTTTGGGCCCGCTGGCGATGGCCGGCAGTTTGATCAGCATCCTCAAACGCCCGCCATTGCCTTTGTTGCAACGTTGCAATAAACCGGGCGCCGGGTCGTTTCGGGACAGGTAGCTCCGCCATTGCGGGCGGTCCGGCGCCCGGCAGGCGAGAACGAGAACAGATCATGGCTTTGACGATTTCCCAGCGGCTCGAGCGGCTCAAGGTGCGCAGCGAGGAGCTCAAATACTGGCGCGCCCGCGAGGGAGTGACGGTCGGCGGCTGGACCGTCGACGGCGGCCCGATCGAGATCGGCGGCGCCTGGCCGAGCCGCGAGGGCGTGCGCAAATTCGCCGCCACCGCCGAGGTGCCGGCGCACTGGCCGCTCGAGGAGACGCGGCTGCATCTCGACCTCGGCGGCGAGAGCCTGGTGACGCTGAGCTATCCCAATCGCGACGCCGTGCAGTTCGGCGTCGACCCCTATCACCGCGAGCTGCCGGTCAAGCACCGCCAGATCGCCATCGCCGCCGAAAGCACGGCGCGCGAGCTGTTCGGCGAGCCGGTGCGGGCGCCGCGGCTCAACCGCGCCGTGCTGCAGTGGATCGACCAGCCGGTGCACAAGCTCTATCTGCTCCTCAAGCAGGTGCAGGAGGCCATCGGCGTCCTCGGCAATCACCACGTGGTGCCGCATCTGCTCGATGCCGCCGAAGCCTGCCAGCGCAGCCTCGACTGGCCGTCGGCGACGGAAGACTACATCACCCGCGTCGCGCCCTCGCCGCAGCAGCTGCGCATCTGGGAATACCCCAGGGTCAGCGAGCCGGCCGTCGCCCTTGACCAGGGCCAGCGCCAGAGCGTCGCCGAGGCGTTCGAGACGCTCACCGCCGAGCTGCGCCGGCTGCAACAGCAATTCCCGCCCGAGGGCAATATCCTGCTCACCGGCCATGCCCATATCGATCTTGCCTGGCTCTGGCCCTATGCCGAGACGCGCCGCAAGATGCGCCGCACCTTCTCCACCGCGCTGACGCTGATGGAGAGCTCGGAGGATTTCCGCTTCAACCAGTCGACCGCGCAATACTACGCGCAGGTGGCCGAGGACGATCCGGCGCTGTTCAAGGCCATCAAGGCGCGCGTCGCGTCCGGCCAGTGGGAGACCATCGGCGGCATGTGGGTCGAGCCCGACACCAACATGCCCACCGGCGAGTCGCTGGCCCGCCAGGTGCTCTACGGCCAGCGCTATTTCGAGCGCAATTTCGGCAAGCGCCACACCGTGTGCTGGCTGCCCGACTGTTTCGGCTTCTCCGGCGCGCTGCCGCAGATCCTCAAGCAGGGCGGTATCGACAATTTCTTCACCATCAAGGTCAACTGGTCCGAGACGAACCACATTCCAGCCGACCTGTTCTGGTGGGAAGGCATCGACGGCAGCCGCGTGCTGACCCACACTTTCGACAACCCGCTGAGCGGCTACAATGGCGACGTGCGGCCTGACGGTACGCTGCCGACCTGGAACAATTTCCGCGGCAAGGTCCACCACGACACCACGCTCCTCGCCGTCGGCTATGGCGATGGCGGCGGCGGCACCACGCCCGAAATGGTCGAGCGCGAGGTGCAGCTCCGCGATTTCCCGGTGCTGCCGACGACGCGCTGGGGCCACGTCGCCGATTTCTTCGCCGAGGCGCAAAAGCGCGCCCGGGAGGTGAAGCTGCCGGTGTGGGCCGGCGAGATCTATCTCGAGCTGCACCGCGCCACGCTGACCACGCAGTCGGGCGTCAAGCGCAAGCACCGGCAGGCCGAGCGGGCGCTGATCACGGCGGAAACCGTGGCCTCGCTGGCGCATTTGCTCGGCGGCGCGGCGCCGGCCTCCCTCGAGCCGCACTGGCACCTCGTGCTCAAGAACGAATTCCATGACATCCTGCCGGGGTCCTCGATCCACGAGGTGTACGAGGATGCCGAGCGCGAGCTCGGCCAGGTGATCGATGCCGGCAAGACCGCGCAGACCGCGGCGCTGCAGGCGGTTGCGGCGCAATTGCCCAAGGGCGTGGGCGAGGGCTACCTCATCGTCAACCCGTCGCTCTCGGCGCGCCGCGTCAACCTCACGCTCGGCGACGGCAAGACGATCTCGACCGCCGGCCTCGTGCCGCCGCTCGGCGTCAGCGTCGTCGGCCGCGACCTCGCGGCCGCCGCCGGCCTCAGCGCCAGCAAGACCACGCTCGAGAACGCCGTTCTCAAGGTGACCCTGGCCGCCGATGGCAGTATCGCGAGCCTTGCCCACAAGCCGACGGGCCGCGAGGCGCTCGACGGCCGTGGCAACCAGCTCTGGGTGTATCCGGTCGACAAGCCGCGCAACTGGGATGCCTGGGACGTCGAGAGCGACTATGCCGAGCGTGGCGAGCAGCTCACCGCCCTCGACAGCATGGAGCTGGTCGAGAACGGCCCGCATCGCGCCGCCATCCGCGTGGTGCGCAGCTACCGTCATTCGACCATCACCCAGACCTATGTGCTGACGGCCAACAGTCCGCGCCTCGACATCGAAACGACGCTCGACTGGCACGACCGCCGCGTGTTCCTGCGCACTCGTACGCCGGTCAGCGCCCGCAGCATGAGCGCGACCTTCGAATGCGCCAATGGCGTGCTGAAGCGCGCCACGCACGAGAACACGAGCTGGGAGCAGGCGATGTACGAGGCGGTGGCGCACCGCTTCATCGACCTCAGCGAGCCCGGCTTCGGCGTGGCGCTGCTCAACAATGCCAAATACGGCCATAACGTGCGCGGCAACGTGCTGGGGATGAGTCTGGTGCGCTCGCCGGTCTATCCCGATCCGCGCGCCGACGAGGGCGTGCAGAGCTTCACCTACGCGCTGTTGCCGCATGCCGGCGACTGGCACGAGGGCGGGGTGCGCGAGGAGGCCGAGGATCTGAACCAGCCGCTGCTCGTCGCCCGCGTGTCGGGCCTCGCCCAGGGCACGGTGACGCCGCTGACGGTGCGCGGCATCCCCGCCGCCTTCTCCGGCCTCAAGGCTTCAGAGGACGGCAAGGGCCTGGTCTTCCGCGTCTACGAGCCCTCCGGCCGCCGCGGCGACTTCGAAATTGCGGCCGCGGGCTGGAAATCCGAGCCGGTCACGATCCTGGAGGAACCGCACAAGCGCGAGGCAGGCGCCGCACTGATGCCGTTCGAGGTGCGGAGCTGGCGGCTGACGCGTTGACCCGCGTCAGCGCATGCCCTTGTCGCGGCCGTAGAGCAGCAGCATCGCGACGATGATGGCGCCGTAGATGATCTGGCGGCCGAACTCGGCCATCTGCATGACGCTGAGGATCGACTGCAGGAGCGTGATCAGGATCACGCCGGCGATGGTGCCGACATAGGAGCCCCGGCCGCCCAGGATCGAGGTGCCGCCCAGCACCACCGCGGCGATGGCCGGCAGCAGATAGGCGTCGCCCATCGCCTGCGCCGCCTTGCCGCCATAGCCGGCGAGCAGCACGCCGCCCAGCGCCGCAAGGCCGCCGCAGAGCGAGAAGGCGATCATCACCACGCGTTGCGTCGGCACGCCGCTCAGATATGCCGCGGCCTCGCGGTTGCCGATGCCATAGACCGAACGCCCGAAGGTCGTGCGCGACAGCACGAACACGGCAAGAGCGCCGACCACGATCCACACCAGAACGGCGTTCGGAATGCCGAATGTCGATTGCGCCGCGAGGAACTTCATCGCCGGCGACGCGGAATCCTGCGGCGCGAAGCCGCCGGTATAGGCGACCATCAGCCCCTGCGCCACAGCGTTGACGGCGAGCGTGATGATCATCGAGGGGATGCGCAGATAGGCGACCGCAAAGCCGTTGACGAGGCCGATGCCGAGGCCGCACAGGATGCCGAACGGGATGGCGAGGGCCTGCCCGGCCGGTCCGTAGCTCACCGCGGCGCATCCCATCATGGCGCCCAGCGTCAGCGTCCATGGCACGCTGAGGTCGATCTGGCCCAACAGGATCACCAGCATCATGCCGGTGGCGATGATGCCGAGGAATGAGCCGACCTTGAGCTGCTGCAGGAGGTATTCGGGCGACAGAAAGTTCGGCGAATAGAGGCTGCCCAGGAGCAGCAGCACGACGATGCAGCCGAAGGCGGTCACCACCGGCATGTTGAGCCGGTCGCGCCAGGAGCGCGTGGTGAGCGGAGCGGTCGAGACGCTGTCGGTCATGGTCCCCTCAGTTGAAGAGCTCGAGCCGGTTGCGCACCTGGAACAGGCGGGCGGAGCCGACCGATACGGCGATCAGGAGTACCACGCCCTGGAACAGCGGCTGCCACAACGGATCGAGATTGAAGACGAACAGCAGATCGCCGATCGCGCGGAAGGCGAGCGCTCCGAAGATGGCGCCCACGGCGCTGCCGCGGCCGCCGAACAGCGACACCCCGCCCAGCACCACGGCGGCGATCGAGAACAGCGTGTAGGTGCCGCCGTTCGAGGCCGAGGCCTCGCCGGAATAGGTAAAGAAGGTGAGGAATACCCCGCCCATCGCCGCGAACACGCCCGCCAGCACGTAAGCGAGGAACTTGGCGCGGCGGATGGGCATGCCCGACATATAGGCGGCAACCTCCGACGAGCCCGCGGCATAGGTCGCGCGGCCAATCTCCGAACGCCGCCACGGAATCCAGATCACCAGCACCAGCACCGCCAGCAGCACGAGGCTCGCCGGCACGATGTTGAAGAGCTTGCCGGTGAGCGCGTCGGCGAGGTCGGAGTTGAAGTCGGCGGCGGTCCCGGGGAACGGCCGCATCCACAGCGCGATGCCGAAGAAGACCGCGCCGGTCGCGATGGTGACGACGATCGGCTGCAACCGGCCGAAGATCACGATCAGCCCGTTGATCGCGCCGCACACGGCGCCGACCGCCACGACACCCACCACGCCCAGGATCGCCATCGGCATCGAGCCGGCGACGATATAGGAGGCAAGACAGTTGCCGAGAATGAAGACCATCCCGACCGAAAGATCGATGCCCGCCGTCAGCACCACGAAGGTCTGCGCCATGGCGACCAGCGCCAGCAGCACGCCCTTGTTGGCGGCAGTCTGCACCACGTCGCCCACCGTATCGACGGTGAAGCCGCCATTGGCGATGGCCGGATGGTTCCCGACGTAGATCGAAAACATCAGGAGGAAGATGGCCAGCGCCAGCAGCGTCCCGCGCTGGCCCGCGAACCAGAAGCGGAACTCGCTCATGCCGTGGCCGGCGTCAGTGTCGCCGCTCCCTCGTCCGTCCGGGTGTCGATGGAGAGCGCGCTGGCGATCAGCGCCCGCTCGGTAATGTCGTCGCCCACCAGCGTGCGGCGCACCGCGCCGTCATACATCACCAGCACCTTGTCGCAGCAGCCGATGAGCTCGTCGTAATCGGTCGAATAGAGGACGATCGCGGCGCCCTCGTCGGCGAGCCGCCTCAGGAGCTGGTAAATCTCCTGCTTGGTGCCCACGTCGATGCCGCGGGTGGGATCGTTGAGAAGGATAATGCGCGGCCGCCGCATCAGCCATTTGGCGATCACCAGCTTCTGCTGGTTGCCGCCCGAGAGCGAGCCGGCCGGCACCGCGATGCCGTCGGTCTTGATGGCAAGGAGCGCGATCATCTCGTCGATGGCACGGCGTTCCGCGCTGCGGTCGATGATCCCGCCGCGCGAGAACATCGACATCGCCGCGAAGCTGAGGTTGTCGCGCACCGACATCGGCAGCATCAGGCCCTCGGTCTTGCGGTCCTCGGGGATCAGCGCCATGCCGATGCGATCGGCCCGCGCCTGCCGCGGCGAATTGAGCGACACCGGTGCGCCGCCGATCCTGATCTGCCCGGAGGTGCCGCGCAGCACCCCGAACAGCGCCAGCAGCAGCTCGCGCTGCCCCTGGCCGTCGAGGCCGCCGAGCCCGACCACTTCGCCCGGCTTCAGCGTGAACGACACGCCGTTGAGCCGCGGCGCCCAGGTGAGGCCGTCGACCTCGAGCACCGGCTTGACGGTCTCGGGTTTCGGTGCCGGCTTGGGCGGAAATACATTGTGGTATTCGCGCCCGATCATCAGCTCGACCACCTGCTCGTCGGTCCTGCTGCCGGCGGCGTAGGTCTCGATATTGTGCCCGTTGCGGAACACCGTGCAGGTATCGGCGAGCTCGGCGATCTCGTGCATGCGGTGCGAAATGTAGAGCAGCGCGATGCCCTCGTCGCGCAGGCGCTTGAGCACCCCGAACACGGTCTTGACGTCGCTCGCGGTGAGCGCCGAGGTCGCCTCGTCGAGGATCAGGATGCGCGGGTTGCGGGCCAGCGCCTTGGCGATCTCGACGATCTGCCGGCGGCTGAGCGGCAGGTCGCGCACCAGCGTCGAGGGGTGGATGTCACCGCCGCCGGCGCGCCCGAGCGCCTCCTCGGCAAGCTTGCGCTGCGCCCGCCGGTCGATCATGCCGAAGCGCTTGGGCGGGTTGGAGGCGATGATGTTGTCGGCCACGCTGAGCTCGGGGATCAGCGACAGCTCCTGGAAGATGCACACGATGCCTGCAGCATTGGCGGCCGCCGGGTCGCGGAAGCTGACCTCGCGCCCATCGAGCAGCATGCGCCCCTGGTCGGGCACCACCACGCCGGACATGATCTTGATGAGGGTCGATTTGCCCGCGCCGTTCTCGCCCAGGATGGCGTGAACCTTGCCGGCTTCGACGCTGAGCTCGGCGTCTTCGAGAGCCCTGACGCCGCCATAGCGCTTGGAGATCCCTTCCATGCGGAAGAGCGGTTCGGATGCAGGCATCGATACGTCCTCGGGAAGTAAGTCCGCCGCAGGAGAGCATATCTCCTGCGGCGCGCCATGGGAGGGCGATTTAGTTGGACGAGTCTGCCTTGCTCTGCCCCATGATTTCCTGCGCCGTGAAGTTGATGCCGCAGGTGGGGAAGGCGTTGCCCACAAAGAAGTTGTCCGACTGGTCGGCATAGAAATTCTCGCCGTCCTTGAAGTCGGGGTCGGAGACCACCGCCAGCGGCAGCTTCACCGACTGCGGGATGACCTTGCCCTCGAGCGCGTCGATGGCCGTCTTGATGGCGACCGCCACCTGCGCCGGGCCGGTGCCGGCCGAGGTGCAGACGAGGCCATCCTTGGCATGCGCGCCGCAGGCCTTGCGGAAGCCGTTCTCGGTCTCGCCGGCGAACGGCACCCACGGATGCTTGGCATCGGTCATCGCCTGCACCACGCCGGTATCGCCGCCCTGCGCGGTGATGCCGTCGAAGTGGCCCTGCACCGCGATCGCATCGGCGGTTGCCTTCTGCGCCGTGCCGTCGTCCCACTTGCCGACGACTTCCACCACGTCCCACTTCTTGCCCGAGGCATCGAGCACCTTGTGGATGCCGTTGTGGCGGTCGGTGTCGACCGAGGTACCGGCGACGCCGCGGACCTCGAGCACCTTGCCGCCATTCGGGACGTGGTCGACCAGCCACTTGCCCCACAACTCGCCCAGGCCTTCCTGGTCGACGTTGACGTTGATGTCGTCGGTGGTGTTGAGGATGTTGTCGAACGCCACCAGCACCACGCCCTTGTCCTTGGCGCGCTTGATGACCTGCGCGAAGGCTTCGGGGTTTTGTGCGTCGGTGACGATCGCGTCATAGCCGGAATCGATGAAGTTGTTGATCGCCGAGATCTGCGCGGCGACGTCCTCGCCGGTCGAGACGACCTTGAACTCCTTGATGTCCTTGGCGACGTCGGGCTGCGCCGCATAGGCCTTGGCCGTCTGGATCATCTGGATGCGCCAGGTATTGGCGATGTAGCCGTTGGCGAGCGCGATGCGGAACGGCCCCTTCTTGGCCGGATATTGCACGAACTTGGTATCGGCCGCCCACGGCACGTAGCACTGTGGATCGGCCGACGGGCCGGAGACGACCGCCGGGCCGGCGGCCATCGCCGGACCGACGGCAAGGGCCATCAGCACGCCCACGGCGGCACCCGCCGCAAGGTTCAGAAGCAGAGTCGATTTCAAGGTAATCCTCCCTCGGGTTTCCCGAATTCATTCGGTGGCGGAGGAATTCAGCCAAGGCTTCACCGTCGACGAACCGCACAACCCTGCGCGGCCCAAAGCATGCGGGATGCCGGGCTTTCTCACTCCCCGGCCGGACGCTAGGGATAAATGAAAGCGCTGTCAATCACGAATGGAAGCGCTATCAATGCTGTGACGCGCCGGGGGGAGGGGCTATGACGAAGGCGAACCATTCGGGGGTGAATGTGAACGCCAGACGCCGCGCGACCTTGTCCGATGTCGCCCGCCGCGCGGGCGTCAGCCCGGTCAGCGTGTCCCGTGCCATCCGCCACCCCGAGATGGTCAGCGAGGATCTGCGGCGGCGGATCGACGATGCCGTGCGCTCGCTCAACTACATCCCCAACAACCTCGCGAGCGCGCTGGCCTCGACCCGCACCCACATCGTGGGCGTCATCGTGCCGTCGCTGACCAACGGCGTGTTCGACGACTACCTGGGTGCCATCCAGGACGTGCTGAACCCCGCCGGCTTCGAGGTGCTCGTGCTCAACGTGCGCTACTCCGAGCTCGAGGAGGAAAAGGCCATCGCTGCGCTGCTGGGCTACCATCCGGAGGCGATGATCGTCGCCGGTACCGACCAGACCGAGCGCTCGCGCCACCTGCTCAAGCATTCCGGCGTGCCGGTTGTGCAGACCATGGACGTGACCGACACGCCGATCGACCTCAATATTGGTCTTGATCACGGCGCCGCCGGCGCGGCCGCCGTGCGCTACCTCTATGAGCTGGGGCACAGGAAGATCGCGCACCTGACGGCGCGCGCCGATCCGCGCGCCCGCCGCCGCCACGCCGGCTACCAGCGCCAGATGGACGCCTACGGACTTTCGACCGCGGGACTGGTCGGGGCATCGCCGCGGCCATCGGACGTCGCCATGGGCGGTGAGCTGCTCGGCGAGGTGCTCGCGGCGGTGCCGGACGTCAGCGCCGTCTTCACCTGCAACGACGACCTGGCGCTTGGAACGCTGTTCGAATGCCAGCGCCGCGGCATCGGGGTACCCGAGGAAATCGCCATCATCGGCTTCAACGACCTCGATTTCGCCGTCGCCTCGGTGCCGACGCTGAGCTCGGTTTCGACCGAGCGCCGCAAGATGGGCACCTGGGCCGCCGACGCCATTCTCGAGATCATCCGCGGTTCCGGCCGGCGTCCCGATCCGGCCAGCATCGACATCGGCTTTTCCATCCAGGAGCGCGGCAGCACGGCCGCGCGGGCGGCCGGCACGAGGGCCGCAGGCCGGGTGCGGGCACGGGCTTGACGGCGGGGCCGGCATTGGCTTGGCTTGCGGGATGAGCACCCGCGTTGCTTGCTTTGCAATGTCCATGGCGCAAAAGTTTCGCGCCTTGCGGCAGGTCGGGAACGAGCTGGTTTCGGCCGGGGCAGAGGTGCGCTTCTGGACCGACGCCGCCTTCCGGCGAGACGTCCAGGCGATTGGAGCAAGCTTCGTCGATCTCTTCGATCCGGTCTCCTTCGAGGAAGTCGACGATGCGTCGCGGCCCATTTCCTCGCGCAACGTCACTTTTGCGGCGGAGCGCGGGGCGGCTGTCGCCGAGGCAGCCAGGGAGTGGGGCGCCGACCTCGTCGTCTATGACAGTTTCACCTTGATCGGCGAAGTCGTCGCACGGCGGCTAGGATTGCCGTGGGTGCCTGTCGTGTCCGGCCATCTGATGGACAGTGTAACGATGCGCCGCCGGACTTCCGCCGAGGCACGAACAGCGACCGACCCGCGCTGCACGGCGGCCGCGGTCAAGCTGGCCCGCGAATTCGGGATGACTGGCGCGTCTCCGTTCTCCTACTATGCCGACGCAAGTCCGTGGCTGAATGTGACCTGTGAGCCCGAGGAGTGGGTCGACGCGACGGTCGCGCAGCGGTATCAGCCGCTCGCCTGTTTCGGAAAACTCTCCGCCACCGGCCTTGCTCCAGTCGCCGGTCGGTCCATTCAGACTCAAAGGCTGCGCATTTATGCGGCGTTCGGCACGATTATCTGGTGGTATTGGGCCAGCCAGGGCGCCTCGGCCCTGGAAGCGATCGCCCAGGCCGCGCGGGACGTTGGCGCGGACCTGGTTGTTGGGCTGGGTGGTGGATCCATCCCTTCGGCCAGCCGCGATCGGCTGACCGCGCTTGGTGCCACGGTCGAAGATTTCGCCGACCAAGCCACCGAACTGCGGCGCGCAGATATCTTCATCACCCACGGCGGTGCGAGTTCAGTGCATGAAGCGATCGGGGCGTCCGTGCCGATGCTGACTCTCCCATTCTTCAGCGATCAGCCGGTTCTGTCGGCGCGCTGCAAGGCACTCGGGATCGCCTTCCCATTGATCAAAGGCCTGGGTCGCGACGACGTGCCCGACGCCGGCGCCATCAGGCTGATGATCGAGGACGTTCAGGCCCACCGGCCGCAGATGCTGGAGGCACTTGCAAAAGCACGGGCATGGGAGGTCCGGGCGCTCGAAAGCCGGCCGGCAATCGCCCGCCGGACGCTTGCGCTTGCGCAGCAGGCGGCCGATGGTCGGTAGTTGCTTGACGTATGCCTGGATTTCGCTTTGGCTCAGGCGGTGAGCGAGCACGGTCATCTTCAGATGCTGAATCGCCGCCGGCCGCACATCTGCTGGGGCAGCCATGGTTGACAAAGAGCTTTCCAAGCAATTCTTCGACATGCTGCAGGAGAGCCAGTGGTGGTCGCCCGAGCAGCTGAAAACCTACCAGCGAAGCCAGCTTGCTCAACTGCTGCGTCATGCCCGGAGCAACGTTCCATTCTACGCTGGACGACTGGATGCGGTCTTCAAGCGAAATGGCGACATCGACTGGGATCGATGGGCCGAAATCCCGATCGTCAAGCGCCAGGATGTCGTCGATCACGGCGACGACATGCTCGCTCAGGTTCTGCCGAAGGGACACGAAGCGCTCACCGTCGCTACAACTTCGGGGACCTCGGGCGTTGCCATCACGCTGACATCGACGCAGATCGCCCACGTCGCGCTGAACGGCAACCGCTTTCGGTACTATAGGTGGCACAATATCGACTGGACGGAGATCGTTTGCTCGATGGTGCCGGGCGAACCGTCGGTTGCACCCTGGCCAGACGGTGAGATGGGCGGTGCGTGGGGACCCGCGTGGGACCCGGACTCGATCGACGGCATGATGCTCCGCATCAACCGTGCAACATCGGTCGAAAACACGCTGGAGTTCCTCGAGCGGAAGCGCCCCGCCTATCTGACGACCGGTGTCAACCGCGCCTATGCCCTCGCAATCACCGCCAAGCGCGTCGGCGTCAATCTGAGGTTGCGGGCATTCCTGCCCCACGGCACATCGGTCGGCGACCGCGCTCGCGATGCGATCTTTTCAGCCTTCGGTGCTCCGAGCATCGATCTTTATAGCTCGAAGGAGGCCGGGCACATCGCCCATTTGTGCCCGTCAGGAAGCGGGCTACATGTAAACGCGGAAAGCATGCTGCTGGAGATCGTGGATGAGGCCGGTCTACCGGTTGGTCCGGGGCAACAGGGCCGCGTCGTGATCACGCCGCTGTTCAACGCAGCGCAGCCGCTCATTCGTTACGACCAGGGAGACTTTGCGGCCTGCGGGCCTGCATGTTCGTGCGGCCGGCGCCTGCCGGTGCTGACGCGTCTCATTGGTCGTAGTACAACGGTGTTTTACCATCCGGATGGACGGGTGGCATCGTCGTTCCTCGGTGTACATCGCCATCTGCTCAACTGCGAAATCTGGCAGGTCGCCCAGACCGGCCCCACGTCGTTCGAG
>DATMTK010000278.1:0-3645 GCA_035564755.1 Devosia sp. | reverse complement strand
CGTCACGCTCATGTGCGCAGCGTGCCGCCGGTCGCCTTGCCCACCGACGCGACGATCGCCGCCGAGACCTTCTCGATCTCCTCGTCGGTCAGCGTCTTGTCGGTCGGTTGCAGCGTTACCCGCAGGGCGACCGACTTCTTGGCCTCGCCGAGACTACCGCCTTCGAACAGGTCGAAGATGCCCACATCGCTGATCAGCGCCTTGTCGGCATTGCGCGCCGCCTTGAGCAGTGTCGCCGCCGCGACAGTGCGGTCGAGCACGAAGGCGAAATCGCGTTCCACCGGCATCAGGTCGCTGAGCTTCAGCGCGCCCTTGCCCTTGGTCGCCTTGCGGCGTGGCTCGGGGATCGCGTCGAGGTCGAGCTCGAACGCCGCGACCGGACCGCTGACGTCGAGCTCCCCGGCCCAGGCCGGATGCAGCTCGCCGAACCAGCCGATGACGTTGGTCGGCCCGAGCTGCAGGCGGCCGCCACGTCCGGGGTGCGCCCACGCCGGCGCCTCGGCGACGAGCTGCAGCTTGTCGATATCGTGGCCGAGCGCATCGAGCACCGCGGCCAGATCAGCCTTGGCGTCGAACACGCTCAGCGTCGCATTGCCTTGCCAGGTCTTGCCTGCCCCACCGGCACGCACCGCCGTGGCATAGGTGTGCTGGCCCTCCGGCCTATCGCTCAGGAACACCTGCCCCACCTCGAACAGCGCCACGTCGCGGAACGCTCGGTTCTGGTTGCGGCGCACTGCCGCCAGCAGGCCCGGCAGCAGCGAGGGCCGCATGTCGCTCAAATCCGAGGCGATCGCGTTGGCGAGCCGAAGCTCCGGCTTGCCGCCGCCGAAGCGCTGCGCGTCTTCCGCCGAAATGAACGACCAGGTCACCGCTTCGTCGAGACCGCGCGCCGCGAGGACGCGTTTGCTCAGCCGCCGGCGATTCTGCATCGTCGTCAGCATGCGCGGCGCGACGTCGTTGAGCCGCGGCAGCGGCGTTACCGGCACCGTGTCGACGCCTTCCATGCGCATCACCTCTTCGACGAGGTCGGCCTTCAGCGTCACGTCCGGCCGCCACGAGGGCACCTTGACCGACACCACCGGCCCCTCGCCGCTCACGCCAAAGCCGAGCCGCGTCAGCAGCTCGACGATGCGCGCCGCCGGCAGATCGAGGCCGGTGAGACGCTTCACCTCGCTCAGCGGGAACGCGATCACCGTGTTGGGGAACACGTCCTCGCCCGAGACCGCCGGCGTCATCGGCGTGCCGCCGCAGAGCTCGACCACCAGCCGGGTCGCGAGCTCGAGCCCGGGCTCGGTCAGCGCCGGATCGACCGAGCGCTCCAGCCGGTAGCGCGCGTCGGAGACGATGCCGGTCTTGCGGCCGGTCCTGGCGATCTCGTCGGGGTCCCAGCTCGCGCATTCCATGAACACGTTCACGGTCGCGTCGGTGCAGCTCGACGGCACGCCGCCGAGGATGCCGCCGAGACAGAGCGGGCCGGTGTCGTCGGCGATCACGCACATCGTCTCGTCGAGCTCGTGCGTGCGGCCGTCGAGGCCGTCGAGTTTCTCCCCGGCTCGAGCATTGCGCAGCAGCATGGTGCCGGTGACCTTGTCGGCGTCATAGGCGTGGAGCGGCCGGCCCCAGCCCTGCGACACGAAATTGGTGATGTCGGCCAGCGCGTTGATCGGCCGCAACCCTACGGCGCGCAGCCGGCGTTGCAGCCATTCCGGCGACGGCCCGTTCCTGACCCCCGCGATGTAGCGGCCGGCAAATTTGCGGATCGCCTTGGGCTCGCCGGGCGCGAAATTCTGCGGCAACGGCGGGATCGGGCTCGGGCCTGCGGACGGCACCGGCGCCATGTAGCGGTCGGTCGGATTGAGCTCGCCCAGCCCGAAGGCGGCGAGGTCGCGCGCCACGCCGTAGATGCCGGTGGCGTCGCCGCGGTTGGGGGTGATCGAAATGTCGAACACCACGCCACCAAGACCCGCATACTCGACATAGGGCACCCCGACCGGTGCGTCGTCGGGCAAGACGATGATGCCCTCGTGGTCGTTGCTGACCTCGAGCTCCATCGCCGAGCACAGCATGCCGTTGCTCGGTTGCCCACGGATCATCACGCCGGCCTTGAGCTCGAAAGCCTTGCCCGGAATGTAGGTGCCGGGGAAGGCGAACACCGACTTCATGCCGCTCACCGCATTGGGCGCGCCGCACACCACGTCGATCAATGAGCCGGTCCCGGCATCGACCTTGCACACCTTGAGGTGGTCCGAGTTCGGATGCGGCTCGGCCGAGACCACCTTGGCCACCACGAAGGGCCGCAGCGCCTTGCCCTGGTCCTCGACGGTCTCGACCTCGAGGCCGACCGTGGTCAGCGCCGTGCTGATCGCGTCCGCGGACGCTTGGGTGTCGAGGTGATCCTTCAGCCACTCGAGGGTGAATTTCATCGATATACGCTTTCGGTGGAGTCGATTTTGGGCAGGGCGCCCGAGATTTCGAACAGTTTGGCGAGCACGTTGGCGAAGCCGCGCGCATCGTCGATGGCGCGGTGGGTGTGCACGATATTGCCGTACCAGGCCGGCGGCACGCGCTGCATGCCCCATTTGAGGTATTCGGCGCCGCGCAGCGTGCCGGCCATGGTGTAGAGGTCGACGCCGCCGCCGCGGAAGATCTGCCGCATCGACTTGATCGGCGTTCCAATCACGCGCACACCGGCAAAGGTCTCGAGATAGTGGTCCATCCAGAGCCCGTCGAAGGTGATCGGCGCCGCCGCGAACACACGCCAGCCGGGCAGGCTCTCGACCCAGTCGGCATAGCGCGGCATCACGATTTCCGGCGGCTCAGGGTTGGCCGTCGCGTGCGCCCAGGCCTCTGGCTGCGTCTGCCACCACGCCATCGTCTCGGGATGCGGCGCGCGATCGGGACGGCGTTCCAGCACCGCCTCGAACTCGTCGAGCACAGTTCCCGCCCCATCGCACGCCACCGAGGCAAAGCTCAGCATCGAAGAACCGAGCGGGCTCGGCCCGTCGGCTTCGATGTCGGTGACCACGAAGGTGGTAACGGGTTGCGCGTCAGCCATGCATCTTCCGCTTGCGCAGCCGGGCGAGATCGTCGTTGATGCGCGTCTGCCAGCCTGGTCCGCCGGCGCGGTAGCTTTCCACGATGTCGCGGTCGAGCCGCAGGCTGATCCGCTCCTTGGTCGGCGCTTTCTGCGGTCCACGCTGTCCGCGGGCGCGCTCGAGCGCCGCTTTCAGGTCCGGAAAGTCGTCGATCGGACGGGCGCGCCTGAAATCTTCCTCGGTCCATTCCGGCGCATCGTCCCCGACGCGCTTTTCGAAATCATCCAGCGACTCTCCTGGCCGAATACCATCCATCGAGCCAGGCTCCCTATCGCGCCTGATACTTCCTGATTTCGCGGTCATTGGCTTTCCTCATGGAAATGATACGGATGCGGCCAGCCCGGGGCGTCCAGCAGAAGTTGATCAACCGGCCGCGCAGATAGGCGAAGCTCGAGAATCTGAGCTCGCCGTAGTCACGGCGCGTATCCCGTTGGGTAACGAGACTGGCCGGATCGATGGAGGCGACGTCGGCAAAATCGAGATGGCGCTCCCTCGCCGTCCGCTGTCGCTTGTCTTCGTCCCATTCCAGCTCCATCTACCACAATCCCCC
>DATMTK010000277.1:0-6733 GCA_035564755.1 Devosia sp. | reverse complement strand
TGCATACCAGGACTCGAGATTGTCCTCAGGGCGGAACATGTTCTGGCCGCCGGTCTGGCGCTGCCCGCGGGTGATCGCGCCCATCGTGTCGAGCCGGCGGGCGATGGTCGAGATGAAGCGCTTCTGCGCCTTCACGTCGGTGGTCACCGGCCTGAAACGCGGCGGCTGCTTCTGGTTGGTGCGGTTGGTGCGTCCGAAGCCCTGGATTGCGCTGTCCGCCTTCCAGCCGGCCTCAAGCAGATAGTGAACCCGCAGTCGCTGGTTCACTGCGCCGAGATCGGCATGATAGGAACGGCCGGTCCCGCCGGCTTCGGAGAAGACGAGGATGCGCTTGGCATCGTCCATGAATGCCTGCGCCTCGCCGAGATTGGCGGAAGCCGGGCGGTTCTCGACCGCGAAGCGGACAGCTCCGCCATCGTCGCGGCGCGCAACGATGCGTCGCGCGCGGCCAGTGACTTCGGCGACCGTTTCGCTTCCGAAGCGGTGCAGGATCTGGTCGAGCGCGCCAGGGACGGGCGGAAGCGCTGCGAGCCGCTCGATCATGCGCTGGCGGCGCTCGACGGCCTCGCGGCATTCGACCGGCTGACCGTCGACATAGACCGGTCGCGAGGAGAGATTGCCCTCGCTATCGCTGAACGGCTCGAACAGCTGGACCGGGAAGCTGTGCGCGAGATAGTCGAGCACATATTCGCGCGGCGTGATGTCGACCTGCACATCGTCCCATTGATCGGTCGGAATCTCGGCGAGGCGGCGCTCCATCAGGGCCTCGCCGGTCGACACGATCTGCACGACCGCGGCGTGACCTTCGTCCAGGTCCCGCTCAACCGCGGTGATCAGGCTCGGCGTCTGCATCGCGGTGATGAGGTGGTTGAAGAAGCGCTGCTTGGCGCTTTCGAACGCCGAGCGTGCAGCCGATTTCGCCTGACCGTTCAGCGTGCCGGTCGCGGCCGTGATGTTCGTCGCGTTGAGTGCGGCGTCGAGATTGTTGTGGATGACCTGAAAGGCGTCGGCATAGGCATCGTAGATACGCACCTGCTCGGCGGTGAGCTGGTGCTCGAGCAACTCATATTCGACGCCGTCGAACGACAGGGAGCGTGCCGCGTAAAGCCCGAGCGCCTTCAGATCGCGGGCAAGCACCTCCATAGCTGCGACGCCGCCGTCCTCGATCGCGGCGACGAACTCGCTGCGTGTCGCGAAAGGAAAATCTTCGCCGCCCCACAGGCCGAGCCGTTGCGCGTAAGCAAGATTCTGCACGGTGGTGGCGCCGGTTGCCGACACATAGACGATCCGTGCCGAGGGCAGGGCATGTTGTAGGCGAAGCCCGGCGCGTCCTTGCTGCGATGCCGCCTGATCGCCACGCTCGCTTTTGCCGCCCGCCGCATTGGCCATGGCATGCGCCTCGTCGAAGATGATGACGCCGTCAAAGTCCTCGCCGAGCCAGTCGACTATCTGGCGCAAGCGGCTGACCTTCTCTCCCCGGTCCTGCGAGCGCAGCGTCGCATAGGTTGTGAAGAGCACGCCTTCGGCGAGCCGGATCGGCGTTCCCTGGCGAAAGCGCGAGAGCGGCGTCACAAGCAGGCGTTCCTGGCCGAGCGCCGACCAGTCGCGTTGCGCGTCTTCAAGCAGCTTGTCCGACTTGCTGATCCACAGCGCGCGGCGCCGCCCCTTCAGCCAATTGTCGAGGATGATCCCGGCGACCTGGCGACCCTTGCCCGCACCGGTGCCATCGCCAAGAAACCAGCCGCGCCGGAACCGCACTGCCTTGTCGGCATCGTCGGGAGCCGCCTTGATCAGGTCCCAGGTCTCGTCCACCGTCCAGCCACCCGACAGGAACCCGTCATGCGCCTCGCCGGCATAGACGACCGATTCCAGCTGTGCATCGGACAGCAAGCCGGCCGAGACGAGCCCGGCGGGCAGGTGCGGGCGATAGCTCGGCACGGGGGGTGCCACCGATGCCATGGCGACCGACTGGACGAGCGGGGTGGGGTGAGGGCAGCCTCCGTCGATGCGGATCGATTGCAGCCGATAGGGTTCGTAGATCGTGTCGCTCGAACTCGCCGCGCTGTCCGGTGCCGAGGTGGTCGGCTGGTAGAGCAGCTCCACTCCCTCGGCCGGCAAGCACGCATGGGCAGCGGTAGGTGCAACACGAAGTGGGGCGCCAATCTTGGCCGGCAGGGAAGGAATCGGCAGGGGCCGCGCAGGTGCCGGACCGCGCGGAGGCAGCATCGAAGTCACCCAGCTGAGCAGTGTCGTCGTATCGGTCGCAATTCCCGGTGAGGCAGGGAACAGCGCGACGTCGTTGGCCGGCACACGCTCGATCACCGTCAACCGCGTATCGACGCTGGTGCCGTGGCGCGCATAGACTCGACCATCGACCGCCGCCGAGAACAGGACCCGTCCATGCTCCTGCAAAGCGATAAACGCGTCGCGCCACGCGGGCTCATGCGGTGAGCAACCGGCCCCCGTGATCGCGACCAGCCTGCCCCCCGGCGCCAGGCGCGCCAGGGCCGAGGCGAGGTGGCGAAGCGCGGCGCCCTTCATCGCCCGCTCGACATTCAGGACTGCCGAGAAGGGCGGGTTCATCAGGACGATGTCGGGGACGATCGCGGCAGGCAGATAATCGTGAATCTGGGCAGCATCGTTTCGCGAGACGGCACATGATGGAAACAGGCAGCTCAACAGGCCCGCGCGCGTCTCGGACAATTCGTTGAGCGTCAGCCGCGCGCCGGCGAGTTCGGCCTGGATCGCCAGCAGTCCGGTGCCGGCGGACGGCTCGAGCACCAGGTCGCCCGGTCTGATTTCGGCGGCAATGGCCGCGACAAAGGCAAGGCCGGCGGGCGTGCTGAACTGCTGGAGCGCCTGGCCGGCCTCTGAGCGGCGAGTATGGCTCGGCAGCAGCGCCGCGACGCGCTCGATCATCGCCAGCGTTCGGTCGGGTGAGGAACCTCGGTGCAGCATCGCCGGGCCGAAGCGGCGCAGAAAGAGGACCTGCGCGGCCTCGCCGGCCTCGTAAGCGAGTTTCCAATCCCAGGCACCATCGGCGTCCGATCCGCCAAAGGCCGTCTGCATGGCGCCACGAAGCATTCCGGTGTCGATCTTCGTGCCCTGCTCGAGCGAAGGAAAGAGAAGCCGGGCGGCGGCAAGAAGTACCTCGGCGCGCGCATCGAATTGGGAGATCGCTGCCGCACGGGGCGCGGTCGGTAGGTTGGTCATGCCAAGTCTCCGCAGAAATGAAAAAAGCCCGACGCAGCGGCCGGGCAGTTGGAAAGTCGGTGGGGAGGCGGGGCGACGCTTGGCCGCCCCGCCTGGGTGGCTATTCGGCCGCGACCGCGAACTCGGGTTCTTCGCCGTCCGTCCCCTCGCCGGCGCCAAGAAAGGCCGGCAGGTGATCGACAGCGGCGACGTCGGCATCCGGCGCCGGCAGGTCGAGTGAGGGCGTGCGAAGCGGCTCGGGCAGCCAGCCGGAATCATCCAGCAACCGTTCGGCCTCGCGCGCCATATCGCCCTTCTTGAGATGGTCGATCAGGCCGGCGGTCTGCTCGCCCTTTGCCTCGGTTACGGCGGCGAGGATCTGGGTCTTGGTCACGCGGCCGAGATAATTGTCGACCGTCGGTTTCCACCCGGCGCCGACCATGTCGAGGCCGACCGCGCGGGCAAGGACATGGCTATGCTCGACCCGGCGCGCCACGCCGTGCGACGAAATCCGGCCATTGTCGTAGCGCGGTGCCGTTTCGAGAACGGCGTTGACTCCATAAGCGGCGCAGTGCGCGAACAATGCCGCCTGCTCGTCGCCGTCAAGTTTGGCGAGGGCATCCCACAGGTCGACATCCGACTGTGGCAGGCGCTCCTTCCACATTTCGTGCCTTGCCGTGATGGACTGCGCGGACGAGCTGTCCTTCATCCCTGGCGCCTGATGAGGAAAGGTTGCGCGCTCGACCGTGATGCCGAGGCAGGATTCGCGGCTGAAATGATAGAAGATCGACAGCGCCATCGCGTGCAGTACCGCGGCAAAGGCCACCGCGGGGTTGCCGGCCAGCGCATCGCGCAGCGCGATCGTCCGATGCGCCGTAAGCTCGCCGACCAGCTTGTCCGGTAGGGGGCGGGCGACGTCGTCATCTTCCTCGGCCGCATCGGCCTGGGCGGACTGTCCAACGGCAAGCGGCTGTCCCGGCCCTGACCCGTGCGCGTTCATGGCGCCGCCCGGTGCGCCTTCATCCTCCAGGACGGCGTCATCGGATACCGGCTCATCCTCCGGGCGCACATAGCCGCGCTCGACATAGAGCGTCCCGTCATGGTCGAGGCTGACAAAGGCGCCTGCGCGGGCCATTTCTACAGGATCGTAGAGAGTCGGGTGCCGCAGCAGGAAGCCGAGCTCCTCGTCGATGGCTGTGATCCGCGCCGACACCTCGGCCGCGACTTCTTCCGCCCCCTCATATTCGGCCTCAAGGGCTTCGCGTTCGGCCTGGAGTGCGTCGATCCGGCTCTGCTCTTCGGGCGTGATCGCGACCTCGACACCCGGGATCTCGCGCAACCCGTCGAACTGGCCATAGGCAAAGTCGAGTGCCACGGCGACCCACTTCCATCCTTCAGCACCAATCCGTTCACCCTCCGCGCCCAGCTTTTCGGCAACGAGCTGATCGAGCAGGCCGACGTCCTGCAGCCAGCCTCCATCGTCCTGCTCGAACAGGTCGCGCATCACGTGTCCGCCCGCGGCGACATAGGCATCCACGCCGATGAACCTGACCCGCCGGTCGGTCGCCCGGACCGATTGCTCGGTGAGCCGGCCACGGATGAAGGCAGGTGACTTATTCCAGCTGTTGGTCAGGAGATCCCACAACTGCTCCTGACGGGCATGATCCTCGCTGACAGCGAACGCCATGAGCTGTTCGAGGCTCATTCCGTCCTCGGCATAGACCTCATGGAGCTTGGGCGAGACCGATGCCAGGCGGAGCCTCTGTCGAACGACGGCCGGCGTGGTCATGAAATGCGCCGCGACCGCTTCGATATCCGACCCCTGGTCGACCAAAGCCTGCATCGCCTTGAACTGATCAAGCGGATGGAGCTGCTCGCGGAAAGTGTTCTCCGCGAGCGAGTCCTCCTCCGCGGTCGCGCCCTGGCTGGCAGGGTTACGCACGACGCAGGGAACGGGGGCGTCCTTCGCGAGCTTCTTCTGCTTCACCAGCAATTCGAGCGCTCGAAAGCGGCGGCCGCCCGCGGGCACCTCGAACATGCCCGTTTCATTGCCCGTTTCGTCGATAACGGGCCGAACGTTGAGGCTCTGAAGAAGCGTGCGGCGGACGATGTCCTCGGCCAGCTCGCCGATCGAGACGCCCGCCTTCACGCGGCGGACGTTGGACTGGCTGAGGACCAGTTTATCGAAGGGAATGTCCCGCGACGGGCTCAGGACGAGTTTGAGAGAAGGCTTTGCCATGACAATACTCCATGACGGGCCGCCGGGAGACTCTCTCTCGGCTGCAAGCCCGTCATGAGGCCGGAGGCCCATCTCTCCCTCTCTCGCTGCCGCTTGAGCCTTCGCTCCGCGGCGGCGCGAACCGCCTCCGCACGCTCCGCAGCCGCCTCTTCCTGCTCGATCAAATCGAAGGCAGCCGCCTGCGCGTCGCGTCGCGCGAAGAGATAGTTGGCGGCTGAGCTGGCGAGACTGAACGCCTTTCCGAACGCCCTGTCGTCGGACCGAAGAAGGGCCAGCCAAGGCCCGATGTTGTCGGGATGGCGCAGCCCCGGCGCGATCCCGAGCGATGAGCAGACGATCGAGGTGCCGATCTCTGCGACCAGATCCTCCATGCCATGCTCTGTCGGTCCAAAGACGTCCGGCAGGTCTCGGGCGAGCCGTGATGGATGTCCGGTCGCGTGGATCAGTTCGTGGATCCAGTTGCGGAGAAACAGGACGGGATCACTTTCACGCCAGTCCGACAGGATGATAACATCCTCAAAGCGGGTGTAGAAAGTCCGCAGCCCGCCATGCCGAGAATCCATCCCGGTTGCCGCGAAGAGTTCCAAGAACCTCTCCTCCGCGTCCGGGTGCATCAAGGAAGGCGCGTTGCTCGGCGGCTCACCCGGCTGACTCCCCGCCAGGCCCAACAGGCCTCCTCCGAGACAGGGACCAACGCCTTCCGTTAGCGCATTCAAGCGCCATGGAGACAGCCACCCGTCATCTCCTCGCTCCATGAGCCTGATGGCATGCCGGTTGAGCGCGGCGACATCGTCGACTTGGAAACCGTCGAACTGAAGGGAAAGGCCGTGAGCCATCGCGGATCTCCGCGACGAAGCGGAGCCAGCCTCTTCCAGCCCCATCACTCGTCACGGCCCGCCGGGCCAAACTCTTCCTCTCCGCGCGCCGCGCAGTGTCTCCGGGAGTAAGCGTACGCGAAGACCCGTCGGGGCTTCGCGCCGGGGAAGGCTCTCCCCTCAGGCCGGCGCGAACTTGCTCAGTGATGATTCCAATCGAGCAGTCGGGATCGCTCCGCACAGAAGCCGACTCGGTCACGCAACCAGTGTGACGACGTCGATCCAAACCGGAAACCGCGAACGATGACGGAATTTATCCCAGGCGCGCCGCGAGCCGAATTTTGGCCTGCCGCTTACTGGGTGCTTACTGGCGGAAATTTGCCCCCGTGGGGGCGAATTATCGTTTCCGTAAGTGATTGTTTTATATAGGAAAAATGGTGCTGCCGGTGAGGATTGAACTCACGACCTCAGCCTTACCAAGGATGCG
>DATMTK010000276.1:0-5720 GCA_035564755.1 Devosia sp. | reverse complement strand
GCGGGCAGGCCCACGGCGCCGGCGGTGCGCCGCACCGTCTCGCGGTCGATCGGGACGTGGATGGCCGTACCAACTTCGCTCATGCCGTAGCCGTTGACCAGCGGCACACCGAAGCCGAGGAAGCGTTCGACCAAGTCAGGTGCGAGTGGCGCGCCGCCGAGAAAGATCGCGTGCAGGCGCGAGAGCGCCGCGGGTGAGAATTCGGGGTCGCGCGCCAGCGTCTCGGCCATCACCGGCACCGCGAAGTAATGAGTCACGCCCAGCGCCATGTCACCGAGTGCCGCCAGCGATCGCGCCGGTACGAAACGATCGGTCAGCACCAGGGTGCCGCCGGCCATCAGCGTCGAGCGGGCCACGGCGATCAGGCCGATGGTGTGGAACATCGGCAGGTCGGACAGCGTCACGGAGGTCGCGCCGACTTCGCCGACGGCGATAAAGTTGAGCGCGGCGGCAAAGGCGTTATGCGCGGTGACGATGACCCCCTTGGGAGTGCCAGTGGTGCCGGAGGTGTAGAGCAGGACGACGGGGCGGTCGGGCGGGTAAGTGGTGCGCGGCCGCGGTGGCGTCGCTGCGATCGCGGCGAGGGCCCCGATGCGAGTGTTCGCTCCTGCGACCAGCGGCCCAAACTCCGGCTGCGCCACGACCAGCTTGGGCGAGCAGTCGGCCAACAGCGCCGCAACCTCGGGTGCCGTCAGCCGCCAGTTGACCGGGACGAAGATATTGCCGCTGCGCTCGGCGCCGAGCGCGACAACCAGCAGCTCAAGCCCGTTGCGGCCGAGATAGGCGACGCGCTCGCCGCCTGCAGGGCCCAGTTCGGCCGTCAGCCAGGCCGCGGCGCGGTCGGCAAGGGCATCCAGCGCCGCGAAAGTCGTGCGCTCGCCGGTCGCGAGGTCGACCACGGCGACCCTATGCGGGCGCGCCTGCGCCGAATAGGCCAGCGGATCGGTGGTGAAGTCTGTCGCCAACCGCTCCTCCGCGATTGCCTCTGCCGATATTGTATGTAACACATACAAATCTTCGATGCGGCACGCAAGCAAGTTGAAGAGCGGCGAACAGACGGCACAGGACGGGCTCGATTTCGGCCGGCTCGACGGCCTCGTGGGATTTCACCTGCGCATGGCGAGTGCGGCCGTGGCGCGTGACTTCGCGATGGCCATGGCCGGGCTCGATCTCACGCAGAAGCAATGCGCGGTGCTCGAGCTCATCGCCGCCAATCCGCAGGTGTCGCAGATCGACCTGGCCCAGGCGCTCGGGACGGACCGCGCGACGATGATGGCGGTGGTGGATCGCCTCGATGGGCGAGGACTGATCCTGCGGCGCAAGTCGGGCCGCGATGGCCGCCGGCAAGAGCTGTCGCTGAGTGCCGCCGGCGGGCGGTTGCTCGGCGAGGCGCGGGACAGGATCGCGGCGCACGAGGCGCGCTTTCGCGCAGGCCTGGGGGATAGACGCACCGACGCGTTGATCGTGCTGCTGCGCAGGGTCGGCGCGGCCGGAATCGGCGACGACCTACTCTAGCGTTCGCGCCGCGATGGTGCGCAACGCACGAACCAGTCGCGGTGCAAGTTCGCCGATCTCGGCCAGGTGCGCTTCGCTCAGGCGGTCGAGCAAGGTCTGGGCCGCCGGAGTCACGGCGAGCACGCGTCGGCGGCGATCCTCGATATCCCGTTCGACCGACACGTAGCCTGCATCGGACAGCCGCTTTACCAATTCGGCCGCCGCGTTCGGAGCGATCAGCAGGCGCGAGGCGAGGAAGCCGACGGTCGGTCGCGGCTCGCTACTCGCGGCGATCACCAGCAACGCCTGGTGCTGCTGCGGCGGCAGGCCTTCGGCGCGTGCGCGGTCCGAGCTTCGCGCCGTGAACTGCCGGATGGCGTACCGGAAGTCGGCGAGCGCGGTATATTGCTCGGGCGTGACGCGGGGGCTGTGGCTCAACTGCTCCTCAGGATGGTTTGCCGGTGGCGGCCGAACAATGCCTCATCCGGCGAGGCGTTTGGCTGGTTCGGCCGATTTCGTCCACACCGACGTGCGACGGTTCTCCTGCTGCACGCGGCCACGCTGCATATGGAGGATATCCTTGCGCGCCACCAGACCGAGCAGCCGATGCCCGTCGCGTTCGACGATCGGCACGCGTCCGACCGAGCGGGCGACCATCAAATCGGCTACTTGGCCGACGAGATCGGACGGATAGGCAAACGCGACATCCTCGTCCGAGGCGACGTCGTAGAGCGTCGCGTCGCCCTTGGGCGCCTCGGTCCGCCAGCGCAGCACGTCGGCGCGGGCCGCAAGGCCGACAAGCCGGCCCGCGGCATCGGTGATCGGATAGGATTTGTGGCGGGGTGCGTCGGCGGTGAAGAACGCCACTGCTTCGTCGACCGTCATTTTCGCCGGAAGGCTGTCGACCTTGGTCACCATGACCTCGGCGGCGGTCACCGTCTCGAACGGATCGGTGGCGTATTCGCGGGTCAGGTGCCGGCCGCGGCGGGCAATCTTTTCGGTCAGGATCGAGCGCTTGAGCAGCAGCACGGTCACGGCGTAGGCCGTGCCGGTCGTCGCGATCAGCGGCAGCAGCGTATCCGGCGCGCCCGACAGCTCGACGGCGAACATCACGCCGGTGAGCGGTGCGCGCATGGTGCCACCCATCATTCCGGCCATGCCAAGCAGCGCCCAGAACGCCGGTTCACCGGGGAGCAGATGGCCGAGCAGCCAGCCGGCACAGCCGCCCAGGATCAGCAGCGGTGCCAGCACGCCGCCCGAGGTTCCCGACGACAGCGACACCAGCCAGATGACTGATTTCACGACGAGCAGCATCACCACGGCGGTCAGCGTGATGTGATCGGCGAGCAACTGGCCGATCACATCGTAGCCGACGCCCAGCGCCGCAGGATCGGCGAGCCCACCGAGCCCAACCACGAGCCCGCCGATCGCCGGCCACCACATCCAATGGATGGGCAGTCGTTCGAAAAAGTCCTCGGTCGCATAGAGCAGTTTGGTCATGAGGCCCGACTGCAGTCCCGAAACGAGGCCGATCCCGATGCAGGCGATGAGCCCCCACCAGGGCATCGCGGAGGTCGCGGCAAGCGGGAACAGGGCGCCGCTGCCGATCAAGAGCGGCCGCCAGGCCGCAGCGACGACCGCTGCAGCGATGACCGGGATCAGGCTGCGTGGCTTCCACTCGAACAGCAGCAGCTCGACCGCCAGGAGGATCGCGGCGATCGGGGTGCCGAATACCGCCGTCATGCCGGCTCCGGCGCCCGCCACCAGCAGCGTTTTGCGCTCGGCCGCGCTCAGGCTGAAACATTGCGCGAACAGCGAGCCGATGGCGCCGCCGGTCATGATGATCGGGCCTTCGGCGCCGAACGGGCCGCCGCTGCCGATCGAGATGGCCGATGAGATCGGCTTGAGGATTGCCACCTTGAGCTGCATGCGGCTGCCGCCGATGAGGATGGCTTCGATCGCCTCGGGGATGCCGTGGCCGCGGATCGCCTCGCTGCCGAAGCGCGCCATCAGCCCGATGACTAGGCCGCCGAGGGCCGGCGCCGCCACCATCCACCAGGACGGATGGACGCCGGCGAGGCTGACCGAATCCACGCTGATCCGGCCCATCCAGATCAAATTGGTGACGAGGGCGATCAGGCGCAGCAGCAGCCAGGCGGCGAACGCGCCGCCGGTGCCGACAACGAGCGCCATGGCGACGAGCAACAGCACTCGGCGATCGGTGGTGAAATCGCCAAGTTCACGCGACGACAGGCGGGCAAGGGTCTTCGGCATCAGTCCGGAATCGAGCAGGAGGAAGGGTGGCGGCCTGATATATCGTGCTACGATATAATACAACCGAAGCGCGCGAATGTCTGCCCTGCATAACAGCGATGGCTGGGTATCGCTCAGCGCAAGATCGAAACGCGAAGAGATGGTGGGCCCGGCAGGACTCGAACCTGCAACCAGACCGTTATGAGCGGTCGGCTCTAACCATTGAGCTACAGGCCCCGGGGGCGCCTCATATCAGGCATGGGGCCCGCGGCAACCGAAATCAGCCGTTGCGCGCCGTCTCCTGCAGCTGGGCGAGCTCGGCTTCGGCGCGCAGGGCGCGCTCGCGCCATTCTTCGATGCTGAGGCCGTCAATGCGGTTGACCGGCGTTGCACTCGGCTGGGCGGGCTCGGCTATGGTGCCCATGATGCGGGCGTGCAGCGCGCGCAGATAGGTTTCGTCGTCCGGGTCGAGCTTGCCGGCACGCCAGTCGTTGAGCATGCGGTTGAGCTCGATGGTGGTGTCGTCATTGATGTCGCCGCGGGCGAGAAGTTCGGCAATGAGCTCGTCGATCTGCACGGGCAGGCATCCTTTCGAGTTTGGAGGCCGGACCATAGCGAAGCCGGGCCCGAGCGCAATCCCTCAGCGCTTCGGGAATGGCTTGCTGAGGAACCGCGAACCGGCGACGCCGAAGCGCCAGGGGACGTCGACCGCCTTGGTGATGCCGATGCGTTTGCCGATGGCAACCGCCGCAGGCGAGGGGGCCAGCGCCAGCGAAAACGGCGGCCGGTCGAGCATCTTGCCATCGAGTGCGCCGGTGACACCCATTGCCTCACAGAGCTTGCCGGGTCCCGAACAAAGGGTACGTGCGTCGTCGAGACCGCGCCGCTTGCGCATCTTGGTCAGACCGTGGGTCGGTTCGATGGCACGGATCAGAATGGCGCTGGCGTTAGCGGTGACGAAATTGATGCACCAATGAATGCCGTAGGAGCGATAGACGTAAACCCGCGGCGGGCCGGCGAACATCGCCCCGTTGCGCGGCGTCGGACCGCGAAAGGAATGCGAGGCAGGATCGCTCGGATGGTAGGCCTCGACTTCGACGATCACGCCGCCGACCCCGTCGACGAGGAATGTCGCGCCCAAGAGCTCGGGCGCCACCACCGCGGCCTCGCGGCTGAGGAAATCCAGGAGACTCATGCCGCCTTATAGCAGGCCGCGGCGGACGATCTCGGCGACGGTATGGGCGCGATTGCGGGTGCCGAGCTTGGCCGCGACATTGTCGACGTGCTGGTTGGCGGTCCGGGTCGACATGCCGAGTTGGGTGCCGATCTCGGCGGAGGTGAAGCCTTCGGCCGAGAGCTGCATCACCTGACGCTCGCGCGGGGTGAGCTGCACACCGATATCAGGCGTGCGTTCGCGGGCCTCGCGGAGATGCGCGAACGCGCTGTAGGCGATCATCTGCAGCGCCATCTCGGACTCCCGGTCGAGCTTTGGCGCGCCGCAGAAGCCCGCAACCCCGACCAGTTCACTCTCGTGGGCGATCGGCAGGACGGTGACGTCGACGACATCATGCGCCTCACAGGTGGCGCGCAGGCGGTCCGAACCGGGACCGAAACGCGAGGCGTCGTAGCGCTGGATCTCGCGGCCCTCGACGCTCGCGGCGACTTCGCGCGGCCGGGGCCGCAGGTCGCTGGCAAAATAGCTCGCCCACCAGTCACGGCGGGCCGGATCGGTGTCGAGAACCCGCTGCATGGCGGACAGCTTGCCCGCGTATTCGATCAGATAGGCGCTGCGAAAGCCGAAGCGGGTCGCCGCGTCGGCCAGCACGCGTGCAATGTCCTTGTCCGACCGGGCGGAACTCAGAGCCTGAAGTGACGATTCGACTGCCGCAAGCATCTAACTCGCCGCCTCAAAAGCGCTGGCGGCCTTGTAATGTTACGGCAAGCTTACGCGCCGGAGTTTGAGCTGTCAGCGG
>DATMTK010000275.1:0-8166 GCA_035564755.1 Devosia sp. | reverse complement strand
GTCGGGGGTTGGTGCTTCCAGCAGATCCTTGAGGTCGGAAAGCACGCGCAGGTGCGGGCGCTCGAATTTTCCAATCCAGCGTTCGGCGATACCGTTTATCGGCACCGGATTGAGATAGTGGAGTTTCTCCCGTCCCTTGCGCTCGAAGCTGACGAGACTGGCCTGCTCCAGAATTCTGAGATGTTTGGCAACCGCCGGCCGCGTCATTTCGAGGCCCTCGCAGAGTTCGCTGAGCGACTGGCCGGCGCGCTCGTACAGACGATCGAGCAATTCGCGCCGGCTCTTGTCGGCCAAAGCCCGGAAAACGAGATCGCCATCGTCATCTAAGGATACCGTTTGGTTTCGTGTCATGCCTCGATATAGGAAACCGTATGGTATCATGTCAAGGGTGTTTTTGGTCGCTCGCCGGGCCTGAAAGAAACTCGCTCCCCGGTGTCGAAACGATCCCCCGGCGCTCGACCAGATGTCATTGACCGACCTGAACCGGAGCGTTGCGATGACCCCCACGATTACTGCCTTTGAACGGTCGCCCGATGGCGGCATGGGCCTGTCGCGCGACACCCGCGTCCGCTGGGCGCTGGAGGAGGTGGGCGAGGCCTATCGCGTGCGCCCGGTGTCGTTCGCCGCCATGAAGGAGCCGGCGCATCGGGCGCTGCATCCGTTCGGCCAGATCCCGACCTACGAGGAGGGCGAGCTGGTGCTGTTCGAGAGCGGCTCGATCATCCTGCACATCGCCCAGACCCATCCCGGCCTGCTGCCGGCCGATCCCGACGCGCGGGCCCGCGCCATCACCTGGATGTTCGCCGCGGTGAGCACGGTCGAGCCGCCGATCCTCGATTTCGCCAATGCTCGGCTGCTGGAGCGCGGCGAGAGCTGGGCCGCCGAGCGCATGCCGCTGATCGAGGCCCGGATGGACCGGCCGTTGCGCGATCTCGTCGCGTATCTCGGCGATGCCGACTGGCTCGACGGGGCGTTCAGCGCCGGCGATCTGATGCTGGTGCACGTGCTGCAGCGGCTGAAGCCGTCGGGCTTCCTGGACCGGTACCCGACGCTCGCGGCCTATGTGGCACGGGCGGAGGCGCGCCCCGCCTACCAGCGCGCCCGCGCCGCCCAGCACGCCGCGCAGGCGAGCGCTGCGGCCTGACACTGCGGCATCGGCGCCGCTGGATTGGCGGGCGGCCACGACCTACATAGCGGCATGAGCGACGACGCACCGCAACGCATGACGCCGACCGGCCGGATGGTGCCGCCCGATCTCGACGAGGAGATGGTGGCGGCGGTGGTGTCCGCCTTCTATGCGAGGGCGCGGCGAGACGAGGTGATCGGACCGGTCTTCGAGCGCGTCATTCCGGCCGATCGCTGGCCTGAGCACATCCAGACCATCACCGATTTCTGGTCCTCGATGCTGCTGGGGACGCGGCGCTACGTGGGCCGGCCGATGCCCAAGCACCTCGCCATCCCCGAGCTCAATGACGCACACTTCCAGCGCTGGCTGACGCTGTTCCGCGCGACGGCGGAGGAGCTCTGCCCGCCGCATGTCGCCGCGATGTTCGTCGATCGCGCCGAGCGCGTCGGCCACAATTTCCGCATCCGCATCGCGCAGTTCCGCGGCCAGGATGCGATGGCGGTGCAGCCGCAGCGGGCCTGACCGCGAACCGTCAGAGCTGGCGATAGGTCTCCAGCGTGATGCGGTCGTTGATCTGCGAGCCGAACAGCAGGCTGGTGAGGTTCAGCCGGTTCGCCGCCTCGATCGAAAAGTTCCTGAGCCACAGTCCCGGATTGCTTTTCGGCACGAAGCTCGCGGCAAAGCCGCGCGCGCCCTTCTGCTTGCGCTCCACATACGGCCTGAGGCGCTGCTCGTAGGCGGCGAAGGCGCGGACATGATCGCCGCCCGCGCGGTCGAGCTCGCCCGCGAGGGTATAGGCTTCGGCCATCGCCATGGCGGAGCCTTCGCCGGCCAACAGGCTCGGGCAGGCGCAGGCATCGCCGATCAGCGCAATGCGGCCCTTGCTCCACGCCGGCATGGCGATCTGGCTGACGCGGTCGAAATAGACGTCGGTGGCGGTCTCGAGTGCCGCGAGCATCTCCCTGGCTTCCCAGCCGCTATCGGCATAGAGCCGTGCTAGAACATTCTTCTGATGAGCCGGATCGTGCATGGGAAGGTCGATGGCGCCATCGTGCGCAAAGACCAGAAGGAAGACGGCCGCATCGTCCTCGAGGCTGACCCGCCAGATCTGCCGCCCCGGCTCGCCATAGGTGACATAGACGTGCGGATCGCGGTGCGGATAGTGCGGCGCGGTGAAAGCCGCGACGTAGTAGCCGAGGAAGCGCTCGAACTGCTGGCCGTCGCCGAAGATCAGCCGCCGCACGGAGGAGTGGAGGCCGTCGGCGCCGATCACCAGATCGAAACTCTCGGCAGCGCCAGTGCGGAACTGCACGTCGACGCCGCTCGAGGTCGCGGTGAGGGCGGTGATGCTGTCGCCGAAGCGGACGTCGACCCGATCCTCGACCGCGCCATAGAGCGCCATGGCCACGGCGGAGCGCGGCAGGCTCATGATCCGGCCGCCGGTCAGAGCTTTCAGGGCGCCCTGGTCGATGCTGGCGACTCGCCGGCCGGCGCCGTCGACGACCCGGAACTCGTGCACATCGAGATCGTGCCGGCGGAGCTCGTCGACGAGGCCCATCTTCTGCGTCACCTCGTAGCCGAGACCCCAGAAGTCGATGACGTAACCGCCGCCGCGCGCTTCCCGTGCCTGTTCGACCACGGTCACCGAATATCCGTAGCGCTCAAGCCACCAGGCGAGGCAACACCCGGCGATGCCGGCACCCGAAATCAAGACTTTCGCCGCCATGTTCGACTCCTGTGGACCTGCGTATGTACCAGTGGTACACACATCGGTACAGCAGATGCAAGCAGGCTATTGTCCCTCGATGGTTCGCGAACGATTGAAACGGATGCTGCCGGAACGGCGCGACAAGCTCTTCCAGAGCGCCGCCGAAGAACTGGCCGCCGAGGGCTACGAGGGCGCCTCGCTCAACCGCATCATCGAGCGCGCCGGGATCGGCAAGAGTTCGCTCTATTACTATTTCGACGACAAGCGCGACCTGTTCGGCCAACTGATCCAGGCGGTGTTCGAGCATTTCATGCGCGACATGGGGGGCCTCGACTATCGGACGCTGACGGCGGAGACCTTCTGGCCGGAGATCGAGGCGCTGTTCGTCAAGGGCGTGGCGTTCTCGGAGCGCAATGCCTGGTCGGTGCGGGTCGGCCAACTGTTCTATCGCCTGCGTGCCGACAAAAGCGGAGGATCGGCCGGCAGCTTCATGGGGACGGTCGAAGCCTGGATCGCCGCGCTGCTGCGGCACGGCATGACGCTGGGGGTGGTTCGCTCCGATCTGCCCGAGAGCCTCCTGATCCAATCGGTGATGGCGCTGGTCGAGGTCTGCGACCGGTATTTCCTCGAGACCTGGTCCAGACTGGGACCCACCGAACGGCGCGCATTGGTCGGCCAGCAGATGGAACTGCTGAAACGGGTCTGCCTGCCGGCGCCATAGGGCCCGCGCCGCTGCGACAGGGTGACTGCCGTACGGAAGCAGGCGCGTTCGCCGTCGACAGACGCAGCGCCGTCAGATAGAGGCTGCGCACCCTCCGCCCGAGCCTTCCTCCGATGCCGACCGGCGTCCTGTTTGCAGTCCTCGCGTACTCGATCTACTCGATCAGCGATTCGATCACCAAAAGCTTCGGTGGCGGAGCGCTGTCGGTGTTCGAGATCAATTTCTTCCTCAATCTCTTCGCCCTCGCGGCGCTGCCGATGGCGCGCAATTCCGGCGACCGATGGCGCGAGGTGTTCCGGTTCCGCCGGCCGTGGCTGATGAACGCCCGGGCGCTGCTTTATACCGCGGCGTCGCTGTGCTTCACGGTCGCGATCACGCGCGTCCCGTTCGCCGAAACCTACTCGCTGGCGTTCCTCGCGCCGCTGTTCCTGACGTTGCTCTCGGTCGTGGTGCTGAAGGAGCGCGTGGCGGTCGTGCGCTGGCTGCTGGTCGCGCTGAGCTTCGTCGGCGTGCTCGTCGTGGTGCGCCCCGGGTTCCATCAGCTTGGGCTCGGCCACCTTGCGGCGGTCGGCTGCGCACTGTTTGCGGCGAGCGCCAACGTCATCCTGCGCGTGATCTCCAAGGACGAAAAGCAGGTCAGCATCATCGCCATCAACGGCGTGTATCAGATCGTCGTCGCGGGTGCGCTCATGCTCGGCGATTTCGCGATGCCGACGCTCTACGATCTCGTCCGTTTCGCCGTCATCGGCGTCCTGAGCGGCGGCGCCCAGCTGCTCATCATCCGCGGCATGCGGCAGGCGCCGGTGAGCCATATCGGCCCGACGCAATACGTGCAGATCATCTGGGCCGTCATCCTCGGTGCGCTGTTCTACAGGGAGAGCCAGGATGCCATCGGCTATGGCGGACTGGTGCTGCTCATCATCGCCGGCATCGCCACGATCTTCTCCGACGGAGCGCAGGCGCGCATCTCCGGACGCTGGGCCGAGTTCCGCGCTCGTCGCGGCGAGCCCGAGACCAACCGGGTCGAAGGGCCGGAGATCTAGGGCCGCACGTTGAAGCCGCGCACCTCGACCGGGGCGCGGCAGGCGATGGCGGCCTTGCGGCCCCACTCCAGCGCCTCATCCATGCCGGCGCAGTCGAGCACCCAGAAGCCGCCGATGTGCTCCTTGGTCTCGAGGTACGGACCGTCGGTGACGCGCAGCCGGCCGGGCGCCTGGATGCGCACCGACTTCGCGTCGACGACGGGCTGCAGGCCGCCCACGAAGACGCGGACGCCGGCGGCCTTCATCTCGAGGTTGAGCGCGGTGATGTCGTCGTGCACGGCCTGGGTTTCCTGCGACGGATCGAAATCGTCGGGATGATGGATGGCAACGAGGTATTGGGCCATGACGTCCTCCTGCGCTCAGTGGCTCACTATAGACGAACGGCGACGCCGGTGTTCGACACGGTCCGGGGGAAAAGAAAAGCCGCACGTCCGGGGCAGCGGACGTGCGGCCTAAAACCAGGGATCGTTCGGGTGGAGTAGCGTCGGGGGAATGACGCGACCCCTGGCTTAACCCAACGCGGCCGGGCGGGACCGCGGAAAGACGAAGGTCGGCGTGGCGTCCTGCACGGAATGGACTGCCGGCTGCGTGGAGGTGGGCAGCTTGCCGACGGCGGCCCTGGCCACCGGTGTATCGAGCACCTGACTGACGATGATCTGCGTTGCCGCCTCAGTGCCCGATGCAATCGCCTGGTCGCGGAGCTGCGCCGCGGCCTGACCGAGATTGGTGCCGTGCGGCGCCACGATTGCGAACCCGACTGCGAGCCAGAAAGCGGAACGTAGGATCATCTCAATTGCCCTTTGAGACCGACGGCCAATCGCCGTTCGAGCAAGACCATAGGCCCGCCGGATTAAAGGGCGGCGAGCCAATTCGATAAAATGCAATCGATCGGCATCCGGACGATTGCTGAGGGCGCCCGGGCTTGGTCAATCCATTGTTTACGCTACGGGCAAAAAGCGAGGCATCGCCCTGTGCAAACGGGGCGGAACGGCCCTCCGGCCCCTGGCCCTTAAGCCCGTCTTAGCTCTTCGATGGAAGGGTTGGGACGAGAAGACGGACGTTCCGGGAAGCGGTTCTTGTAATGCGTAGCCACTTGACCTCTCTGTTCCGCAGGGAGCCTGGCGCCGATCGAGCCGAGATGGCGCGCGGCCGCCCGGAGGCTTTGCGCCGCAAGACCATTGCGGCCAACGCCCGCATCATTCTCGTCACCAACACGCTGGCGGCGCCGGTTGCCATCTGGTTCCTGATGCAGGGCGCGCTGATGCCCTTCGTCATCACCACGATCGGCTTATGCGCGGGCTTCATGACGATGGAGCTGCATCGCCGCGGCCAGTTCGAGCGCGCCGCCTTCGGCCAGGTGTACTCGACGCTGATCGTCGGCCTCGTGCTGACGCTGGTCGATCCGCAGATCGTCGATTTCGGCCTCGCGATCGCCCTGCTGGCGCCGGTCCAGGCGTCGCTGCTGGCGCGTTCGCCGGCCAAAAAACGCGCTTGGGTGCTGCTGCTCGTGGTGGTCGCCATCGGCTGCCTCGGCGCGCTGGGCCTCGTGAACTGGCCAGAGCCGAACCGCCCGGAGTTTGCGCTGATCGCCGCTTTCGCCTTCGTCGCGACGGCGCTGACCGTGGCCTATTCGGCGAGCCGGCTGAACACGGCGTTCGCGGTCTACGAGCGCGGCCAGGTCAACGCCTACCGCCATCTGGTCGAGAATGTGCAGGACGCGGTGATGCGGTTCGGCAGCGACGGTGCGGTGCTGTTCACCAGCAAATCGGCGGAAAAGCTCTTCGGCTGCCATCGCTACGAGCTGAGCGGCAACGGCCTGCTCGACCGCATCCACGTGCTCGACCGCCCGGCCTATATGACCGCCTTCTCGGAGGCCAACCATGCCGGCACGACCCGCCGGGTCGAAGTACGCATGCGCCGCGACGACCTGGCGGAGCCCTCGCGCATCCCGGTGTTCTTCTGGGTCGAGGTGAGCCTCACGCCGGTGCTCGACATCGACCCGGACGATCCGCGCCACGAGGTGGTGGCGCTGCTGCGCGACGTCACCGAACGGCACGCGCACGAAATCGAAATGCGCGAGGCGCGCCGCGCCGCCGAAGATGCCTCGAGCGCCAAGTCGCGCTTCCTCGCGACCATCGGCCATGAGCTGCGCACGCCGCTCAACGCCATCGTCGGCTTTTCCGAAATGATGACGAGCGGCGTGGTCGGCGAGCTCAGCCCCGCGCACCGCGAATACGCCAACATCATCCACCAGAGCGGGCATCATTTGCTCGACGTGGTCAAGATGCTGCTCGACATGAGCCGCCTCGAGGCCGGCAAGTTCGAGCTGCAGACCGAGCCGTTCGAACCGGTGAACCTGGTAGAACCCTGTTTCAGGATGGTCGACACGCTGGCCCGCGAACGCAAGGTGCAGCTGGTCAGCGACCTGCCGCGGCTGCTGCCGCAGCTCACTGCCGACGAGCGCGCCGTGCGGCAGGTGGTGATCAACCTGCTCTCCAACGCCATCAAGTTCAGCCATGACGGCGGCGTGGTGACGCTGAGCATCAAACGGCAGGGCAGCCTGCTCAATATTTCCGTGGCAGACCGCGGCATCGGCATGGACCACGACGCGGTGAACCGGCTCGGCGAGCCGTTCTTCCAGGTGCAGGACGGGCTGGCCCGGCGCTACGAGGGCACGGGGCTCGGCCTCTCCATCGTCAAGGGGCTGGTGGAACTGCACGACGGCACGCTCAAGGCGCAGTCGAGCCCGGGCGAGGGGACAACCATCACCGTTCTTTTGCCTTTAAACGGTCCAGCAACCAAAACCAGCGAAACTAGCGCCGTCACCCCGCTCGTCCGTGAGCCGGTGGCGATCACGTCCCAATGGCACGACGAAAAAAGACGAGCGCTATGACGGTCGAAGCAATGTCGAGCCTGCCTTTGCAGGCGGGTGGTGCGATGGTGGCGGCAGCCGGGCGCACCGCCCTGTGGGTTATCTCGATCTACATGCGCCAGCCGCTGCGCAACACCGCGCTCGCGGCGCTGATCGGCTTTTCGGCGCTCGCGAGCGCCAATGCGCTCTATAAGCAACACCATCATCCGGCCCCGCTGTTCGGCAGCTTTGCCGACAATCCGGCGCCGGTGCTCAAGCGGATCGCGCCGGTGATGCCGGCCGAGCGCCCGGCGAGGCTGGACGCTCCCGCACCCGAAACCACCGGCAGCGTCGACGAGCCGGCGCAAACCCCGGCGCCGCAGGCCGTCACCAATGCCGATGTCACGCAGATGCAGCAAAAGCTCGCCTCGCTCGGGCTCTACAGCGGCGCGGCGGACGGGCTGTTCGGGCCGAAGACGGCGCGGGCCCTCAAGGCGTTCGAGGCGAGCATCGGCAGGCCGCAGCGCGGGCTGCTGACGCCGGCGATCGTCGCCACGATCGAACAGGCGCCGATGCCGGCGCCGATCCCTCCCGCTCCGCTGCCGCAGGCGGCGCCGCGCGCATTGCCGACGACCGCCGCGCCGCCGCAGGCCCCAGCCCCCGTGGCCCAGGCCTTGCCGCAGATTCAGACCCAGGCGCAGAGCGCCCCGGTGCAGG
>DATMTK010000274.1:0-25468 GCA_035564755.1 Devosia sp. | reverse complement strand
CCTGCAAATGCCGTCCATCGCTTCAGACTGGTCCGGCGAGAGAACACCGCTGTGACTGACCCCATTCCGTTTTTCGATGGCCACAACGATTTCCTGCTGCGCCTGAAGACCGCGCCCGACCGGCGCGAGGAGATGTGGCTCGGCGACACAGGCCAGGGCCATCTCGACCTCAAACGCATGAAAGAGGCAGGTTTCGCCGGCGGGCTCTTTGCGATCTTCGTGCCCTCGCCCAGCAAGGGTGGCACGGGCGGCCTCGACTACATGTCGATGATGAAGCAGACGCCGTTCGAAGTGCCGCTGCCCGACCTGATGGGGGCCGAAGCGGCGCAGCCGGCGGCGCTGGCCATGGCCGGCCACCTCCATTGGATGGAGCGCTCAGCCCCCGACGCCTTCAAGGTGTGCCGCAGCGCTGCCGCGGTGCGCGAGACCTTCGGCAGCGGCAGGATCGCGGCTGTGATGCATATGGAGGGCGCCGAAGCCATCGGCCCCGACCTTGATGCACTCTACCTCTTCTACGATCTGGGCCTGCGTTCGCTCGGCCCGGTCTGGAGCCGCCCGACGGTGTTCGGTCACGGCGTGCCGTTCAAGTTCCCGGGTGATCCGGACATCGGGCCGGGCCTCACCGAGCGCGGCAAGGACCTCGTGCGGCTCTGCAACGAGCTCGGCATTCTCATCGACTTGTCGCACATGAACCTGAAGGGGTTCGAGGACGTCGCCGTGCTGTCGAAGGCGCCGCTTGTCGCAACCCACTCGAACGTCCACGCCCTCTGTCCCTCGCCGCGCAACCTCACCGACCGGCAACTCGGGCGGATCCGCGAGTCCGGCGGCATGGTCGGTCTCAATTTCTCGACCTCGTTCCTGCGCACGGACGGCATGATGATGGCCGATATCGGCATCGACGCCATGGTCCGGCACATCGACTACCTCGTCGATAAGCTCGGCGAGGACCATGTCGGCCTCGGCTCGGATTTCGACGGGTGCACCGTGCCCGCGCCGATCAAGGACGTCACCGGCGTCCCAAAGCTGTTCCAGGCGCTGGCGGACAAGGGCTACGACGCCCCGCTGCTCGCCAAGCTGGCACACGAGAACTGGATTTCGTGCCTCGAACGCACGCTGAAAGCCTAACGGCTGGCCCAAGGGTCCTCACAACCTCTGGCGTCGGCGGTGTTTTTCCTTTTCATCGCCATCTTGGTCCGCCATCAATTGGCGGGAGCCCTCGGGCTCGCGACCGCCACCGGAGCCTGAATGGGCGCCTATATCGTTCGCCGCATCCTGCTGATGATCCCGACGCTGTTCGGGATCATGGCGCTGTCGTTTCTCATCACGCAGTTTGCGCCCGGCGGCCCGATCGAAGAGCTGATCGCGCGGTTCTCCAACAAGGCCGTGTCGTCGACCGTCGCCGTCGATAACTCCGGCTCCGAGGTCACGCAGGGCGGTCAACCGAACACGGCCTATCGCGGCGCCAAGGGGCTCAGCCAGAAGTACCTCGACCAGATCCGGGCGCAGTTCGGATTCGACAAGCCGCCGCTCGTCCGCTTCGCCGACATGATGTGGGGCTATATCCGCTTCGATTTTGGCCGCAGCATCTTCCGCGACATCTCGGTCATCGACCTGATCAAGGAGAAACTGCCCGTCTCGATCACGCTCGGCCTGTGGATGACTTTGCTCAGTTACGGCATTTCCATTCCGCTCGGCATCGCCAAGGCGGTGCGCGACGGCTCGCGGTTCGATGTGTGGACCTCCTCGGTTGTGATCATCGGTTACGCCGTGCCCGGCTTCCTCATCGCGATCCTGCTGATCGTGCTGTTCGCCGGCGGCAGCTTCTGGAGCATCTTTCCGCTCAAGGGGCTCGTATCGCCCGGCTTCGCCGACATGCCGTGGTGGCAGAAGATCCTCGACTACCTCTGGCACATCACCCTGCCGGTGATCTCGATGGGCTTGGGTGCCTTCGCCACCACGACCTTTCTCACCAAGAACTCGTTCCTCGAGGAAATCCGCAAGCAGTATGTCGTCACCGCGCGGGCCAAGGGGCTCACCGAGCGGCGCATCCTCTACCGCCACGTCTTCCGCAACGCGATGCTGATCGTCATCGCGACGTTCCCCGGCGCCTTCGTCGGCGCATTCTTTGGCGGCTCGCTCCTCATCGAGAGCATCTTCTCGCTCGATGGGCTCGGGCTCCTCGGCTTCACCTCGGTGATCAACCGCGATTATCCCGTGGTATTCGCGACGCTCTATATCTTCTCACTGCTCGGCCTCGTGATCAGCCTTATTTCCGACCTTACCTATGCGTGGGTCGATCCGCGGATCGATTTCGAGACGCGCGAGATATGATCGCAACCGGCAGTCCCGCCGTCCGCGGCCCGGTGTTCGCGCCGGCGGATGTCGCGGCGCCGGCGCCGGCGAGGCAGGGGGTGTCGCCGATCACGCGCCGGCGGTTGCGCAACTTCTTTGCCAACCGGCGCGGCAGCTGGTCGCTGTGGATCTTCCTGGTTCTGTTCCTCGTCTCGCTGTTTTCCGAGTTCATCGCCTCGGACCGGCCGATCGTTGCCTCCTACAAGGGCGAATTGCTGTTCCCGATCGCCGTGGACTATCCCGAGAGCAAGTTCGGCGGCTTCCTCGCCACGACCAACTACCGCGATCCGGTCAACCGCGACGAGATCAACGCCAATGGGTGGATGTTCTGGCCGCCCATCCACTACTCCTACGACACGGTCGACGCGAACCTCCCGGTCCCCGCGCCGGCGGCACCGACCTGGACGATGAAGGCGTCCGAGCGCTGCAGCGGCTATGCGCAGGCCGACCAGGACCCCGACTGCATCGCCGGCAACATCCACTGGCTCGGTACCGACGATCAGGGTCGCGACGTCGTCGCCCGGCTGCTCTACGGCTTTCGCATCTCGGTGCTGTTCGGCCTCGCGCTCACCGTGCTGTCGTCGCTCATCGGTGTCGTGGTCGGCGCCCTTTCCGGCTATTTCGGCGGCTGGACGGACCTCATCATCCAGCGCTTCATCGATGTCTGGGTCGCGATCCCCTCGCTGTATTTGCTGCTCATCATTTCGAGCGTCATCGAGCCGAGCTTCTGGAGCCTGCTCACCATCCTGCTGCTGTTTTCGTGGGTGACGCTGGTGGGGCTGGTCCGCGCCGAATTCCTGCGCGGCCGCAATTTCGAGTATGTCGCCGCCGCCCGTGCGCTTGGCGTGGGCAATCTCACCATCATGCGCCGGCACCTTCTACCCAACGCGATGGTCGCCACCCTCACCTTCCTGCCGTTCATCCTCGGGGGCTCGATCACTACCCTGACCTCGCTCGATTTCCTCGGCTTCGGCCTGCCGCCCGGCTCGCCGTCGCTGGGCGAGCTCCTGTCGCAGGGCAAGGACAATCTGGGCGCGCCATGGCTGGCGCTCACCGGCTTTCTCGCCATCTCGATCATGCTGTCGCTGCTGATCTTCGTCGGCGAGGCGGTGCGCGATGCGTTCGACCCGCGAAAGACCTTCACATGAGCGCGCTGCTCGCAATCGAGGACCTCGTGATCGACTTCGCGCTCGATGCCCGCACCATCCATGCGGTGCGCGGCATCTCGTTCGAGATCGGCACGGGCGAGACCCTGGCGCTGGTCGGCGAGTCCGGCTCGGGCAAGTCCGTCACCGCCGCATCCATCCTGCGGCTGCTTCCGGGGTCGGCGAGGGTCAGCGGGCACATCCGCTTCGACGGCCGGGACCTCCTCACCGCCGCCGATCGCGAGCTGCGCGCTGTCCGCGGCAGCAAGATCTCGATGATCTTCCAGGAGCCGATGGCCTCGCTCAATCCGCTGCATACGATCGAGCGGCAGGTCAGCGAAATCCTCAGCACGCATCAGGGCTTGCGCCGAACGGCGGCCCGGGCCCGCACGCTCGAGCTCTTGCATGAGGTCGGCATCCCCGATGCCGAGGCGCGGCTTGAGAGCTATCCGCATCAGCTCTCGGGCGGTCAGCGGCAGCGCGTGATGATCGCGATGGCGCTCGCCAACCAGCCGGACCTCCTGATTGCCGACGAACCGACCACGGCGCTCGACGTCACCGTGCAGGCGCAGATTCTCAGTCTGCTTAAATCGCTGCAGGCGCGGCACGGCATGGCCATGCTGTTCATCACCCACGACCTCGGCATCGTGCGCGAGATGGCCGACCGCGTGTGCGTGATGACCGAAGGCAAGATCGTCGAGGCCGGACCGACCGAGACGATCTTCACCGCCCCGCAGCATGACTACACGAAAAAGCTGCTCGCGGCCGAGCCCAAGGGTGAGCCGCCGCGGCACGATCCCAATGCGCCCATCGTCCTCAGCGCCAACGACCTGAGGGTCTGGTTCCCGATCAAGCGCGGCGTGATGCGCCGTACGGTTGGCGTCGTCAAAGCCGTCGATGGCGTGACCCTCGCGGTCCGGGCCGGGCAGACGCTCGGCGTTGTCGGCGAATCCGGCTCGGGCAAGACCACGCTGGGCCGCGCGCTGCTTCGCCTGATCTCATCGAACGGCCGCATCGCCTTCCTCGGCAGCGACATCCAGGCGCGCTCCTGGGGCGCGATGCGGCCACTTCGCAAGGACATGCAGATCGTGTTCCAGGACCCCTACGGCTCGCTGTCGCCGCGCCTGCCGGTCGGCGCAATCGTCGCCGAGGGCCTCAATGTCCATATGCCCAATCTCACCCCGGCCGAGCGGCAGGCACGGGTCGAACGTGCGCTGCTCGAAGTCGGCCTCGATCCGGCGCGGGCCCATGAATACCCGCACGAGTTCTCCGGCGGCCAGCGGCAGCGCATTGCCATTGCCCGCGCCATGGTGCTCGAGCCGAAATTCGTCGTCCTCGACGAACCGACCTCGGCACTCGACATGAGCGTCCAGGCGCAGGTGGTCGACCTGCTGCGCGACCTCCAGCGCCGGCACGGCCTCACCTATCTGTTCATCTCGCACGATCTGCGGGTCGTCCGGGCCTTGGCCGACGAAGTGCTGGTGATGAAGGACGGGAGGGTCGTCGAGAGCGGCCCGACCGCCGACATCTTCGCGGCGCCCAGGACCGACTACACGAGGAGCCTGCTCGCGGCGGCGTTACACGGCGCGAGCGCCGCCCCGGCCTAGCACCGGTCCGCCGCCATGCTACAGTCTCGCCAAAATCCCGCTGGACACTCGTCCGCCATCATGCCGAGACTGCCATGAAACTCACCCTTGCCGCCGTCGCGCTCCTCAGCCTCACCACCCTGCCCGCCCTCGCCGATCCGGCGCAGAACGGTCCATGGGTCACCTCACTGTCGCTGATCAACGATCCGCCGCTGCCGCTCAACGGCCATTGGGACTACGCCAATCCGGATGCCCCCAAGGGCGGCCTCGCACGCATGTTCGCCTTCGGCACGTTCGACACCTTCAACCCGATCCTGCCGCAAGGGCAGCCGGCCGTGGCCCTCGGTCTGGTCTACGAGACGCTGATGACCCCCTCGCTCTCCGACTCGAGTTCGCAATATCCGCTGATCGCCGACGCCGTCGCTTACCCGCCGGACATCTCGTCGGTCACCTTCCGGCTCAACCCCAAGGCAAAGTGGCAGGACGGTACGCCGATCACCCCCGACGACATCGTCTGGTCGTTCCAGCAGGAGGTGAAGCTCAACCCCAACTCGCAGCAATACTACAGCGACGTGACCAAGGCCGAAGCCAGTGCGCCTGACCAGGTGACATTCTATCTTTCCAGCAAGAACAACCACGAGATGCCCGATATTCTCGGCCAACTCATGGTGCTCCCGAAACACTGGTGGGAAGGCAAGGACGGCAGCGGCAAGCCACGCGACATTTCGGGCTCGACGCTCGAGCTGCCGATGGGCTCGGGCCCCTACAAGCTCAGCAAGTACGACGCGGGCTCGTCCATCACCTACACGCGCGACCCGAATTACTGGGGCATTGCTGAACCCGTGAACATCGGCGTCAACAATTTCGACGAGATTCGCTTCGAGTATTTCCGCGATCCCGACGTCGCCTTCGAGGGCTTCAAGGGCGATCAGTTCGACTGGTGGGACGAGAACCGCGCCAAGCGCTGGGCCACCGGCTACGACTTCCCGGCGGTGCAGCAGAAGCGCGTGGTGCAGGAGCTCTATCCGCAGCCGAATGCCGACGAAGGCCGCATGGTCGGGTTCGTCTTCAACCTGCGCAATCCGAAGTTCCAGGACGTCCGCGTGCGCGAAGCGTTCAACGACGCCTTCGACTTCGAGACACTGAACAAGACGGTGTTCTACGGCCAGTACCAGCGCATCAATTCGTTCTTCTTCGGCACGCCGCTCGCCTCCTCCGGCCTGCCGACTGGCCGGGAACTCGACATCCTCAATTCGGTGAAGGACAAGATTCCGCCCGAGGTATTCACCACGCCCTATACCAATCCGGTTGCGGGGGACCCAACCAAGGAGCGCGCCAATCTCAAGTCGGCGCTCGACCTGCTCACCGCCGCCGGATATCATCTTGACGGCAATAAGCTGGTCGATGCCAACGGGCAGCAACTCAGCGTCGAGATCCTGATGGATGGTCCCACGCTCGACCCGGTGACCAATCCCTACACGCAGGCGCTGAACCGGCTCGGTATTGCGGTCAATGTCCGCGACGTGGACGACGCCGAATACACCAACCGCGTCCGCAGCCGCGATTTCGAGATCACCTACACCGACTGGATCCAGAGCCTGTCGCCCGGCAACGAGCAGAAATACATGTTCGGCTCAGCCTCGGCCAAGGACAACAGCAGCGACAATTATGCGGGTCTTGCCGATCCGGGCGTCGACGCACTGATCGACAAGGTGATCTTCGCCAAGGGCCGCGACGAGCTGACCGCCGCGGTGCACGCGCTCGACCGCGTCCTGCTGGCGCTGCACATCGTGGTGCCGAGTTACACCAACGAGAAGGAACGCATCGCGCACTGGGACCGGTTCAGCCACGCGGACAAGTTGCCGCTCTATTCGATCGGGTTCCCGGATGTCTGGTGGTACGACGAGGCCAAGGCCGAAAAGACCGGCAAGGCACAGTAGGCCGGTTGTACGGTCGGCCAGTGCGCCGTAGAAAGCGCGCATGCTGTTGCATCTGGGGCTCACCATCGTCGCCGCAATCGCCGCGTTCGTCGCGGCGGGACTGATCCGCGCCAATGCCCAGCGGCTCGGGGTGATACAGGCGCCCAATGCCCGGTCGTCGCACACGACCCCCACGCCCGGTGGCGGCGGCGTCGGCATCGTGCTGGGCGGCAGTCTTGTCCTCGTCGCCGCTTCGGCCGGCGCCATCGAGCCGTTCCTGCCCGGCCTCGTCATTGGCGCGATGATCGCCGCCGTCGGCTTCTACGACGACCGCCATCCGATACCGGCGCGGCTGCGGCTGCCTGGCCAGCTCGTCTTGATGGCAATTGCGATCTGGCTGGCGGTACCGCTCGACGCCTTGCAGCAGCAGACTGGCATCCCGTTGCCAGCCATTGCCGTGGCAGTCATCGCGCTTGTCGGCGCGGTGTACTGGATCAACCTCTTCAATTTCATGGATGGTATCGACGGCATTGCCGGCGCACAGGCGATCTTCATGCTCGTTGGCGCCGCGATCCTCGCCACGCTGCGGGTCCCTGGCTTCATCGATGGAGCGATGTTCTGGTGCCTCGTCGGCGTCACCGCTGCGACCTTGGGTTTCCTGGCGCTGAACTGGCCTCCGGCGCGTATCTTCATGGGCGATGCCGGCAGCACCTATCTCGGCTTCATCCTCGCCTTCCTGGCCCTCGTGACCATCGCCGACGGCACATTGAGCCTCCCCCAATGGCTCATCCTCAGCGCCGCCTTCGTCACCGACGCGAGCGTCACCCTGATCCGCCGCCTCCTGCTGCGTGAAAGAGTCTTCGAAGCGCATCGGCGCCATGCCTACCAGGTGCTGTCGCGCCGCTTCGGCGCACACCAGCCGGTCACCCTGGGCTTCGTCGCCCTCAACGCTATCTGGCTGCTGCCGCTGGCCTGGGCCGCCACCGCATGGGGCTGGCTCGCAGTGCTCGTCGCCTACGGCCCGCTCATCGTCCTGGCGTTCTACCTCGGCGCCGGTGCACCCGAACGCCCGGCGCTCAATCCGCGCTGAGCGCGACCAGCTCGAAGAGCAGCTCGCGAACCTTGGCCTCGTCCTGCCGCTCGAAGGCGGCATGCAGGCTGCGGAGCGCGTCGGGGAAATCGGCATTGGTGCGTTCGGCCATTCTGGCCCTGAGGATTTTCGGCTGCCGGGTGCGGCCCGCCTGCTTTTCGTCGTAGAACAGTTCCTCGAACAGCTTCTCGGCCGGGCGGATGCCGGTGACCTCGATCGCGACGTCGCCGTGTGGGTTCTCGCCCGACTTTACCGTCAGTCCGGCAAGCCGGATCATGTTCTCCGCAAGGTCGCGGATCTTTACCGGCTGGCCCATCTCGAGCAGGAAAATCTCGCCGCCCTCGCTCAGGGCGCCCGCCTGCACGATCAGCTCCGCTGCTTCGTGGATCGACATGAAATAGCGGGTCATGCGTTCATCGGTCAGCGTTACCGGGCCGCCGGCGGCGATCTGCTCGCGAAACAGCGGCACCACCGAACCGTTCGAGCCGAGCACATTGCCGAAGCGCACCGCTGCAAAATGCTGACCGGTTCGTTCCGCGGTCGCCTGGTCGCCATAGTGCCGGACGATCAGCTCTGCCCAGCGCTTGGTCGCACCCATGACGTTGGTGGGCCGCACGGCTTTGTCGGTCGAGATCAGCACGAAGTGCGGGACGCCGCTTTCGAACGCCGCCCGCACGATCGTCTCAGTCCCAAAAATGTTGTTGCGCACTCCTTCGAGCACGTTGAGCTCGACCAGCGGGACGTGCTTGTGCGCCGCGGCGTGGAACACCGCTTCAATGCCGTGCGCCTTGAGCGTACGGCGCACCAGGGCGTCGTCGCCCACCGAGCCCAGCACGGGCAGCACCGGGAACGCCGTATCTTTGGCGAGTTGCCGCTCGATCTGGTAGAGCGCGAACTCGTTGGCTTCGAGCAGAACCAGGAGTTTGGGTTCGAGCCGTGCGATGATGCGGCAGAGCTCGGAGCCGATGGAGCCCCCGGCACCCGAGACCAGGATCGCCTTGCCGGCGATCATCTCTTGCAGCAACTGCGGATCGGCCGGCACGGACGAACGCCCGAGCAGGTCGTCGATATCAATCTCGCGGAGCTGGTTGATCTGGTACTTCCCCGAGGCGATCTCGCGCAGCGAGGGCAGCGTCCGCACCTTCACGGGAAAGCGGCTCAGATCGGAGTAGATCTCCTGCCGCCGCGACGTCTCCAACGACGTCATCGACAGAATGACTTCGCCGGCTCCGGAATCGGTCAGCAGATCGCCGAGTTGGCTGGGCGAATAGACGCGCACGCCGGAGACGTCGCGCCCTTGCAAATTCTTGTCGTCGTCGAGGAACCCGGCGACGGTCATGCCGCCCTGCCCGGCCAGCGTCGCTGCGATCTGCCGGCCGGATTCGCCGGCGCCGTAGATCAGGACGCGTGGCCGCGCATCGCCCGTCTCACGGGTTGGGTAGAGGATGAATTTTGCGAGAAAGCGCGAGCCGGCGACCACGATCGTTCCGAGCAGGAAATAAAACACCGGCACGGTCCGCGGCAGCACTGCAATACGGCTCAATTCGGCGATGAAGAGCACGACGACCCAGCCGAGCGTGGCGAGCAGCATCGCCCACAGGACGGTGAACACCGCCCGCTCCGGCAGGTAGCGGATCACGGCGCGGTAGAGGCCGAGCCGCAAAAAGATCGGCAAGGCCACGACCGGCGCCAGGAGGATCATCACCCACTGTGCGGGGCTGGGCTCGAAATTTCCTGCCAGGCGAAGCTGGAAGCTCAGCCACAGCACGCCGACCAGGGCCACCGCGTCGAAGGCCACGAGGGCCAGGCTCTTTATGCGCCGCGGCAGTCCGTTGATGGCGGTGCGGAACTGCTGCAGCACGACGTCGAAGCCTCAAAACATGCACAAGCGTCGCCTCCGGGACCAAGCTGGTCGCGGACGACAGACGCGTGGCAATAACAGACTTTCCGGCGGCGTGCCTATAGGGCCGTCGCACCTCAGCTTTCGTCGATTTCCCGGGAGACTTCGACCCAGATATCAAGGTCGCGGCCCTGCGGACTTCCCTCGGCCAGCCAGCGGTCATAGGCAAGCTGGCGCAAATGAACTTCCTTGGCCTTCAGCCAATAGTCGAAGGCTCGCCCTTCGGGCCGGCCGTCCTGTTCCCACAGGAAATAGGCCGTGGCGCGGACAGCCTGCGCAAGTTCGGGGTCTCGTTTCAAGGTCGCAACGCCTAGGGGTGACGCTGCCGCCATAACGAGCCGTGGCACTCCGGGTTCCGGCGCGTACCGCTGGATCACGGCACGGTGCTGACCTCTGGCTGGGTCTAGGCCGAGGTTTTTCCATCCGGCAGCGGGAAGGCCTCGACCTCGCGCAACAGCTCCAGCATCCCCGAGACTTCCGCATCGGCGAACATCCGGCCGCGCTCGGCGCTGGCGTTGCCGGCATTCCCCACGGCGCCGGCAGGGTTCAAATCCCTGGCGATCCAGGCGTAGGCATGCGTGCCGGTCGGACGGAGAAATTTGAACCGCTGCTCATCGCGCGCGGCGATCGAACGGAAGTCCTGGGCCTTGTCCATCTGCACCAGGTCCGGCCGGAAATGCAGCATCAGCGAGGTCTCGAGATCGCCCGCGTGGATGCCATGGCGCTTCTCGATCTCGGTCAGCATGCCGTCGGGCGGCTGGAAGCGGGTCCAGCCGGTCTTGACCACCAGCATGCCCTCGCGCACACGGAGCTCGCGGGCCACGATCCCCATGATCTCCTCATTGCCCCCGTGCGAGTTGATGAAGACCAGCTTCTTCACCCCCGCGCGGCTCACCGAGGCACCGAGCTCGTACCACGCATCGATCAGCGTGTGCGCCGTGTGCGTCACGGTTCCGCGAGCCCAGATATGTTCGTTGGACTTGCCGACCTGCTGCACCGGCAGGATGCGCAGGTCGAGATCGGCGGGGGCACGCTCGATCAGCAGGTCGATGCAGCCGCGGTTGAGGATCGAATCCACCCCGACCGGCAGGTGCGGACCATGCTGCTCCACCGCCGCGATCGGCAGGAGCGCGATGGTCTTGTTCGGGTCGATGCTGTCGTATTCGGGGGCCGGGAAATCGGTCCACCAGATCCTGCGCGCCATGCTCAAGCCTCCGACGCCGGGCCGGCGGCGACGACTTCCACCTCGACCACGAATTCGGGCCGCGCGAAGCCGGAGACGATCATCAGCGTCGAGGCCGGGAATGGCGGCCTGAAGCGCTTGTTGCGGACGTCCATGTATGGCCGCAGATGTTCGCGGCCCGAGACGAACGCGTTGATCCGCACCACATGCTCGAGCCCGAGGCCGGATTCGGCAAGGATCGCGGCGATGTTGTCGAAGCAAAGCTCGGCCTGTGCGGCGGCCGAAGCCGGCACCGTGCCGTCCTTTTCGATACCGAGCTGGCCCGAGCAGAAGACGAGCTTTTGTCCGGCGGGGACTTCGACGCCGTTGCTGTAGGCGGAAAACGGCGGATGAATCGTCGAGGGAGAAAGGGGGGTGTGCATGGCGGCCTCTAGGGGAGCCCAGCTAACCGGCAAAATCGCAGGATGGCCAGCCCCAAAGCGGCCCATGCCGCCCATTCGCTGGGCACTTCGTCGGATGCGGCGCTTTTAGGCTTTTCTTTTTGTCAGACACGTTCTCTTAATCGGCGGTAAGATGCCTCAAGCGGGCATCCGCCGGCGTGGGCGAGACAAAAACAAGCGCCGGCGATGGGGCACTCGTCAACAGGGAGACGACCTATGCAAGTCACATCCAAATTGCTGGCATTGGCAGCGCTGCTGGCGCTCGGCACGCCGGCCTTCGCCGATGACGCCGTGAAGTTCGGGACCAACTGGCTGGCCGAGGCCGAGCATGGCGGTTTCTACCAGGCCGTCGCCGATGGGACCTACAAGAAGTTCGGGCTCGACGTCACCATCGTCCAGGGCGGCCCGCAGGCGGCCAACGAGGCCTTGCTGATCTCGGGCAAGATCGACTTCTACATGGGCGGCCAGTTCAGCCTCTACGACGACATCAAGCAGGGCATCCCGGTGATCAACGTCGCCGCCATGTTCCAGAAGGATCCGCAGATCCTGATGACCCACAAGGGCGTCGGCATGGACACCTTTGCCGATATCGCCAAGGCCGATACCATCTTCATGGGCAAGGACATCTTCGTCACCGATTTCGTGTGGATGAAGGCCAATTTCAAAGGCTTCCGCGACGAGCAGTACAAGCCTTACACCTTCAACCCGGCGCCGTTCATTGCCGACAAGATGTCGGCGCAGCAGGGCTACGTCACCTCCGAGCCGCTGGCGGTCAAGACCGCCTCGGGCGAGGAGCCCAACGTGTTCCTGTTTGCCGACAATGGCTACGCGCCCTACGCCACCACGATCGAGACCACGACCAAGCTGGTCAAGGACAAGCCGGATCTGGTGCAGCGCTTCGTCGATGCCTCGATCATCGGCTGGTACAACTACCTCTATGGGGACAACAAGGCGGCCAACGACCTGATCAAGAAAGACAACCCCGAAATGACGGACGAGCAGATCGCCTTCTCGATCCAGCAGTTGAAGGATCACGGCATCCTCGTCTCGGGCGACGCCGAAAGCAAAGGCATCGGCTGCATGACCGACGCGCGGCAGAAGTCGTTCTACGACATGCTGGTCGGGCTCAAGCTGATCGACCCCTCGATCGACTACAAGGCCGCCTACACCACGCAGTTCGTCTGCAAGGGCGTCGGCATGGACCTCGTCAAGAAGTAAGGCTGCGCCGCAGCTCTCCACCCAGGCCAAAGGAAGCGCGCCAGCCCGCGCTTCCTGTCATTTCGGAACGAACGATCTCTTGGCTATCATCGAAACCTCCACCTCCGCGCCGCCGCCGGCCTCGGCGTCCAACGACCGCCCGGTCGTGACGCTGCACGCCGTGTCGAAGGTCTTCTCCAACGGCACGCTGGCGCTTTCCAACATGTCGCTCACAGTGCGGCGCGGCGAATTCCTGAGCCTGCTCGGCCCCTCGGGCTGCGGCAAGTCGACGGCGCTGCGCATCATTGCGGGCCTCGGCGCGCCCTCCTCCGGCACCGTCGACTGGCCCAGCTCGACCATCAATGCCAAGGGCCTGCCGCAGGGCGATATCGGCTTCGTGTTCCAGGACCCGACGCTGATGCCGTGGACCACCGTCTTCGGCAATGTCTATCTGCCGCTCAAGCTGCACGGCATGAGCAAGGCGGACGCCCGCCCGCACATCATGGAAACGCTGGCGCTGGTCGGCCTTGCCGACTTCGCCGAGGCCTTCCCGCGCGAATTATCGGGCGGCATGAAGATGCGCGTCTCGATCGCGCGCGCGCTCGTCACCAACCCCAAGCTCCTGCTGATGGACGAACCCTTCGCCGCGCTCGACGAGATCACCCGCCAGAAGCTCAACGACGACGTGCTGAAGCTCTGGCGCTCGTCCGGCGTCACGGTGGTCTTCGTCACGCACTCGGTGTTCGAGAGTGCCTATCTGAGCAACCGCATCGTGGTGATGCGCTCCCGCCCCGGCCAGGTGTTCACCGACATCGCGCTCGCGACCTCGGCGACGCGCAGCGACGAATATCGCACCTCCGAGGAATACCGCGCGACCACGGCCCTTGTCAGCAAGGCGCTGCAGGATGCGATCCACGCCGGCGGAGGAGCCCACTGATGGCCGCAGCCGTGAACGATACTCTGGGCACCGATGCAAACACCGTCGTCGCCGCCCCCAAGACGCCGGCCAGCGAGCAGGTGCTGCGCGTCGCCATCCCCGTGGGCATGCTGGTGCTCGCGATCGTCGCCTGGGAAGTCTACGTCCTGGCCAGTGGAACGCCGAAATACATCCTGCCCAGTCCGGTCGACGTCGTGGGCGCGCTTGCGATCGGCTGGCCGACGCTGCTGCCGTCGCTATGGGTCACCTTGTCGATCACTTTCGAGGCGCTGTTCCTGGCGCTCATCGGCGGTGTGGGCCTTGCGATCATCCTCGTCCAATCGAAATGGATCGAGCTCGCTCTCTTTCCCTTTGCGGTGGTCCTGCAGGTGACGCCGATCGTCGCCATCGCGCCGCTGCTTTTGATCTACACGCCCAACACGCAGACGGCGCTGCTGATTGTCGCCTTCCTTGTCGCCTTCTTCCCCATCCTCAGCAACATGGTGCAGGGCCTCAAGAGCGTCGACCACAATCTGCTCAACCTGTTCGACCTCTACGGCGCCGGACGCTGGCAGCAGCTCGTCTTCCTCAAGATTCCGGCCTCCATGCCCTACTTCATGACCGGCCTCAGGATCGGCGGTGGCCTGTCGCTGATCGCTGCCGTGGTCGCCGAGTTCGCCGCGGGTAGCGCCGGCGCGGGCTCCGGCCTCGCCTTCCGCCTGCTCGAGTCCGGCTACCGCCTCGACATGCCGCGCCTCTATGCGGCGCTGATCCTGCTAACGGCGACCGGCGTTGCCATCTTCGGCGTCACCTCCTTCATTTCGTGGCTGGTGCTGCATCGCTGGCACGAGAGCGCGGTTCGGCGCGAAAACTGATGGAGACCCTGCGCAACGCGTCGGTGCCGTCGGCCCTGATGGGCCGCGGCGGAGGCGGCCTCGAGCATGTCGACATCGGCATCGACGGCGGCCGTGTCGCCGCCATTACGCCGCATCAGCCCGGCCCCGGCCGCGATCTCGACCGCGGGCTGGTGCTGCCGGCCTTCGTCGATATCCATACGCATCTGGATAAAGGCCACATCTGGCCCCGGAAGCAGAACCCGGACGGCACCTGGATCGGGGCGCTCAACGCCGTGCGGACCGACCGTGTCGGCCTGTGGTCGGCGGCCGATGTCGGCCGGCGCATGGATTTCGCGCTGCGCGCCGCCTATGCGCACGGTACCGCAGCGATCCGCACGCATCTCGACTCGTTTCCGCCGCAACACGAGATCAGCTGGACGCTCTTCACGCAGATGCGCGACAAGTGGCGCGGTCGCGTCGAACTGCAAGGGGTCGCGCTGATCGATGCCGAGGTGCTGCTCAATCCGCCGATGCTCGATGCGGTGGCGCGGACCGCCAAGGCCGCGGGCGGACTGTTGGGCGGCTCGGTCGCGGTCCATCCGCGGTCGAAGGAAGCCATGCTCCGGCTCGTGGAGAAGGCCGGCCATTTCGGCCTCGATCTCGACCTCCATGTCGATGAAACCGGTGATCCGGGCGCCCATGCATTGGAGCATCTGGCCGAGGCCGTCATCGAGACCGGCTACAGCGGCCACGTTCTCGCCGGCCATTGCTGCGTGCTGACGGTGCAGGACGAAGCGACGCAGAACCGGACCATCGACAAGGTGGCGCGCGCCGGGCTCTCCGTCGTCAGCCTGCCGATGTGCAACCTGTACCTGCAGGACCGCGAACCCGTCGGCCATGTGACGCCGATCCGCCGCGGCGTGACGCTGCTCCACGAATTCCGCGCCGCCGGAGTGAAGGTTGCCATCGCATCGGACAATACCCGCGATCCGTTCTACGCCTATGGCGACCTCGACGGGCTCGAGGTGCTGCGCGAGGGCGGACGTATTTTGCATTTTGATCATCCGCAGGACGAAGCCTGGGGCTGGGCACGCAGCAACGGCGCGGATGCCGCGGCAATTGCGGACTTCGACTACAAAGCCCAGATCGCTCCCGGTGCACCCGCGGACCTGCTGTTGTTCCGCGCGCGCAACTGGACCGAGCTCTTTGCCCGGCCGCAGGCCGACCGCGTCGTGCTGCGCGGCGGCCGGCCGATCGACACCACCTTGCCTGACTATCGCGAACTCGACGATCTTATGGAGGCCTGAGATGGACCTGACCGCCTTCCGCGCCGCGCTTGGCGACATTCCGGTGCAGGATCACCCACGTATCGTCCAGCAAAAGAGCCGGGACCATTATTGGTATTCGCCGCGGCTCAAGGCAGAGCTCGAGAACGTCACTGCGCAGCTCGTCGTGACACCCCGGACGCACGACGACGTCGTGACCACCCTGGCCGCGGCCTTCAAGAGCGGCATTCCGGTAACGCCGCGCGGCGCGGGGACCGGCAATTACGGCCAGGCCATGCCACTTTCGGGCGGCGTCATCCTCGACCTCAGCAGCCTCACCCGAATCATCCGAATCGACAAGGACCGGGTGCGGGCGGAAGCCGGCATCATCCTCGAAAAGCTCGACGATGAGACCAAAGCCGCGGTCGGCGGCGAGCTGCGTTTCCATCCCTCGACCTACCGCATGGCGACATTGGGCGGCTTCATCGCCGGCGGCTCGGGCGGTGTCGGTTCGATCCGCTGGGGCGGCCTCAGGAATTTCGGCAACATCCTCGGCCTCAAGGTCATCACCTGCGAGGCGACGCCGCGCGTCCTCGATCTCGTCGGCCCCGACATCCTCAAGGTCGCGCACGCCTACGGTACCAACGGTATCGTCGTCGAAGTCGAGATGCCGCTCGCCACGGCGCATGACTGGGTCGACGTGATGGTCGGCTTCGACTCGGTGCTCGAGGCCTGCGCTTTCGGCGAGCAATGCGCCCGGCAGGACGGCCTGCTGCTCAAGGAGATTTCGCCGGTCGCGGCCCCGGTGCCGTACGACTGGTTCAACCGCCATCGGCCGTACATCAAGCATCGCGGCCAATCGGTCGTCCTGCTGATGGCGGCACCCGCGGCGGTTCCGGCTCTCATGGACCTCATCGCCTTTCACAAGGCAGACCTGCTGCTCCGCACGGACACCCTGCCTGAGGACGAGAAGAAAAAGCTGCCGCCGATCTACGAGCTCGCCTGGAATCACACGACGCTGCGCGGCCTCAAGCTCGACCCGTCCATCACCTATCTGCAGACGCAGTATCCCGACCTCGAGCACGTGAAATGGGCGATCGACCTGTTCGGCGACGAGATGCCGATGCACATCGAGATGAACCGCTTCGACGGTCGTATCGTCTTCTCCGGCCTGCCGATCGTCCGCTACACCACCGAGGCGCGGCTCGAAGAGATCATCCGGCTGCACGAGGAGAATGGCTGCCTCGTCTTCAACCCGCATCGCTATACGCTCGAAGAAGGCGGCATGAAGAAGACCGACCGCAACCAGCTCGAATTCAAGAAGCAGGCCGACCCCAAGGGCATCCTCAATCCCGGCAAGATGATCGCCTGGGACGACCCGAACTTCGATTTCGAGTCTGGTCGTGCATGGTTGTTCGAAGGTCTCAAGACGTTGGGCGCCGCCTGATGCGGGTGATGGTGCTGCACGCCCATCCCGTTACGGAGAGCTACAACCACGCCTTGTACAATGCCGTTCTAAAGACGCTGGAGGCCAACGGCCATCAGGTCGATCCGGTCGACCTCTATGCCGAGGGCTTCAACCCCGTGATGGGCCGCGAGGGACGGCTGCAGTACCATGACGTCCCCGAGAACGTGACGCCGGAGCTGAAGCCCTACGTCGATCGGCTGATGGCCGCCGAGGGGTTGGTCATCGTCCATCCTGTCTGGAACTACGGCTTTCCGGCGATCCTCAAGGGCTATTTCGATCGGGTCTTCATGCCCGGTGTTTCCTTCGTCCTCGAAGGCGGCGAGAGCGCCGACAAGGGCAGGCTCAAGCCCAACCTCAAGCACATCAGGAAGGTCGTATTCGTCACCTCCTATGGCGGCGACCGATGGCGAACCTGGCTGATGGGCGATCCGCCGCGCCGCCTCGCCAAACGCTGGGGTTGGGTGACCTTCGGCGGGGTACTGCCCCCAACCTATCTCGCCCTCTACGACATGAACAACGTCACGCCGGACGGGCTGAAGGGGTTCATCGACAAAGTGAAGCGGGTGATTGGGCGAGTGTTCTAAACCACTTTCGCGCGCTGCTTCAGTTCCGGCCGATCCCAGGCGGCCGAGGCAATCACCTCACCCAGAATCTCTGCCGCTCGCTGCACGTCCGCATAACGAAGATAGAGAGGCGTCAGCCCGAGCCGGATGATATCCGGCTGCCGGAAGTCACCGATCACCCCGCGAGCGATCAGCGCCTGCATGACCGCGTAGGCTTCAGGGTGACGCAGATTGAGCTGTGATCCTCGGTTCTTGGCGTCGCGGGGAGTCAGGATTTCGAGCGACGGGGCCCTCGCCTCGACCTCTCGAACGAACAGGTCGAACAATGAATCGGCCTTGGTCTTCACCGCCTGCATGTCGACGCCGTCGAAGGCATCCAGCGCGGCATCGAGGGCCGACATGGACAGGATCGGCGGCGTACCGGCCCGCAGCGCATCGACGCCCTTGGCCGGCCGGTAATCCGGCGCGAACTCGAATGGCGCCTCGTGTCCGAGCCAGCCCTGCAGTGGTTGTCGCAATCCGTCCTGGTGCCGCGGCGCAACATAGGCGAAGGCCGGCGCGCCCGGTCCGCCGTTCAGGAACTTGTAGCCGCAGCCGACGGCGAAGTCGGCATCGGCCGCCATGAGGTCGACCGGCACGGCGCCCGCCGAATGGCAGAGGTCCCAGACGATCAGCGCGCCCACCTCGTGCGCCCGCCCCGTCAACTCGCGCATGTCGAGCCGCGCGCCGCTGCGGTAGTTCACCTCCGTCAGCAGCACCACGGCGACGTCTTCGCTCATCGCCTCCGCCAGGCCGCCAGCCTTGGCCAACCGCACCTCGCGGCCTTGACCCATCAGGCTCGCGATGCCTCCGGCGACGTAGACGTCGGTCGGGAAGTTGCCCTCCTCGGTCAGGATGACCTTCCGGTCCGGCCGCTTCGCCAGCGCAACAGCCAACAGCTTGAAGATGTTGACGGATGTGGAGTCGGCGACGATCACGCTGCCCGGTTCGGCTCCGATCAGGGGCGCGATCTTGGCGCCGACGCGGCGGGGCAGGTCGATCCAGTCGTGCCTGTTCCAGCTGGTGATGAGGTCGCGGCCCCATTCTGTCACCACCACGCTCTGGAGCCGCGCGACCACCGATTTCGGCAGTGCGCCGAGCGAGTTGCCGTCGAGGTAGATGAAGCCATCGGGGAGCGAAAAACGAGCGCGGAAAGGCGCGAGGGGATCGCGTTGATCGAGGATTTTTGCGTCCGGAAAGGGCATATGTGCATCATCCAAATCATCGCGCAAATGTCGATAGACAGCCGCGCGCCCGGCCCCTAGAGGAGCGGCATGCCCCAGGATCTTCTCGCCCTCATGCTCGATGCCGCCCGCGCCGCATCGACCGCGATCATGGATGTCTATCTCTCTGATTTCGAACATGTTTCGAAGGCCGATGGGTCGCCCGTAACGATCGCGGACCAGCGCGCCGAGGCCATTATCCTCGAGAAACTGGCCTCGACCGGCATCCCCGTTCTGGCGGAAGAGAGCGCCGCGGCGGGCATCGTGCCGACGCTCGGAGACCGCTTCTTCGTCGTCGATCCCCTTGATGGGACTAAGGAATTTCTGAAGCGTAACGGCGAGTTCACCGTCAACATCGCGCTGTGCGAGGGCGGCAAACCCACCTATGGGGTGGTTCTGGCGCCGGCGACTGGAGCGACGTTCCTGGCTGGCCCGGGCGGCGGCGCGGTCGAAATCACCAACAGGGACGAGCACTTAGCGCTCCGGACGGTTTCCGATGGACCGATGAAGGTGGTGGCCTCCCGCTCGCACGGGCACGGAGCGCTGGAAGGTTTCTGCGAGACCTTTCAAGTGGTTAGCGACGTTTCCGTCGGTTCCTCGCTAAAGTTTTGCCTGGTGGCGAAGGGCGAGGCGCAGCTCTATCCGCGCTTTACGCCGACCTCGGAGTGGGACACGGCGGCCGGCCAGGCGGTGCTCGAAAGCGCTGGCGGATCAGTGGTTTGCCTCGACGGCAGCCCGCTGCGCTACGGCAAGGGCGGCGACAATCTCAACCCGTTCTTCATCGCGGCCGCGACGCCGGAGCTCGCGCAGCGTGGCGCCGCCGAGATGCGCCGGCTGCTCGCCGCCAAATAATTTGGCATCACACATATGCCCTTTGCGGACGCAAAGATCGCGTTCGCACGCGCTTGTTGCGCGCCACGATCCCTCAACCGCGCATGGCTCACGTGCATGCGATGCAATTGCGGTAAACTCCGTGTGCGTATATACGGCCGTCATATTCTGGCCCGGCATATGTCACGCGAGCATAGCGCATGAACGTCCGCACCATCTGTCTTGCGATTCTCTATGACGAGGACGCGACAGGCTACGAGATCCGCAAAATGTCGACCGAGGGGGACTATTCCTACTTCGTCGACGCGAGCTATGGCGCGATCTACCCGGCGCTGCAGAAGCTGGAGGCCGATGCGCTCGTGACCTCGCGGGTCGAGCAGCAGGACGGCAAGCCGGCCAAGAAGATTTATTCCATCACCCAGGCCGGTCGCCGCGAGTTCATCAACTCGCTGTTCGAGCAACTGGGCGAGGACGAGTACCGCAGCGAGTTCCTGCTGTTTGCGCGCTTTGCGTCCGAGCTGCCGCAGTCGCTGGTGCAGGTGAGGCTCAAGGAGCGACTCGCATCGCTCGACGCGGCCATCGCCGAGATGAACCGTCTCGAAACCAACCATTCGCAACCTGCCGACCGATGGATAATCGACTACGGCCGATCTTGCATGGCCTTCGCGCGTGACTACATCGACGCGCACATTGGCGAACTGATTGCGCTGGCGCGGCCCGATGCCGCCCAGGCCGCAGAATAGAGGGCTTTTTCTGAATGCGTGCGATTTACTCCTACGGCGTCGCGCTGGTCATCGTCCTTGTGCTCGCCGTCTGGCTGGCCAGCGGGACGTTGGTGATCGGCGGCAAGGGGCCGGGCAACGGCGAAAAGCCGGTGGTCTCGCTGATCGAAAAGAACGGCGGGCCGCTGACGAGCGCGGTCGAAAATTCCGGAATCGACAAGCGGCCGTCCGAAGCGATCGATCCGAGCAAGACGATCGCCGAGCGTAACGACAAGTCGGGCAACGGTGCCAACGCCGCGCCGCGTTCGGTGCGCATCGACGTGCTCAAGGCGCAGCCGATGCCGATCGATGTGCCGCTGCTGGGCAAGACCAAGGCCAAGGCGTCGGTGTCGGTCGTCGCGCAGACGTCGGGCACAGTGCAGCAGGTCAATGTGACCAAGGGCCAGACGGTGAAGCCGGGCGATACGCTCTGCACGCTCGACCAGGGCGCGCGGCAGCTCGCCGTACAGCAGGCACAGGCCGGCGTCGACCAGGCGCAGACAGCCTTTGATGCCAACCAGGCCCTCGTGCAGAAGGGCCTTGCGGCGCAGAATACCTCCCTGGCCGCCCAGGCCACGCTCGCCGGTGCCAAGACGGCGCTGCAGAATGCACAGCTCGAGCTCGACCGTACGGTGATCAAGACCGACATCCCCGGCGTGGTCGAAGACCCGCTGGCACAGGTCGGCTCGATGCTCGTGGCCGGTTCGCCCTGCGCGACGGTGGTGCAGCTCGACCCGATGCTGTTCACCGCCTCGATCCCCGAAGCCAAGATCCAGTATGCGCGGCTCGGGCTTGCGGCCAAAGTGACGACGGTGACGGGCGAGACCGCCAACGGCAAGGTGACTTATATCGGCTCAACCGCAGACGACGCGACCCGCTCGTTCCCGGTCGAGATCGAATTGCCCAATGCCGACGAGAAATTGCGCGACGGCGTCACCGCGACGGCGGTGGTCGATGTGGGCACCGCCCCGGTACAGGTGATCCCGCAGTCGGCGCTGACGCTGGACGACAACGGCGTGCTGGGTATCCGGACCGTCGAGAGCGGCAATAAAGTGGCATTCCACGCGATCAGCCCGATCAAGGACACGCGAGACGGGGTCTGGGTGGTCGGACTGCCCAGCACCATCAACCTCATCACGGTCGGACAGGAATATGTCCAGCCCGGCCAGATCGTCGACGCCAAGACTGCGGACGGGGAGCCAGCGGCATCATGATGAATTTTCTCGAACGAGTCCTGAGGACTCCTCGCGTCGTCCTCACCGTCATGGTGGCGCTGCTCATCGCCGGCGGTGTCGCCTATGCGACGCTGCCGCGCGAGAGCTTCCCCGCCATCGACATCCCCTATTTCTATATTTCGGTGAGCGATAGCGGCGTGTCGCCGGCCGATGCCGAGCGCTTGCTGGGCAAGCCGATCGAAGAGAAGATCAAGGATATCGACGGGCTCACCCACTATACCACGACGGCGACGCAGGGCTTCTCTTCGGTGCTGCTCGAGTTCGACGTCAACACCAACAAGGACAAGGCTGAAGCCGACGTGCGCGCGGCCCTCGAAGGCATCAGCGCGACGCTCCCGGCCGACGCCACGACACCGACCATCACCGCCGTGTCGACCGCGATGTTCCCCTCGATCTCGATCGCCGTTTATGGCGACGTGCCCGAGCGGGCGCTCGACCAGCGGGCCAAGGACCTGCGGGACGCCCTGCAGAAGCTGCCGGAAGTCCAGTCGGCAGACCTGAGCGGCTCGCGCGACGAGATGATGCAGGTCACCATCGACCAGGCAAAGCTCCAGGCCTACGACCTGACCGCCGCACAACTGCTCGATGCACTGGCCAAGAACAACATGGTGGTCCCCGGCGGCACGATCGACACCGGTCATGGCTCGTTCAACGTGCAGGTGCCGGGCCTGATCAACACGCCTCAGGACGTCTATTCGCTGCCGCTGAAGACCTCGGGCGACACGGTGGTGACGTTCGGCGACGTGGCGCAGATCACGCGCACATTCAAAGACGCGACGAGCTACGCCGACGTCAACGGCAAGCCGGCGATCACGCTCGGCGTGGTCAAGAAGCTCGGCACCAACGTCATCGACGTCGTCGACAAGGTGAAGGCGACGACCGACGAGGTCGTCAAGACCTGGCCGGCGGGCATCCAGCACTCCTACCTGCTCGACCAGTCGGAAACGGCCAAGGGCCAGTTCAATTCGCTGCAGGCCGCAGTGCTGACGGCCGTGGCGCTCGTCATGATCGTGTGCGTCGCGGCACTCGGCATCCGTCCGGCGCTGATGATCGGCACGTCGATCCCAATCTCGTTCATGATCGCCTTCCTGGTCACCAGCCTGTTGGGCATGACGCTCAACATGATGATCATGTTCGGCCTGGTGCTGGCGGTGGGCGTGCTCGTCGACGACCCCATCGTGGTGGTGGAGTACGCCGAACGAAAGCTGCAGGAGGGCGTCCCTAAACGGGAGGCCTTCATCATGGCGGCGCGGAAGATGTTCGTGCCGGTGGTTTCGGCCACCGCGACGACGCTGTGTGCCTTCGTGATCCTGCTGTTCTGGCCGGGCATCATCGGCAAGTTCATGAGCTATCTGCCGATCATCGTGATCGTGGTGATGGGCGCCTCGCTGATGTCGGCGCTGGTGTTCATGCCGGTGATCGGCGCGCTGATCGCGCGCACGCATGTCGATCCGGTGGCCAAGGCCAAGGCCGATATCGTGATGTACCCCGACAAGTTCGACGTGAAGAAGGTCGGAGGCATCACCGGCGTCTATGTGCGGGTGATGAGCAAGCTGCTGCATTATCCGCTGGTGACGCTGCCGATCGGCCTTGCAGTGATCGTCGCGATCTTCCTATTCGCGCATCCCGCCGGGGTGGTGCTGTTCCCCGACTCCGAGCCGGAGCAGGGCACGGTCGACGTGATCGCGCGTGGCAATTACTCGCCGATGCAAATCCGCGACCTGCTGCGCGAGGTCGAAGCCAAGGTGCTGACCGTCCAGGGCATCCAGGACGCGGTGATGTCGTTCGGCGGTGCCGGCAGCTTCGGCGGCAACGCGCCGCCGGATACGATCGGCACCATCCAGTTGCAGTTGCTGCCCTGGCAGGACCGCGTGCCGGCCGCGCAGATTTTCCAGGAGATCCGCGACAAGTCGAAGTCGATCTCGGGCCTCGATATCGAGATCGCGGCGGCCGAGAATGGCCCGCCCTCCGGCAAGGCGATCAACCTCAGGGTCGAGAGCCAGGACTACAACTCGCTCATTCCGGTGGTCGCCAAGCTCCGCGACTACGTGCAGAACCAGGTCAAGGGGACCATCGACGTCGAGGACGGACGGCCGTCTCCGGGTATCGACTGGCAGGTCACGATCGACCGGGTGGCCGCGGCCAAATACGGCATCGGCGTGCGCGAGCTCAGTCCCTATGTGCAGCTCGTCACCGGCGGCGTGAAGGTCGGCTCGTACCAGCCGGAGGACGCGACGGACGAGCTCGACATCCGCGTGCGGCTGCCGCAGAACGAGCGGAGCTTCGACGCCCTCGACTCGCTGAAGATCGCGACGGCGCAGGGTGAGATCCCGGTCAGCAACTTCATCAAGCGCACGCCGGTGCCGAAGGTGGCAACGGTCAGCCGCTATGACGGTGCCTACTCGATGACGGTCGGCGCCAATCTCGAGCCGGGCATCAACGCCAACGACAAGGTGCAGCAGGTCAAGCAGTGGGTGGCCGACCAGACCAAGGCCGGCACCATCCCCTCGAACGTGCAGGTCTCGTTCGAGGGCCAGGACCAGCAGAACGCCGAAACGGGCGCCTTCATCGCCAAGGCGTTCGTCGTGGCGCTGGCGATGATCGCCCTGGTGCTGCTGCTCGAGTACAACAGTTTCTGGCAGGTGTTCATCACCATCTCGACCGTCGGCATGTCGCTGGCGGGCGTGATGCTCGGATTGGCAGTGACCCACACGCCGTTCTCGATGATCATGACCGGCCTCGGCATCGTGGCGCTCGCCGGCATCGTGGTGAAGAACGGCATCGTGCTCACCGACACCTACAACCGCTACAACCGCGACGACGGCGTGGAACCGATCAAGGCGATGCTGCTGACGGTCAGCCAGCGCGTGCGGCCGGTGCTGCTCACCGCAACGGTGACGGCACTGGGCGTGATCCCCATGGCGCTCAACGTCGAGTTCGACTTCGTCGGGCGCGAGATCACCGTGGGCGGCCTTGCGGGCACGTGGTTCGTGGCGCTGTCGCAGGCGCTGGTCTCGGGCCTGTTCGTATCGACGGCGCTGACGCTGGTGATGGTGCCGGTGATGATCGTCGCGCCGAAGGTGGCAGGCCATCAGGTGGGCCGCTTCTTCCTCGGCCTGTGGCACCTGCCCGGCCGGCTGCTGGGCATGGTGTTCCGGCGCCGTGCCCGGGCGGTGACGCCCGAGGGCGAGGTGATCGACGTGCCGGAAACGACCACGGCGTCCCTGCCCGCTCCTGCCAACAGCGACGAGCCGGAAGAGACGCGGCACGCCGCCGAATAGACGACGTTATCCTCCAAGGACGGACTGGGCCCGCGAGCGATCGCGGGCCCTTTTTTGTTTTGCGTGTTGCACCCTATGTCTATTTGTCTGTTTTAGCTCCGGTGGAGCCGCCGGCGTGCGGGACGAGGGGCTGATCCTGTCGGTGCTGTTGCGACCGCAGACCGGATATCATGCCGGCGTGATCGAAGAGGCGGCAGCGCTGTGCGAAAGCCTCGCGATGAACCACAGGTTCGTTGAC
>DATMTK010000273.1:0-7954 GCA_035564755.1 Devosia sp. | reverse complement strand
CGACCAGCCAGTTGATGCCGAGGATATCGCCGTAGGAAAGCTTGGAGCCCTCCGGCACCTTCAAATTGCCCTGGTTGTCCTTGATCGGGCCGGCGAACACATCGTAGCTGCCGTCCTTCCAGCCCGCGATCGTCTTGTTGGCGTCCGCCGCCACGTCAGCAGGCAGGTTCGGATTGAGCGGCGCCATCTGCACCAGCCCTTCCTTGATGCCTTCGTACATGTCGGCCGGCTTGTAGCTGCCGTCGATCATCGCCTGCGCGCGGCGGGTGTAGTAATCGCCCCACTCGAGCACCGTCGAGGTCTTGACCACGTCAGGGCCGAACTGGGCCTGGTCGTTGTCCTGGCCGAAGGTCGGGATGCCCTTGCTCTGGCAGTACTGCACCGCAGCCGGGCTGTCGGTGTGCTGCGTCATCACGTCGACGCCGGCATCGCCCAGCGCGCGCGCCGCGTCGCCTTCCTTGGCGGGATCGAACCAGGTGTTGATCCACACGACCTTGGTCGTGAACTTGGGGTTCACCTTGCGTGCCGCGAGGGTGAAGGCGTTGATGCCGGCCACCACTTCCGGCACCGGGAAGGTGCCCAGATAGCCGCCGACGCCCTTCTTCGACAGATGCCCGGCGATTGTGCCGCACACCGCGCGGCCCTCGTGGAAGCGGCCGTTGTAGTTGGACACGTTCGGCGCCGACTTGAAGCCGGTGCAGATCTCGAAGTTCACGTCCGGGAAGTCTCCGGCGACCTTCATCGCCGGCTCCATGAACCCGAACGAGGTCGCATAGATGAGCTTGCAGCCCTGGTTGGCGAGATCGCTCAGCACGTTCGCGGCGTCCGGCGATTCCGGCACGTTGTCGACGTATTGCGAGACGATCTTGCCGCCGAGCGCCTTGATCATCTGCTGCCGGCCACGCTCGTGCGAGGTGGTCCAGCCGCCATCGTCCACCGGACCGACGTAAATATAGCCGATCTTCACCGGATCGGCGGCACTGGCGCGACCGGCCAGCATCGGCAGGGTCGCGGCTGCGCCCGCCCCTGCAATAAACCCACGGCGATTGAGTCTGATCATGACGGTGCTCCTGTTGATGATCGTTTCTCGTTATCCGGACGCAACGAATGGTTTGCCCAGGCATTGCGGCGCGTTTCCCGCTCCTGCCTTGCTCGCCGAGATCACCGCCAGGACGACGATCGTTGCGATATAAGGCAAAGCGGCCCAAGCCTCCGACGGGAGGATTGCGGTATAGATCGAGCCCGACGCCTTGGCGTAGAGCTCGAGCGTGCTGAGCAGGCCGAACAAATAGGCGCCGGCCAGGAGCCGCAGCGGTCGCCAGCCGGCAAAGACCACGAGGGCGATGGCGATCCAGCCGCGTCCGCCGGTCAGGCCTTCCGCCCACAGCGGCGTCAGGATCAGCGGAAACGCTGCGCCGCCGATTCCGGCCATGGCGCCGCCGAAGGCCACCGCGGCGTAGCGCACCCCGATCACCGAATAGCCGATCGAGTGCGCGCTCAGATCGTTCTCGCCGACGGCGCGCAGGATCAGGCCCGGCCGCGTCCGGTTGAGGAACCACCAGACCACGCCGACCATGATGAAGGAGAAATAGACGAGCGGCGAATACGAGAAGATCGCCCGCCCGAACCGGTCATTGGCGAGCCAGTCGGGAAAAAGCGTCGTGAATGCCTTGATGCCGCGCCCGGTGAACGGCTTGCCGACCAGGGCCGAAAGCCCCGTGCCGAAGATGGTCAGCGCGAGGCCCGTCGCCACCTGGTTCGACGACAGCGTCAGCGTGAGGACCGCGAAGATCATCGAGACCGCTGCGCCCGCGGCAGCGGCAACCACCACCGCGAGCCAGGGACTGCCGGTGAGGTCCACGGTTGCAAAGCCGGCGATCGCCCCGACCAGCATCATGCCTTCGACGCCCAGGTTGAGAACGCCGCTCTTTTCGGCGACCAGCTCGCCCAGTCCCGCCAGCAGGATCGGCGTCGAGGCGCCCACCACAGTGATCAGGATCGCGATGAGATAGTCGATGCTCATTCCGCGGGACTCCTGACGACAGATGGTGCCACGACCGGCGCCCGCCTGATGAATCGGACGCGATAGCGCACCAGGATGTCGCTCGCGAGCAGGAAGAAGAGCACCATCGCCTGGAAGATGCCCTTGCTCGCATTGGGCATCTGCAGCGCCGACTGGGCGAGGTCGCCGCCGACATAGGTGATGGCCATCACGATGCCCGCAATGATCACCCCCAGCGGATTGAGCCGCCCGAGGAACGCCACGATGATCGCCGTGAATCCGTAGTTCTGCGGGAACCCGAGCGCCATCTGCCGGAACGGCCCGGTGACCTCGAAGATGCCGGCGAGCCCGGCGAGCGCCCCCGACAGGATGAAGACCAGCCATACCGTGGTCTTGTAGGAAAAGCCGGCGTGCCGCGCCGCACTGGGCGCCGAGCCGACGACGCGCACCTGGAAGCCGAACAGCGAGCGGCTCATCACGAACCACATCACGAGGGCGATGATGAGCGTGATCAGCACGCCCAGATGGATCGAGGTGTGCGGGATGATGATCGGCAGCATCTGGTCGGGCTTGACGATCGGCGTCTGCGGATAGGAGTAGCCGGTTCTGTCCTTCCACGGCCCGGTGACCATCTCGTTCATCAGGTGGATGGCCACATAGGTGAGCATCAGGCTCGACAGCGTCTCGTTGACGTTGAACTGGGTCTTGAGCCACGCTGGAATGGCGCCCCATACGGCGCCGCCCACGAGACCGGCGAGGATCATCGACGGCAGGATCCACACGCCGGTCATATCCTGCGTCACCAGGCCGATGCCCGTGCCCGCCAGCGCCCCGGCGATGTACTGGCCCTCGGCGCCGATGTTCCAGATCGCGGCGCGATTGCCCACCGCAAGCCCGACGCCGATCAGGATCAGGGGCGATGCCTTGACCGCAATGGCACTCCATTTGTAGCTCAGCGCCAGCGGCGCGATGAACATCTCATAGACCGCCGCCAACCCGTTGTAGCCGATGATCGAGAAGATGATCGCACCCACGATCATCGTCAGCACCACCGCCCCCACCGGCGTCGCATAGAGCATGAAGCGGCTCGGCTCCGGGCGCTTTTCAAGCCTAAGCTGCACTCGTCGCCTCCACCCCGATCGTCGCCACCGGCTGTGGTGCCGGCTCCGCCGCGCCGTGGATGCCGCCCATCAGCAGGCCGATCTCGTTGATGTCGGCCTCGCTGACCTTCATCACCCGGCTCAGCCGGCCCCCATTGATCACGGCGAGCGTATCGCAAAGCTCGAGCAGCTCGTCGAGGTCCTGGCTGATCACCACGATCGCCGATCCTGCCGCCGCGAGGTCGACCAGCGCCTGATGGATCGCCGCCGCCGCGCCGGCGTCGACGCCCCAGGTCGGCTGGCTCACCACCAGCACCTCGGGCCGCTGCAGGATTTCGCGGCCCATGATGTATTTCTGCAGATTGCCGCCCGACAGCGAGCCCGCCGTCGCCTCGGTCCCCGTCGCCTTCACCGCGAAGGCCGCGATCACCTCGCCCGTGTATTTGCGCGCGGCGCGCGGATTGATGATCCCCGACACCGCGAGCTTCAGCCGGTCGCGCCCCGTCAGCACCGAATTGTCGCTGAGCGTGAAGTCCGGCACGGCTGCGTGGCCGTTCCGCTCCTCGGGCACGCTGGCAAGCCCCTTGAGCCGCCGCGCCTTCGCATCGAGGCGGCCCACGGCGGTCCCGGTGATCCGGATCGCGTCGGCGTCGTGCGTCGTCTGCTCGCCGCTGAGCGCCAGCAGCAGCGCCGTCTGGCCGTTGCCCGCGACGCCCGCGATGCCGAAGATCTCGCCGGCATGCACGCGGAAGCTGATGTTTTTGAGCGCCACCCCGAAATGCCCATGGCCCGGTATCGACAGCTCGGTCACGACGAATTTTTCGGCGCCGAAATTCCGTTGCGCCGGCTTCTGGATATCCTTGAGGTTGCCGCCGATCATCTTTTCGGCCATCGAGCGCGACGTCTCGATGCGCGGATCGCAGGTGTCGACCAGCCGCCCGCCCCGCAGGATCGTCGCCGTTCCGCACAGCGCTTTGATCTCGTGCAGCTTGTGCGAGATGTAAAGGATCGAGCAGCCTTCCCTGGCGAGTTGCCGCAGCACCACGAAGAGCTGGTCCACCTCCTGCGGCGTCAGCACCGAGGTCGGCTCGTCCATGATCAGCAGCGTCGGGTTGAGCAGCAGCGCGCGCACGATCTCGATGCGTTGCCGCTCGCCCACCGACAGCTCCGACACGATGCGTTTGGGGTCGAGCAGCAGTCCGTACTGCTGCATGACCTGCCGCACCCGGCCTTCGAGCTCGCGCTGCGGGATCTTGGCATCCATGCCCAACGCAATGTTCTCGAGCACGGTCAGCGCCTCGAACAGCGAGAAATGCTGGAACACCATGCCGATGCCCAGCCGCCGCGCCGCCTTGGGGTTGTTGATGACGACCGGCTGGCCGTTCCACACGATCTGCCCGGCATCGGGCTGCATGATGCCGTAGATCATCTTGACCAGCGTCGATTTGCCGGCGCCGTTTTCGCCCAGCAGCGCGTGGATTTCGCCAGCACTGACATCGAACGAAACGTCGTCGTTGGCGAGCACGCCCGGGAAGCTCTTGGTGATGCCGCGCAGGCTGAGGCGCGGCCGGGGATCAGTCAACATCGGCTCCCACGGTCATGGGATCCCGCGCGCCCATGCGCGATGCTCCCCTCCGGCCAAGGTGAACCATAATTTCCGCCGCCGCCAGCGCCGCAATCACCTCCGGGCGCTTATCCACGAGCCCAAGATCGCCGATCGGCAGGACGAGGCGTCGGAGCGCGTCGCGATTGCCGCCCTCGCCGGCGTACCAGCTCGCGAACTTCGCCCGCTTGGTCCGGCTGCCGACCATGCCGATATACGGCGCGTCAGGCCGCTTCAGTGCTTCCGCCGCGATCAGGAAATCGAGCGCGTGGTCGTGCGTCAGGATCACGAACGCGCTCCCCTCCGGCGCGGACCGCACCACCGCCTCGGGCATCGGCACGGCCTTGGCCTCGACGCCTGCGGGCAGCCCGCTCAGTTCATCCGGCCGCGTGTCGATGACGTGCACGTTGAGCGGCAGTGCTGCCAGCGCCTGCGCCAGCGCCTTGCCCACATGCCCGGCGCCAAACAGATAGACATCCGGCAAATCGGCCTCGGCCGCGCGCAGCCGTTTGACCAGAGCCGCCCCCAGCGGCCGCTGGAGCCGCTTGAGCGACACCTCGACCCGGCCGCCGCAGCACTGGCCGATCTCCGGCCCGAGCGGAATATCGAGCCCCTCCGGCTCCTCGCCGTCGCGCAGCGCCCGCCGCGCCCGGTCGATGACCATGTATTCGAGCGCCCCGCCCCCGATCGTCCCGATCAGCGCATCCGGGGCGATCAGCATGAACGCGCCTTTCTCCCGCGGGCTCGACCCGCGAACGGCTGTGAGCTCGGCGACAATGGCCGTCGGATACGAGGCAACGAACCGCGCGAGCTCAGCCGATCGCATCAGCTTTTTCGCTCCCGCTTCATGCGCTCGACGCCCATGAGCACACGCTCGGGGGTGACCGGCATGTCGAGGTTAGGCTGGATCTTGTAGTCGGCGACCGACGCCACCGCCATCGAGAGCGCCTCGACGATCGAGTAGCCGAGTACCAGCGGCGGCTCGCCCACCGCCTTGGATCGCCCGATGGCCGGCTCCTTGTTCACCGACCATTCGGCCAGCCGTGCGTTGAACTCGCGCGGCACGTCCGAGGCCACCGGGATCTTGTAGGTCGAGGGCGCATGCGTCCTGAGCTGCCCCTTGTCGTCCCACCAGAGCTCCTCGGTGGTGAGCCAGCCACAGCCCTGGATATAGCCGCCTTCCACCTGCCCGAGATCGATCGCCGGGTTCAGCGAATGCCCGACGTCCTCGAGCACATCGGCCCGATCGAACTGGTACTCGCCGGTCAGCGTGTCGATGGTCACCTCGGCCACCGCCGCGCCATAGGCGAAATAGTAGAACGGATGTCCACGCCCGCTGGCCCGGTCCCAATGGATCTTCGGCGTCGCGTAGAACCCGCTCGCCGAAAGCTGCACCCGGTTCATCCAGCATGATTCCGCCAGTTGCTTGAACGGCACGAACTGCTTGCCGGCGCGAATGCCGCCGAACTCCCAGTGCACATCCTTGGGCTCGACCTCGTAGATGTGCGCCGCGTGCGCTTCCATCCGCGCCTTGATCTGCTCGGCCCCGTTGAGTGCCGCCATGCCGTTGAGGTCGGTGCCCGACGATGCCGCCGTCGCCGATGTATTGGGCACCTTGCCGGTGTTGGTGGCATTGATCTTTACATGGTCGAGTGTCACCCCGAACGCCTCGGCCACCACCTGCGCCACCTTGACATGCAGGCCCTGCCCCATCTCGGTGCCGCCATGGCTCAGATGGATCGAGCCGTCGCGATAGACATGCACCAGCGCGCCCGCCTGGTTGTGCCAGGTCGCCGTGAACGAGATCCCGAACTTCACCGGCGTCAGCGCGATGCCCTTCTTCAGCACCTGGTGCGTGCGGTTGAAATCGAGCACCGCGGCGCGCCGCTTCTGGTAGTCCGCGCTCGTCTCGAGCTCCTCCACCACCCGGTGGATGATGTTGTCCTCCACCGTCTGGTGGTACGGCGTGACGTTGTTCGTGTCGGTACCGTAGAAGTTGCGCTTGCGCACCTCGAGCGGGTCGAGCCCGAGGTCGTACGCGATATGCTCGATCCAGCGCTCGCAGCCGATGATCCCCTGCGGTCCGCCGAAACCGCGAAACGCCGTGTTGCTGACCGTGTTGGTGAAGAGCGGCAGCGAGTCCACCTTCACCGCCGGATACCAGTAGGCATTGTCGCAGTGGAACAGCGCGCGATCGGTGACCGGCCCGGATAGGTCGGCCGAAAATCCCGAGCGTGCCGCGAAGGTCGCCTTCACCGCCTGGATGCGCCCCTCATCGTCATAGCCGACATCGTAGTCGACGCGGAAATCGTGGCGCTTGCCGGTGATCTGAAAGTCGTCGTCGCGGTCCGGCCTGAGTTTGACCGCGCGGCCGTATTTCTTGGCGGCCAGCGCCGCCACCGCGGCGAACAGATTGCCTTGCGTTTCCTTGCCGCCGAAGCCGCCGCCCATGCGCCGCATGTTCACGGTCACTGCCGCGTGCGGGATGCCGAGCACCTGCGCCACCATCACCTGGATTTCGGTCGGGTGCTGCGTCGAGACGTGCAGCGTCACGTCCTCGTCTTCGCCCGGCACCGCCAGCGCGACCTGGCTCTCGAGATAGAAATGCTCCTGCCCGCCGATCGTCACCTTGCCCTTGGCGCGCCGCGCCGATTTCGCCAGTCCCGCGTCCACGTCGCCGCGCTCGAGCGTCATCGGTTTGGTGACCAGCTTGCCCCCATCGCGCAGTGACGCATCGATGCTCGTCACGTGCGGCAGGTCGCGATACTCGATCTTGGCGAGCTTGGCCGCCCGCCGCGCCGCATCGCGCGTTTCGCCGATCACGCAGAAGATCGGCTGGCCCCAATATTTGACCAGCGTCTCGGCAAATACCGGTTCGTCGTGCTCGTGGACCGATGAAACGTCGTTCTCGCCCGGCACGTCGTCTGCCGTCAGCACGCCCACCACGCCGGGCGCCTTGCGCACCGCGTCGAGGTCGAGCGAGGCGATCTCGGCATGGGCCCGCGTCGAGAGTCCGAGGTAAGCGTGCAGCGTGCCCTCGGGTTCGGTCAGATCGTCGACATATTCCGCCCGCCCCGCCACCTGCTTGCTGGCGCTGTCGTGCGGGGCCGCCTCATGCAGCCGCCCGCTCTTGCCGGTCGTGGGGGTGGTGATGTCGAGTTTGTTCATGCCTCGCTCCCCTCCCCAACCCTCCCCGCGAGGGGGAGGGTGTCGGCCGGTGCTTGGGGCACCGTCGAGCCAAAATCACCG
>DATMTK010000272.1:0-6721 GCA_035564755.1 Devosia sp. | reverse complement strand
CGGTTCGCTGTTGTTGAGTGTCGCGATACTGGCCGAGATTCACGTCATGATTTTGACCCCGCGCGGGCAAATTCGGGCGTCTATGCAGCAACTGCTTCAGCCAGCTTCGCCATCCGGCTGAGGATCGCCGCGGTGCCTTTGAGGCGCGAGGCCGCGTTCGGCCAGTCGCGTGCGAAGACCAGCTTCTGGTCTGGCTTGAGGCGTACAGCCATGCCGGGGTCGGAGACCATTTTCACGAGGCCGGAGGGATTGGGGAATTCGTTATGCCGCAGCGTCACGACGGCGCCCTTGGGGCCGGCCTCGACCTTTTCGACGTTGGCGGCGCGGCAGAGCGCCTTGACCAGAATCACCTTGAGCAGCGCCTCGACCTCGTCCGGGAGCGGGCCGAAGCGATCGATCAGCTCGGCCCCGGCGCGGTCGATCTCGCCAGCGTCCTTGAGGTCGCCGAGCTGGCGATAGAGCTGCATGCGCACCTGCAAATCGGGCACGTAGTGCTCGGGGATCATCACCGGCATGCCGAGCGAAATCTGCGGGCTCCACTCCTCGCTCTCGACGTACTCTTCCGAGCCGTCCTTGAGCGAGGCGACCGCCTCTTCCAGCATGGCCTGGTAAAGCTCGAAGCCGACCTCCTTGATGTGGCCGGACTGCTCCTCGCCGAGGAGATTGCCGGCGCCGCGGATGTCGAGGTCGTGGCTGGCGAGCTGGAAGCCGGCGCCGAGGCTCTCGAGCGATTGCAGGACGTTGAGGCGGCGCTCGGCGGTATCGGTCAGCTTGCGCTGCGGCGGCACGGTGAAGAGCGCGTAGGCGCGCTGCTTGGACCGGCCGATGCGGCCGCGGATCTGGTAGAGCTGGGCGAGGCCGAAATGGTCGGCGTGATGCACGACCAGCGTATTGGCGTTGGGAATGTCGAGGCCGGATTCGACGATCGTCGTCGCGAGCAGCACGTCGAACTTGCCGTCGTAAAAATTGTTCATGATGTCGTCGAGCTCGCCCGCGGCCATCTGGCCGTTGGCGACGACGAACGAGACCTCCGGCACCTGCTCGCGCAGGAATTCGGCGATATCCGGCTGGTCCTTGATGCGCGGGACGACGTAGAACGCCTGCCCGCCGCGGTATTTTTCGCGCAGCAACGCCTCGCGGATCGAGATGGGATCGAAGGGCGAAATGAAGGTGCGGATGGCGAGGCGGTCGACCGGCGGTGTCGCCAGCAGCGACAGGTCGCGCACGCCGGTCAGCGCGAGCTGCAGCGTGCGCGGGATCGGCGTTGCCGTCAGCGTCAGGACGTGGATGTTGCCACGCAGCTCCTTGAGCCGCTCCTTGTGGGCGACGCCGAAATGCTGCTCCTCGTCGATGATGAGGAGGCCGAGATTCTTGAAATTGATGGCCTTGCCGAGGAGCGCATGGGTGCCCACGACGATGTCGACCTGGCCGCTGGCGATCCCCTCCTTAGTCTCCTTCATCTCAGCGGCCGCGACGAGCCGGCTCGCCTGCGCGACCTTCACCGGCAGGCCGGCGAAGCGCTCCTTGAAGGTGCGGTAGTGCTGGCGTGACAGCAGAGTCGTCGGCACGACGACCGCGACCTGTTTGCCCGACATGGCGACGGCGAACGCGGCGCGCAGAGCCACCTCGGTCTTGCCGAAGCCGACGTCGCCACAGACCAGGCGGTCCATCACCTTGCCGGTGGTGATGTCGTCGAAGACGGCGGTGATCGCGGTGAGCTGGTCCTCGGTCTCTTCGTAGGGGAAGCGCGCCGCGAACTCGTCATAGGCGCCGGAATTGATGTCGACGGGATCGGCCTTCACCAGCAGGCGCTGCGCCGCGATCTTGATGAGCTGCTCCGCCATATCGCGGATGCGCTTCTTGAGCTTGGCCTTCTTGGCCTGCCAGGCGACGCCGCCGAGCTTGTCGAGCTCGACATCGGCCGTGTCCGAGCCGTAACGGCTCAGCAGCTCGATGTTCTCGACCGGCAGATAGAGCTTGGTGTCGCCAGCGTACTGGATTTCGACGCAGTCGTGCGGGGCCCCCATCGCCTCGATCTGCTTCAAACCGAGGAAGCGGCCGATGCCGTGGTCGACGTGAACGACGAGGTCGCCGGCCGCAAGGCTCGTCGCTTCGGTGAGCGCATCCGACGCCTTCTTGCGGCGCTGTGGGCGAAGCAGCCGCTCGCCGAGGATATCCTGCTCGGACAGGACGACGAGATCGTCGGTCTCGAAGCCGCTTTCGAGCGGCAGCACGACAAGGGCGCTGACCGCCGGTGCGGTGGAGATTGCGTCCTGCCAGTTCTCGGCCATGCGCGGGTGGCGCAGGCCATGGTCCTGCAGCAACTGCCCCATGCGATCGCGCGAGCCATCGGTCCAGCAGGCGATAACGGTGTGGCGCTGCTTCTTGCCGTCGGCCTTGAGGCGATTGACGACGGCTTCGAACAGATTGACGTCGGCGGCCTGGCGCTCGGCGGCAAAGTTGTGACCGATCCGGCCGCCGGCATCCTCGGTGCGGGTTTCGTCCGGATGCGCGAAGGCGCTGAGCTGGATGGCCGGTGCGGCACTCAGCCGGTATGGGTGCCCCTCGACCTCGTAGAGCTGCTCGGGTGGAACAGGGTTATACGGCGCCCCCGCGGTCTGCAGCTTCCTGTCGTTGCGGGCGTTCTCGCGTGCCTCGTAGTAGTCCTTGACCTGCGCCTGGCGGTCGGCGAAGGCCTCGCGCGACTGGTCGTCGAAGACCATCGGGGCATCGCCGGTGTAGTCGGCAAGGCGATCGAGATGGTCGTAGTAGAAGGCCAGCCAGTGCTCGAGGCCGGGGTAGCGCTGGCCGGCACTGACGGCGCCATAGAGCGGATCGTCGACGGTATTGCCGCCGAACGCGGCGGTGTAGCGGGCCCGGAAGCGCTTGATGGTGTCGTCGTTGAGCAGCACCTCGCTCATCGGCGCGAGCGCGATCCCCGGAACGTTGCCGGTGGTGCGTTGCGTGCCGGAGTCGAAGGTACGGATCGATTCGAGCTGGCGGCCGAAGAAGTCGAAACGGAGCGGCGTTTCCATGCCGGCCGGAAAGAGATCGACGAGACCGCCGCGCACGGCATATTCGCCGGTCTCGCGCACCGTCGGCACGCGCAGATAGCCGTTGAGCGCGGCCCACTGGATCAGCTTTTCGCTGTCGACCACCTGCCCGGCTCGCGCGGCGAAGCTCATGCCGGCGACGGTGTCGCGCGGCGGCAGCTTCTGGATCAGCGCGTTGACGGCGGTGAGCACGATGACGCCGCGGGAAGCGGGATCGGTGAGTGCCGAGAGCGTCGTCATGCGCGCGGCGATGGTCACGCCGTTGGGCGAGACGCGGTCGTAGGGCAGGCAGTCCCAGGCGGGCAAGGTGAGGATGGCGTGACCCGGCATCATGGCGCGCAATACGTCTTCCATGCGCTGCAGGCGGCGGCCGTCGCGCGCCACAAACACGGCCGCGACCGGCGCATCAGGCGCGGATTTGAGCCGCTCCTCGACAAGGCGCGCCAGTACCGTGGGCTGCATGCCGTCGGGGACGTTGACGATGGTTCGGGTCGGGCGCGGCTGGTCGGTCATGAGGTCTTGAGGCGGTAGTCGATGATGGTGCGAAGCAGCGGGGCATCGGCGTCGGACGGAGGCGGCTCCTGGCCGATCACCCATTTGAGCAGGTCGGTATCCTGCTCGTCCATAAGTGCCTCCAGGCGGTCCAGTTCCGGTGCGCCATAGCCCTCGACATGCGCATCGGCGAACGGGCCGAGCACGAGGTCCATTTCGCGCGTGCCGCGGTGCCAGGCGCGGTAGCGCAACCGGCGCCGGCGCATAGGCAAATCTTCACCGGCGTCGTTTTGGGGAGCCATGAGCGGGGTCGTTTCGGGGGATGTTGCTGCTATGTATCCCCTTCCAGCCAAAGTGAATAGGGTCGCCCCGGAGAATCCATGCCGCGTCCCCCCGCCCTCGATCCGCTGTTCCGCTCGCTCCGCTCGTTCAAGGGGGTGGGGCCGCAACTCGGCGCGCTGCTCAACCGCTTCTTCGGCGGCGAGGGGCAGGACGCGATCGCGCTGGACCTGTTGATGCATATGCCGGTCGGGACCATCGACCGGCGCCGGATGGACGGGGTGGCGCGCACCTTCGTGGGCCACCAGGCGACGCTGCGGCTGCATATCGACCGGCACGAGCCGGCGCCGCGCAATATGCCGACGCGGCCACACCGGGTGTTCGCGCACGACGAGAGCGGCGAGATCCAGCTCGTCTATTTCCGCGCCGCCGGCGGCTGGGTCGAGAAGCTGCTGCCGGTCGGCGAGGAGCGCTATGTCGCCGGCACGATCGGCTTTTTCAACGGCATGAAGCAGATCACGCATCCGGACTACGTGATCCCGGTCGAGGAATTCGCCTCGATGCCGCTGGTCGAGCCGGTCTATCCGCTGACGCACGGGCTGACCGCCAAGGCGCTCAACAAACTCATGCGCGAGGTGCTGGCAAGCGTGCCCGCGCTGCCGGAGTGGATCCCGGACGAGCGGATGGAGCAGTTCCAGTGGCCGGGCTTCGCTGCGGCCATGACCGGCGTGCACGCCCCGGCCGAGCCGCAGGACAGCGAGCTGTGGGGGGCGGCGCGGATGCGCCTCGCCTACGACGAATATTTCGCGGGGCAACTGGCGCTCTTGATCGTGCGCTCGACGCTGGTGGCGGCGCGCGGCATCGCCCGCAGCTTCACGGGCGAGATGACGGCGCGAGTCGAAGCCGCCCTGCCCTTTTCGCTGACCGACGGGCAGCGCTATGCGGTGCAGCAGATCCGTGCCGACCTCGCGGCGCCGACGCGGATGTCGCGGCTGCTGCAGGGCGATGTGGGCTCGGGCAAGACCGTCGTTGCGCTCATGGCCATGGCGATGATGGCCGAGGACGGCGCACAATCGGCGCTGATGTCGCCAACGGAGCTTTTGGCGGCGCAACACTTCCACACATTACAGCCGCTGGCCGAGAAGGCCGGGCTCGAAGTCGAGCTGCTGACCGGCAAGCAGAGCGCCGCCGAGCGGCGCACCATTCTTGCGGGGGTGGCGAGCGGCGCCACCAGCATCGTGGTGGGCACGCACGCGTTGTTCCAGTCGGCGGTGGAGTTCCACAACCTCGGGCTGGTGGTGGTGGACGAGCAGCACCGGTTCGGCGTCGAGCAGCGGCTGGCGCTCAGCGACAAGGGCAAGCACGCGGACCTCTTGGTGATGACCGCAACGCCCATCCCCCGCACGCTGGTGCTGACGCATTTCGGCGACATGGAGGTCAGCACGCTGCGCGAGAAGCCGCGCGGGCGGCAGCCGATCGACACGGCGGTGCTGTCGATCGCCGAATACGACCGGGTGGTGGACCGCCTGAAGAAGCGCATCGACGAGGGGGCACAGGCGTTCTGGGTGACGCCGCTGGTCGAGGAAAGCGAAAATCTCGAGGTGGTCTCGGCCGAGGACCGGTTCGCGGCGCTGCAGAAGGTCTTCGGCGAGCAGGTGGCGCTGGTGCACGGCCGCATGTCGGCAAGCGCCAAGCAGGAGGTGATGGATCGCTTCCAACGCAACCAGAGCAAGATTTTGGTCGCGACCACGGTGATCGAGGTCGGCGTCGACGTGCCCAACGCCACGATCATGATCATCGAGCACGCCGAACGGTTCGGGCTGGCGCAGCTCCACCAGTTGCGCGGCCGTGTCGGGCGCGGCTCGCAGCGCTCGGCCTGCCTGCTGCTCTACAAGGAGCCGCTGTCCGACACGGCACAGGCACGGCTCGAAACGATCAAATCGACCGAGGACGGGTTCGAAATCGCCGAGCGCGACCTCGATTTGCGCGGCCAGGGCGACCTGCTGGGCACGCGGCAGTCCGGCATGCCGGGCTACCACATCGCCGTCGCGGATGTGCACCGGCACCTGCTCGAATACGCGCATGACGATGCGCGCCAGGCGCTGAAGGACAATCCGGGGTTGGCCGGCGAGCGCGGCGAGGCGCTGCGCACCCTGCTCTATCTGTTCCGCAAGGATCTGGCGCTGCCGCTGATCCGCGCCGGTTGACTTAGTGTGCGGTGGCGCGGGCCTCGGCAAGCGCCTTGAGGTCGGCGGGCTTCAGCGTCACGCTTTCGCCGCAGCCGCATTCGCCGGTCTGGTTGGGGTTCCTGAAGGTGAAGCCGGACTTGAGGATATCCTCCTCGAAATCCATCACCGTGCCGAGCAGGTAGAGCGTCGCCTTCGGCTCGACATAGACATCGACGCCCTTGTCGACGATGTGGTCGTCGCCCGGGATCGGCGCGCCGACATAGGTGAGCGTGTAGGATTGCCCGGCGCAGCCGGCATCCTTGATGCCGACGCGGACGCCCACGACCGGGGTCTCGCTGTCGTCCATGATCTCGCGCACGCGTTCGGCGGCGGCGTCGGTGAGGCTCATGATCGGAAGGGGCATGTGAGTTCTCGATATATCGTCAGTTACCGATATACGCCTACCACCAGTGCAGCGCAACCTGCGCTTCCTCGGACATGCGGCTCTGATCCCAGGGCGGGTCGTAGACCATGTTGACGGTGACCGACTGGATACCCTCGACGGACAGGGCGGCGTTTTCGACCCACCCGGGCATTTCGCCCGCCACCGGGCAGCCCGGCGCGGTCAGCGTCATGTCGATGGTGAGGTGGCGGTTATCGTCGAGGTCGACCTTGTAGATGAGGCCGAGCTCATAGATGTCGACCGGGATTTCCGGGTCATAGACGGTT
>DATMTK010000271.1:0-9670 GCA_035564755.1 Devosia sp. | reverse complement strand
AACTGCACTCTCGTTCTAGCGCGTGCTTACAAAAACGGTCGTTCGCAACGGGGCCTTTTGCAAATGTTTTCTTGTAGAGAAAATCAAAATGCTCTGGCGCCTTCCTCGCCCGGGGCCGAACGAAGCTAACTCAAGTTAGCTTCGTTTTCCTTGCATCCCTGCCGGTCCGGCGCTGCTCCCCGGCGACAGGGGGGTTGGAATGCCCCAGGCGAAGGCCTGGTCGCCGGCGACGTTCCGCAGGTTGGTGCGTGGGAGAGTTTCGACTTTCGGACGCGGATCAGGCTGAGGTCTCCGACGACAGATCGCTGGATGGGCCGACTATTCGCTCTTTGCCGCATCAGGCAGTGCAATGATGGATGGCAGCCGTCTGATCGCATCCGCCTTAAGCGCGAGGTCGGCGTCGGCGCCGTACCGTTTGCCCCCCTCACCGGAACTTTCGTGGCCGACAATGTCGTCGGCAACCCGATGAGGGACGTCCTTGCACGTCTGCAGCACGCCGATCACGTAGTGCCGGAATGAATGGATGGTCTTGGCTTTGCCGTCCCTGAAACGGTCCTCACCGAGAGCGGTGGTTGCGGCGCTGCGGAAGGGAAAGTCCAGCTTGCCGCCAAACGTTGCGCCCACCACCTGTCGGTTCGGGGTCAGGTCTGGAAAGAGATTCGCCTCGCCTTTCCGTCGCATCACCTTGACGTAGTCGAGGAAGCCGAGCGCGATCAAGTCCGGGTGCAGCGGGACGTCGCGAGCGCTTTGGTCGTTCTTGAGGCGCCGGTTTTCGTTCGGGCGAACCTGGAGGTGCGGGATGGGGTGATCGGTCACCGCCTCCACTGTCCGCAGACCAGCAATCTCTTCTAGCCTCGCTCCGGTGCGTGCCAGGACCAGTGGAACCCAGTAGAGCCCATCCTTGATGACGGTAGTGCCTGGAAGATTTCGCCTTGCAATCCCCTTGCAACCCGACCAAATCGGGTGTGCGAAAAGGCGCTGCAGGTCTTCGAAGGTAAACGGGGGCCGGTCGGAGCGGGCACGCTTTTTCCGCTTGATGCGAAGGGCCCCGGGATCGAGATCCGCCGCAACCTTGTGGCCTCGCGCCCGGGCCAGCTCGATCACGCGCGACAGGTTGTCGAGGTTGCGATTGACCGTACCCCTAGCGAGCCCGACCTGATCTGCGGGGATGCTCTCGGCAGCCTTAACGAAGAAGGAGATCGGAAGATGCTTATCCCTCGGACTCTTACGATAGTTGGTCGGTAGCGACCGCATTGTGTCGAAGAATATCGAGACGTCTGCCTGGGTCACATCCTCGATACGCACCCTGCCGGTGATCTCACAGAACAGCCCGATCGACTGGCGCAGCTGCCGTTCGGTCTTCGGCGTCAATCTGTCTTCGGGCTCGCGGTCTGCGATGAGCCGTTCGACAAGGTCGAGGATGTTGGGAGAGCCGATGTGCTCGACCACAATCTCTGCCTTGGCAACCGGCGCTACGGGCGGAAGCGTCGGCGCTGCCGTTGTGCTGGTCGGCGCGTCGGACGGCTGCTGGAGCGAAGCGGCGTCGATCGCATTCTGCAGGACGGCAGCATCGGCTGTCAGGGCCCTGAGGTCGAGGCTGTCCGGCACCTCGGAAGCCGCTATCGCGCTCGAGGCCATCGCGAAAGCCTTGAGCTTCAGGCGGCGAGCCTCATCGATGTCCGCAAAGGAGACACTATCTCCAAGCATGTTCACAAGCTGCCGCTTGAGCTTTTGGGCGGCGTTGTCGGACCAGTGCAGCGCGCGGAAAGTTTCCAGCGAGGCCTCGACCTGCTTTAGCAGCGCGTGGCCATCCTCGCCTCGTGCCAGTTCTGCCGCTTCCTCAGGAGTGAGGCGGGCACCGCGTCCCCGATCCGCGAGCAGGCTGAAGGCGATGGCGGCCGCGCGGGTCGCGCGCCGCTCTTCCTCCCAGTCTTCACCAGAGTCGACGCGGACGCGCTCGATCATGGCGATGCGATCGCGATGCGTAAGGAAGGTTTCGCGCAGGAATGCCTGCGCCTGGTCCTGGTTCATAGCTGCGAATCCATTTGCTGTACAAATGGTCACCGAAGCACTTGCAAGAATCAAACTCAGAGTCCGGGCGAGGCGTGGATCGGGCGTGCCAAGGCTGAGGGTGATTGGTTGCTGAAGCCCGGGAACCCGCCGGCGCCAGTAGTAAATCGCGCCGCGGCGGTATGCGTAGGGAATGCGCGCCATCGGAGCTCCTCAGGGCAAACTCCGCAACGCGACAGTGCTGTGCGACACTCATGTGCGACAGCACCTCACCCAGAAAGCGAGGAACCCAGGCGGCGCAGGACCTAGAGGGGGAAACTGGCTGGGGCGCTAGGATTCGAACCTAGGAATGGCGGTACCAAAAACCGCTGCCTTACCACTTGGCGACGCCCCAACGGCGCGGTTCCTACACGGGAAAGCCCGGTTTCGCAACGCGAGCGGCCCGGCCGGAATGGACGCTTGAAAGGTGGCGGGGGCGCCGCTATAACCCGCCGCATTCCGACGGGCGGCAAGCCCGGACGAACCTTTTCGGAGTATAGCGCAGCCTGGTAGCGCACCTGCTTCGGGAGCAGGGGGTCGAGTGTTCGAATCACTCTACTCCGACCAACAAAAGGCCGGTCGAAAGACCGGCCTTTCCCGTTTCTGTGACGCGGGGATCAGGCCCGGCGCTTGCTCAGCGTCCAGATGCCGGTGACGCTCAGTGCCGCGAACACCATCTTCAGGATGTCCCAGATGACGAACGGCTTGATGGCCCCGTCGAAGGCGCCGCCGAGGACGGCGGTGGGGGATACGCCCTTGAGGGTGGACAGCGCCACCACCAGCCAGGCGAAGCCGAGGGCGAACAGTACCGCGTCGGCGACCAGCATGGCGAAGCCCAGCATCACCACGCGCCCCGAGCCGCCCATGTCCGCGGCGCGGCCGATGATGTAGGCCATCGGCACGAACCCGACAAGGAAGCCGCCGGTCGGGCCGACGAGATAGGCCATGCCGCCGCCGGTCGCGAACACCGGCAGGCCGAGCGCGCCCTCGACGAGGTAGGCGACGACCGTGGCCGTGCCGATGCGCCAGCCGAAGGCGCCGGCGAGCGCCGCGACCGCAAAGCTCTGCAGCGTCACCGGAACCGGCCAGGTCGGCACGTTGATCTTGGCGGCGATGGTGATCAGCAGCGTGCCGAGCAGCACGACGGCCAGATTGGCGGCGAGGCGGCGGGTGTCGGTCTTGGGCTCAAGAACTCCCAGAATCGTGTTGGGAGTGGTCAGCGAGACGGCCATTGCGTTACCTTGGTTGGACGCGGAAAACAGTGTCCGTTTCTAGTCCGCCCCCCGGTTGAGCGCAATGCCCGAGACCCCGCCGCCTTTGGTGTTCGACACCGGTTTTGCCCCGCAAACCGGGCATCTCGTCGAAATCCTGCCGGGCATCGGCCGGGTCACCGCGCCCAATGCGGGGCCTTACACCTTCACCGGCACCAACAGCTTCATCATCGGGTTCGACCGCGTCGCGGTGCTCGACCCGGGGCCGAACGATCCGCGGCATCTCGATGCGCTCAAAGCCGCCATCGCGGGACGGCCGGTCGAGGCCATCATCCTTACCCATACGCACAAGGACCATTCGGCGCTGGCGGCGACGCTTCAGGCCGAAACGACAGCGCCGCTGTGGTTCGCCGGGCCGCACCGGCTCAGCCGCCCGCCGCATCTGTTCGAGATGAACGCATTGGCGCGCGACTGCGACTGGCGGCTGGTCCCCGACCTCACCTTTTTCGACGGCGAGGCCTTTACCGCGGGCGGCGTCGAGCTCACTGCCATCGCGACGCCGGGCCACTGCGCCAACCATCTCTGCTTCGGCATCACCGGCACCGGCTGGCTGCTGAGCGGCGACCACATCATGGGCTGGAACTCCACTCTGGTCGCGGTGCCGGACGGCTCGATGGCGGATTATCTCGCTTCGCTGCGCAAGGTCATCGCCCTGCCCTACGAGCACTACCTGCCGGCCCATGGCGGTCCGGTCGAGAGCGGGCCCGCCTATGCTCGGGCGCTGCTGGCGCATCGCGAGCTGCGCAACCGGCAGGTGGTCGAGGCGGTCAACGCCGGGGCGCGGACGGTTGGCGCGCTGCTCGACCGGATCTACCCCACGCTCAAGACCGAGCTGCGCTTCGCGGCGCGGCTGACGCTGCGCGCGCACATCGAATATCTCGACGCGCAGGGGGCGATCCGGATGCATTCGGGACCGCTCGGAACGCGGCTCAGTCCCGTCTAGCCGTTGTCGCTCTGCTGCGCCGGGGCGGCGTTGCGCAACATGTCGGTGACCTGGTTGTCGAGGTCGAGCAGGAAGGCCTCGATGCGGGCGCCATTCTCGCCGAAATCGGGAAAGTTCGAGAGCGAGGTCGAGCGCATCGCAACGGTGCTGCCGTCGGCCGCGCCGGTCACGCGGATGGCCACCTCCTCGCGGAAGCCGAGCAGCGTGGTCACCACGGCGTTGAGTTCGCCGCTGTCGAGCTCGCCGGTCGGCTTGCGCGTCAGCCGGACGTCCCAGCCGCGATCGTCGACAAGGCTCGCGACGGCGTCGAACATGTCGGGCGCGGCCACCGGATAGTTGCGCGAACGGGCGTTCGGGAATTCCGCCTCGATGCGGGCGCGCTGGTCGGGCGTCACGAAGCGCGCCTCGACGAAGCTCACCAGCGCCGGCGGATCGCCGAAATCGGTGCTGACATCGGCCGCACCCGGCTGCTTCAGATAGAGGTAGCCAAAATAGGCGCCGGGCGCGAGGCAGAGCACGCCGAAGACGAAGGCGATGGTTGCTCTCCACCAGCCCTGGTCGCCGGTGAACCAAAGGCGGACGAAGGCCACCAGGGCCATCAGCAGCGTCAGCACCGCCAGCACCAGCGCGATGCCCTCGATCACCATGAAATTCTCGCTGGTGATGATGTGGCCGCGATGCAGCAGCAGCGCGATCACGGCCAGCGGCAGTGCCAGGGCACCGACACGCCGGGCCCAGATTGCCCATTTCGACGTACGGATCAGAATACGCATCAGGGGCTGCCGGCCAGCGGCGGAAGCGGCGGTGGCGACGGCAGCGGGCACATGTTGCGGATCGCCTGCCACTGCGCGTCGGTGAAGGCCGGCCTGGCCTGCGGGGTCGGGGTGTCGAGGGCATCGAGCGCAGCCCGCCGCTCGTCGGTCAGCGGGTGGTTGGAGAACAGCGCCAGGGCCCGCGAGAATTCGTCGTCCTCGGCCACGCGCTCGAGCAAGTCGCCCAGTCCCTTGGGGCTGAAGCCGAGGCGCTGCGCGGTTTCGGCGGCGAAGCGGTCGGCCAGCGCCTCGTCCTGCCGCGAAAAGCGGTTGTCGATGAGGTGCGAGCCGACGGCGCCGGCGACGGAGAGGCCGGTCATGTCGCCGAGCACGAAGCCGACGAGAAGACCGGTGCTGGAACTGGCGATCAGACTCTGCATGCCGTGCCGGTAGTAGACGTGTCCGAGCTCATGCGCCAGCACGCCGGCAAACTCGTCGGGGGTACGGCTCGCCTCGATCAGCGAGGAGAGGTAGTAGGTGCGGCCGCCCGGCAGCGCGAAGGCGTTGGGAATGGCCGAGCGCACCACTGTCACGGCCGGATGGAATGGTGAGTCGAGGCCGTCGAAGACGCGCGAGACGAACCCGGCGATGGCGACATTGGCGGCGCTGTTGCGATCGGGATCGCAGACGACGTAGCCCTTGCCGTCGGTCATTTGCCGTTCGATCTCTGCGGCAGCCGTGGCGCCGATCTTGCTTTCCCATGCCGGCGGCACGTAAGCGACCAGCCGGTCGGCGAGCAGCGGGATGCCGTAGAGGTAGGCGACGAGCACCGAGGCCAGCGCGGCGGTCGCCAGGACCAGGATGCGCAACTGCGCCCACAGATCCTTGCGCTGCCCGGTATGCAGCATCGGCAGCAGCCCCAGCGCGCTGCGCGTATCGGCGACGCCGGTGACGCCGAGCCGGGCTCCGGCCGGCTTCTTCCGGTTGGCGATGCGCAGCTCGATCATGCGCGAATGGAGCAGGTAGGCGGCCGAAGCGTCCCAGCGGTCGAGCACCTCGCGGCTCGCCGCATCGAGGATGACGAGGGCGACCGGATCGGCGGCGAGGTCGAGCACGCATTCGGCCGCTCGCACCTCGGCGACAAGCCCATCCTGATAGCGGGCGGCGAACTGCATCAATACGCCCCCACATTGAGCGCATCGGCGAGGCCCTGCCCGATGAGCGAGCGATCCTCGGGTGCCGAGCGTATCGTATTGAGGCTGTCGGGGTTGGCGATGCTGGCGCTGCGGGCCAGCAGCCGCCACCAGCCATAGCTGAGGATGAGTTCGGCGAGCATGCCGAAGGCGCCGAGCACGACGAGATAGGCGGCGATCAGTAGAACGACGTTCAGTGTGCTCGACTGGAACAGCGACAGCAACGCCACCGCTCCCGGCGCCTTGCCGGCCGCGACGGCGACGGCGTAGACGCTGCCCAGTACCGCGCCGAACGTCACGAGCAGCAGGACCAGCAGCATTGCCAGGCAGACGACGTAGGCGACGTACTGCCAGAACAGCGGGCCGGCGCCGATGTCGACGCTCAGTTTCGCCTCCCCGAGCGAAACGGTCGAGAGCATGCGGGACGCGCTCCGCGTCCGGTACCAGCAGCAGCTCAGCGCCAGGATGATGACGCAGCCGATCCAGGCCAAAATGCTGATCGGGCCCGGTAGGAGCGAGGTGCCGGCGTGACGGTAGTCGCCGGTGCTCGTCATCCACAGGATGGTGCCGCCGATGGTGAGGATGTTCAGCCCATAGACCGCGAAATAGGGACCGGCGAAAATCCGCCAGTTGCCGGCGATCTCCAGCTTGCGGTCGCCGAACCAGGTGTTGCGCCAGCGATACTTCCACAGGCTCGAGGCCATCCACGGATAGATGAGGCCCACGCTGAGCACGAACAGGATCGACCAGACGAAGCGGCGGAGCGCGAAGGCCCAGGCGCTGCCGCGCTGATCAAAGCGGATGCCGCGCCATAGCGTGCGCGACAGGCGGAAATCGCGGGCCCGATAGATGGCATAGCCCATCAGGAACCAGATGATGAGGCCGACACCCAGATAGCCGAGCACGATCAGGCTGCTCTCCTGCATCGAGAGCACGAAGAGTGCGATGTAGATCGGCAGGAAGAACGCCAGGGCGAAGAAGAAACCGGCAAGGAGCTGGGTCGCGGTGCCGGTGTATTCGAGCGGCTCGCCGTCGATCACGGTGTTCTGCCAGTAGAAGCGCCGCTTCCAGGTCGCCTGCCAGAAGCGGTAGAGCCCGATGGTGGGGAGCATCAGGGCGTAGCCGCGGATCAGGATGAGGAAGAGCTCGTGGCGCGAGCCGGTGAACTCGACGCGCCCTACCCTCGCCGCTTCCGACGCTTCCGCCATGGTGTCCGACCGCCAAGCCTCGGGTTACGATTTCACGCGGGCGCGCCGCCCGCAAGAGATCACGGGTAAAGCCGCTGGCGTGTCCACGGGGCAATCGAGTCGGCGCGCGTGAAGCGGACCCGGTCGTGCAACCGGAAGGCCCCGTCCTGCCAGAACTCCAGCTCCAGCGGAATGATCCGGAAGCCCGACCAGTGGCCGGGCCGGGCGACGGCCTCGTCCTCGGACAGCGAGGCCTTGAGGGTCTCGACCGCTGCTATCAAATCGGCCTTGCGCGCCAATGGCCGCGACTGACGGCTGACATGGGCGCCGAGCTGGCTGGTGCGCGAGCGGGTCGCAAAATAGGCGTCCGCCTCGGACGGGTCGACGACCTCCACCGGTCCACGCGCGCGGACCTGCCGGCGCAGCGATTTCCAGTGAAAGACCAGCGCCGCCTTCGGATGAGCCGTCAGCTCCTCGCCCTTGCGGCTCTCGAAATTGGTGAAGAAGACGAAACCCCGCCGGTCGCGGGCATTCATCAACACCATCCGGACGTCAGGCAGGCCGGCGGCGTCGACCGTCGCGACCGCCATGGCATGGGGATCGTTCGGTTCCGACTTTTGTGCCTCGGCGTACCATTCCTCGAACAGCAAGAACGGATCCAAAGGGGATATGTCGTCATCGTCAAAAATTCGATCGCTCAGGCGCGAATCCGGCATCGGTGACCCCTCGGGGCGGTCTGGACAAGGCACAATGCCGTGGCCATATACGTCGATGAATGGCAACCTAGACCAATTGCCCCCAAGATTCGAAGGAACCCATGCGCGATCCCTATAGCGTGCTCGGGGTGCCTCGTTCTGTGAGCGAGAAGGACCTGAAGTCGGCTTACCGCAAGCTGGCAAAGGCCAACCACCCCGACCAGAACCAATCCGACCCCAAGGCGCAACAGAAGTTCGCCGAGATTTCGGCCGCCTACGATTTCCTCAGCGACAAGGACAAGAAGGCGGCCTTCGACCGCGGCGAGATCGACGCCGACGGCAACCCGAAATTCGCGGGCTTCGGCGGTGCCGGCATGGGCGGTGGCGCACGGCGGACCGCGGCGGGGGCCGGGGCCGGCCCTGGATTTTCGGCCGAGGACATCCTCAAGGAATTCATGAGCGGCTTCGGCGGCGCGCAGGCGCGCACCAGCCGCAGTGCCGGGTTCGATCCGTTCGGCAGCAGCGCCGGCGGCTTCAACCAAGGCTTCGCGGGCGGCGGCGCGCGTCAGCCGCAGGCCAGGGGCGAGGACGCCAATGTGACGCTCGCCGTGAGCCTCGAGGATGCCCACAAGGGCGGCTCGGTGCCGCTCCGGCTGCCGACCAACAAGGTCGTCAACGTGAAGCTGCCCGACAAGGTCGAGGACGGCCAGCAGATCCGGCTCAAGGGCCAGGGCATGGCCTCGCCCTGGGGCGGCGAGCCGGGCGATGCGATCGTGACGGTCAAGTTCGAGCGGCATCCGAAATTCCGCCGCGACGGTGCCGACCTCAGGGTCGACGTGCCGATCACGCTGTATGAAGCGGTGCTGGGCGGCAAGGTGCGGGTGCCGACGCTCGACGGCGAAGTCGAGCTGACGCTGCCCGCCAACGTCAATACGGGCAAGGCGCTGCGGCTCAAGGGCAAGGGCCTGCACGGCAATGGCGATCTCTATGCCAGCCTCAAGATCGTGCTGCCGGACAAGGGCGACCCCGATCTCGAAAGCCTGATGCGCTTCTGGCGCGACCAGAAGCCGTACAAGGTGCGGGATTAACTCTCAGTCGGGTCCTCCCCTGTGGCGAGCTACGGGGGAGGTGTCGCGACGCGGCGGAGGGGGCGGCCGCCTTCGCGACCTCCTCGGTTCCGAGAAGCTGGAGCGGAGCCCGCAGTTCAGTTCCGCGGGGCGGCGGCGCGTTTCAGCCGATCGTTGATGGCTTCGCCCAGCCCGTGATGCGGAATCGGCGCGACCGCGATGCGCTGAGCCTTGGCATCGAGCTCGTGCAGCATCGCAAACAGGTTGCGGGCGGCTTCGTGCAAATCGCCCGAGGCGGAGAGATTGAGCGTCCCCTGCCCCGGACCGAACGCCAGGTACGCCTCGCCGGGCTCGGGTGATTTCGCGTTCAGACGCAGATGCGCGTTCGGGGCATAATGGCTCGCCAGCATGCCGGGCGATGCGACCTTGGCGTCGGCCCCGGCGACGGCCACAGCCCGACCAATCGCCTTCTCGATGACGTCGCGCGCCAGCGCCCCGGCCCGGAGCTGAGTG
>DATMTK010000270.1:0-20588 GCA_035564755.1 Devosia sp. | reverse complement strand
GGCGGGACGAAGGTCCCATAAATTGCCGACTACCGGCTTGGACCCTAGTCCCGCCGAGGCCGCTGCTAACGAACGCGGCCGGTTCTTTGACATCGCCGGATGGGCCGGCGGACGCTTCCGCTCGCCCTCTGAAATGTGAGTCCACACCCACGGGCGTACGGCCCGCCTACAGCGGCTCGTAATCGATTTCCATGAACGCATCGACTTCGCGGCTCCAGCGGTCGCGCACGAAGGCGACGTGCTTGGGATGCTTGTCGTAGGCGTCGGTCCCCAGCTCGACCCCCGGCAACCCAGTGCCTCGACGAGGCGGCTGAGCCGCGCCACGGCTGCCTTTCTGTCGCCATGTCCCTTGAGCATTCCAGTGTCTCCTGGCGCCGCTCTGGCGCCCGCAGGGACGATTGGCTACACCGGCATCCTCCCCGGCGCGTGCCGTCCGGCGTGGAATTCCGTTCGAGAGTCTCATGAAGCTGCTTTTTGCCAATCGCAACTATTCGAGCTGGTCGCTGCGGGCCTGGCTCGTTCTGAAGCATTTCGGCATTCCCTTCGACGAAGAGATGGTGCTCTTGAGCGGCGATGGCTGGCAGGAGACCATCCGCCGGAAGTCGCCGAGCGACCGCGTGCCAGTCCTCTTCGATGGCGACGCGGTTATTCCCGAGAGCATCGCCATCATTGAATATCTCAACGACAAGTACCCGGCGAAGGGCATTTGGCCGTCCGACCGACTGAAGCGGGCGCAGGCGCGTGCGGTATCGGCCGAAATACACGGCGGCTTCAGCGGACTTCGCAACGCCGCGCCGATGAACCTGCGGGCCAGCCATCCCGGCAAGGTCGACCCCGATCCAATTGCCGGCGAGCTTCGCCGTATCGAGGAGATTTGGGGCGACCACACGGCCGAGTCCGGCGGCCCATTCCTGTTCGGCAAGTTCACCGGGGCGGACGCCATGTTCGCGCCCGTCGCAACCCGCATCCGCACCTACGGTCTGCCGGTGTCCGATTCCGCCATGGACTACGTCGACGCCATTTACAGCCTGCCGGCGTTCCAGGAGTGGCTTGCCGAGGCGCTCAAGGAACCCTGGACCGTGGATCGCAACGAAATCGACCTGATCCGGGCGCCGGCATGACCATCCATATGATCAAGCTCTGCGTGGGTGTCGCCACCCTCGAGGAGCTCGAATCCTACCGCAGCGAGCGCGCCCATTGGTGGGGTGCCGACTACGGCGAGGATGTCCATGTCCATCGCACCCGGACCATGCCCAGGCGTCGCGCCGAGATGGAAGGGCAGAGCTCGATCTACTGGGTGATCTCCGGTGTGATCCGCTGCCGCCAGCCCATCCTGCGCCTTGCGGAAGCGGTGGACGAGCAAGGCATCCCCTGCTGCGATATCATCATGGCGCCCGATCTGGTGCGCGTCACCCCGCGCCCCCGGCAGCCGTTTCAGGGCTGGCGCTATCTGGAACTGAAGGACGCGCCGCCCGATCTGGGCGCCGCCGGCTTCTCCGAAGACGGTGACGCCGAGCTGGCTCTCGAGCTCAGCAGGTTGGGTCTCATCTAGTGAAGAAGTCCGAAGGCCCGCCGATTGAGCGTGCGCGGGCCCACCCTCTGAGCTCCCAACTCAAGCGCGACTCGTGATTTGCCCGTACGGTCAAGTGAATTGCGTGCGCCGTCGCACGCGCGCAATCGTTTGTGGCCAAACTGCCTCTTGAACCAAATCACAATTTTGCCGCAGGTTTTACCGGGGGCGTGGAGACCGTCATGGGGCGTACGGGCACGCATGTTATCGTCGTGGGGAACGAGAAGGGCGGGTCGGGCAAGTCGACCACTGCGTTCCACCTGGCGATTTATCTTTTGTATCAAGGCTTTCGTGTCGCCTCGATCGACGTGGACAGCCGGCAGCAGACGTTTACCAACTACGTGAAGAACCGCCGCAACTGGGCCGCAGCCCGCGATCTGAAGCTGCCGCACACGACGCACTTCCACCTGCCGCTCACCAAGTCGGATTCGATCAAGGAGAACCACAAGCTCGAGTTCGATCTGTTCCGCCAGGCGGTGGTCGAAGTCGAAGGCGTCGCCGATTTCCTCGTCGTCGACACGCCCGGTTTCGATACGCACCTGACGCGCCTCGCGCATTCGCTGGCCGACACCTTGATCACCCCGCTCAACGACAGCCTCATCGACCTCGACGTGATGGCGCATGTCGACCCTGTGACCGGCGATCCGCGCGAGATGAGCCACTATGCGCGGCTGGTGCAGCGCGCACGCACCGAGCGCCTCGCGATCGATGGCCGGACCATCGACTGGATCCTCGTACGCAACCGTATCTCGATGTTGTCGTCGCGCTCGATGCGGCTCGTGCAGTCGGCGATTGAAAAGATTGCCGTGCGCCTGGGCTCGCGCGTCGCCGAGGGCATCGCCGAACGCGTCATCTTCCGTTCGCTGTTTCCGATGGGATTGACGGTCTTCGACCCGCTCGACGAAGAACTGCTGGGCGGTTTGCCGTCGATGTCGCATCTGAGCGCCCGCCAGGAATATCGCCAGTTGCTCGAGGCGCTGCGCCTGCCCGTCAGCGAGCGTACGGCGGCGCGCAAGGCGGCCGAGGCGGCGTTCTCGCAGGGCGAGGCGGCAGCCCCGAAATTCGAGCATATGGCGAACTCGAACTAGCCCGCTTGGGTGCCGCCTTTCGAATTCGTTAAAGTCCTGACGATAGGGTCTTGCTGTCGTTTCAGGAGTCTGCATTGCAGCTCGACAGTTTCACCTTGCTGGCGTCGGGATGTGCGCTGCTCGCGATCCTGGGCGCTGTCTTCGTGGTCCTCTGGCTGCGAGACCGGCGTGCCGTCGCGCTCCTCTGGTGGGGCCCGCCGCTGATTGTCGGCGGCGCCGGTCTGACCCTCTACATGCGCGCCGGGTGGGACAACGATGTCATCGCCATCGCAATCGGCAACACCACCCGCATCTTCGCCCTCGGCGCTATTTGGCAGGGGGTTCGCATCTTCAATGGTCAGAAGCCCGCTCTAGTCCGGCTGTTCGGGGCGTGCTTGGTCTGGCTCGTGCTCTGCCTTGTCCCGGGTTTGGTCGAGCACATGCTCGCCCGCGTCTCGCTGACGTCCATCATGGCCGCCTGTCTTGCCGGGGCAGGGCTTTTCGATCTCTGGCGCTACCGCGCCGATGGCCTGCGCGCCCGTTGGTCCGTAATGGCTGTATTTGCCAGCTTTACGGTGCTCATGACCGTGCGCGCGATCGTTGCGCCGTGGGCGCCATTCCCCGTCGGCGCCGCGCCGATGGATCCCGTGTGGTTCGCCGCCTTCATGTGGGTCGTCGTTGCGCACGCAACCTTCGCCGGCATCCTCTTTCTCGTCATGTTGCTGGAGCGGCGCGAGGCGGAGCAGCGCAGCTTCGCCATGTCCGACCCGCTGACGGGGCTGATGAACCGCCGCGCCTTCGCCGATTTCGCCGAGCGCATGGGGCGGCGGCGAGCCGGCCTGCGCAGCAGCATGGCGCTGCTGGTGCTCGATCTCGATCACTTCAAGTCCGTCAACGATCGCTATGGCCATGAGGTCGGCGATCGCATGCTCGAGCTTTTCGCACGCATCGCCGAGCAGAACGTGCGCCCCGCCGATCAGCTCTTCCGCATGGGAGGCGAGGAATTCTGCTTTGCCTTGCCGGAGACCTCGGTGATCGAAGCACGCGATATTGCCGAACGCGTCCGCGAGGCCTTTTCGCAAGTCACGGTCGAAACCTCCGTCGGTCTGGCGCAATCGACCGTCAGCATCGGCATCGCCGCGAGCCAGCATGCGGTCGGTGTCGAGCTTTTGTTGGCGGCGGCAGATGCCGCCGTCTACGAAGCCAAGGCCCGCGGCCGCGATTGCGTCGTGGTCGCCGAGCCCAGCATCCTGCTCCGGCCCGTCGCGTCCCGGCCCGATCGCCTCAGCGCCTAGGCCTCAGACCAGGCCCTGCGGCAACAGGATCCGCACCGCCCGCTGTCCGCCCGGGGCGAACACGTCGAGCTCAACCTCGACCGGCGGCATCACCATCCGGCGCGTCCGCGCCGAGAGCGTCAGCACCACCGCGAGCAGGTCGGAGACCCGCTGCTTGGCAGGGCGATGGCTCAGATGGCGGATGATATCATTGACCGCCTGCCGATTGGCGCTCGCATCGGCGAGCTGCGACTGCCCCACGAAGCGGGCCAGTTCGGTCAGGCTAGACGTGTCGCTCATTTGGGCTACTCCATACACAGGCCACAAACGCGCTTTCCTGTTTCGGCTACCTCGTCGTGCTCACGGCTAGTTCTCCTAGCTCTGCATCGCGAGGCAGCTCATTTTGGCTTGCTTGAGCTGCTTGCACATATCGATCGCCGCGGCCTGGTCGGCGAAGCCGCCGAACCGCGCGCGGAAATACGTCTGCCCGTCCTTGTCGAACTGCACGACGAAGCTCTTGAACTTGGCCAGGCCATCGATCTTGTCCGAGGCATCGCCGAGCAGGCTGTTGGCGCCGCTTTCCGTGGGGGCGGCGCCGACTTGCACCACCCAGCCCTGCGGCAGCGGCGCCGGCATCTGCTGCTGCGCCCGCGCTTCGGCAACCTGCGTTACCGCGGCGGCCAGGGCAGCGCTGCTCGTCGAAACATCCTTGTCGATGCTGCCTGAGGTCATGAGGTCAAGCGGTTGCCCGTTGTCACCGATGCCCACGGGCGGAATGAGTGGGGCCGACGGCCGCGTCCGGCCGAGTGGCGCCGGCGGCGCGCCGAGCGTGTAATTGTCGGTGAAGGCGCCCACCACCTGGTCGGGCTTCTGTCGCGTGCCAGCAGGCGGAGCGGCGTCGTCCACCGCCTGCAGCGCGGCGGGCATGCCCAGGTCGACCGGCCGCTCGATCGGCTGCGGCGCGATGGCCGCCACCGTCAGGTCGTTGTCGACGTCACCGATGCCGCTTTGCGGATCGTCGGGCGCCACGCCGTCGTCGCTGGTGTCGGCGGCCCGGAAAGCCGGCGCCGGCATTGGCGTCACCGCAACACTGTCGAGGGACGCCACGCGGACACCGTCGTCTTGCTGCGCCGGCACCGGCGAGCCCTTGCGGCCCGGCAGCGGGATCATCGCGGTCTTGAGGTAGCTGCCGTCGCTCGCTTTTGGCAGGTACGTGTCGACGAGATCGCGTACCTTCGCGTCGCGCGAGCCGCCCGAGCCAAACCCGAAGCCGACGACCACGATGTGCTTGCCGTCCTTGCGAGCCGCCGTCAGCAGATTGTAGCCCGCCGCGCCGGTGTAGCCGGTCTTGAGGCCGTCGACGCCGTTGTGCCCCAGGAGGTTGTCGTGGCCGCGATAGGTACGGCGGCCATATTTGAAGCTCGTGGTCTGGAAGTAGGCGTAGTACTGCGGAAAATGCTCGAACACCGCTGCGCCAAGGATGGCCTGATCGCGCACCGTGGTGATCTGCCGGCTGTCGGGCAGGCCGGAGGCGTTCACATACGTGGTGTGCGTCATGCCCAGCGCATGGGCCGTCGCGGTCATGCGCTTGGCGAAATTGCTTTCGCTGCCGCCGATATATTCGGCGATCACACGGGCCATATCATTGGCCGAGATCGTGACGATGGATTTGATGGCGTTGTCGACAGAGATGCTCGAGCCGGCGCGCAGGCCGAGCTTGGTCGGCGAAGCGGAGGCGGCCCAGGCGCTTACCGGCATCTGGTCGGTCAGCTTGATCCGTCCGGACGAAAGCTCCTGAAACAGGATGTAGAGCGTCATCACCTTGGAGACGGACGCCGGATACCGGTAGGCATCGGCATTGCTCTGGTAGAGAACCTTGCCCGTCTTCGCGTCGACCACGATGCCTGCGTAGGCACGGGGAACCGCTGCCTCGGCGCCCAGCGGAACGACGAACAGGAGGGCGACAAAAACTGCTGCAATGATGCGCCACAGGGAGAGGCGCGAACACTCAAGAACCCTTTGGGAAGCCAACCCCGGTACTCCAAACAAACGGGGCCTTCTGGCCCTCCTTGGCGACTCAGCGAGGACGTGGCGCGGCTTCCCCCCGGGCGCGCGCCATCACCTTCAGAAGCGGCAGAATAGGGGCGCGCCCTTACCATTCAGTAAAATGCCAGCCGAATTGCATGGATCGCCAAGGCGCTGGCGGCATTGAGCTTTGACCTGCCCGGATGGGGAGGAAACCACCCTCTTAACAGCGGATGACTTTTGCCTACATAATGCCCATCACCATGCTGCGTCGTTTCGATCGATCGATCGCCTCTTCCGATCAGACGACCCGGGCCCAGAGCGGACCGGGCCAGCCTCTCAAAGGGGCACGGGAAGACAAGGGCGGAGATGCCGGGTCGAAGTACGACACCGGCACCATCACTCGGACCAAACCGAAAACCCAGCGCCCGAACCTGTATCGGGTGCTGCTGCTGAATGACGACTACACTCCGATGGAGTTTGTCGTTCTCGTCCTGCAGGACGTCTTCAACAAGTCTCGCGAAGACGCCATGCGCATCATGCTGCACGTCCACAACAAGGGCGTCGGGGAGTGCGGCGTCTATCCATACGAAGTGGCCGAGACCAAGGTCACGCGCGTCATGGACACGGCACGCAAGAACCAGCATCCGCTGCAATGCGTGATGGAAAAGCAATAGGAACCAGTTACATGCCTTCTTTTTCCCGCGGACTGGAAAAGGCCCTGCACCAGGCGATGAACCTGGCGCGTGAGCGCGCGCACGAGTTTGCGACGCTCGAGCACCTTTTGCTGGCCCTGACCGACGACCGCGACACCATCGCCGTGCTCAACGGGTGCGACGTGGATATCGAGGCGCTCAAGGGCGACCTCGAGGATTTCATCAATGAGGAGCTCGATAGCCTCGTTGTGCCCAATGGTCAGGACGCCCGTCCGACGGCCGCCTTCCAGCGTGTGATCCAGCGCGCGGTCATCCATGTGCAGTCCTCCGGCAAGGAGGAGGTGACCGGCGCCAACGTGCTGGTCGCGATCTTCGCCGAGCGCGAGAGCCATGCTGCCTATTTCCTCGAGCAGCAGGACATGACCCGGCTCGACGCGGTCAATTTCATCTCGCATGGCATCACCAAATCCGGCCCCAACGAGCAACGTTCGGTGCGCGGTGCCGAGGACGGCCCGGGCAACGCCGCCCACAATGAGGAGGGGGGGCAGCGCCAGGGCAACGGCCAGTCGTCGGCGCTCGCCGATTTCTGCGTCGACCTCAACGCCAAGGCCAAGGCCGGCAAGATCGACCCGCTGATCGGCCGCGACGCCGAGCTGCGCCGCACCATTCAGGTGCTCTGCCGCCGCTCGAAGAACAACCCGATCTATGTGGGCGACGCCGGCGTCGGCAAGACCGCTATCGCCGAAGGCCTGGCCCGCAAGATCGTCGAGGGCGAGGTGCCCGAGGTTCTGAAGGGCGCCACGATCTATGCGCTCGATATGGGCTCGCTGCTCGCCGGAACGCGCTATCGTGGCGACTTCGAGGAGCGGCTCAAGGCCGTCATGAAGGAGCTCGAAAAGCACCCTGACGCCATCCTGTTCATCGACGAGATCCACACCGTGATCGGTGCCGGCGCCACCTCCGGCGGCGCCCTCGATGCCTCGAACCTGCTGAAGCCGGCGCTGGCCTCGGGCAACATGCGCTGCATCGGCTCGACCACCTACAAGGAATACCGGCAGTTCTTCGAGAAGGACCGCGCTCTGGTGCGCCGCTTCCAGAAGATCGATGTGGCCGAGCCGACGATCCCGGACGCCATCGAGATTGTGAAGGGCCTTCGGCCCTACTTCGAGGATTACCACAAGCTCAAATATACCGACGATGCCCTCAAGGCCGCGGTCGAGCTTTCCGCCCGCTACATCAACGACCGCAAGCTTCCGGACAAGGCGATCGACGTGATCGATGAGACCGGCGCGAGCCAGATGCTGCTGACCGTCGAGGAACGAAAGACGCTCATCGACGTGCCCGAGATCGAGGCGACCATCGCGACCATGGCGCGTATTCCCCCCAAGTCCGTCAGCAAGTCCGACACCGAATTGCTGGCCGGCCTGGAAAATAGTCTCAAGACCGTGGTGTTCGGACAGGACGCGGCGATCAGCGCGCTGGCCTCAGCCATCAAGCTGGCCCGCGCCGGCCTGCGCGAACCGGAAAAGCCGATTGGCTCGTACCTGTTCACCGGCCCGACCGGCGTCGGCAAGACCGAGGTGGCCAAGCAGCTCGCCGACACTCTCGGTGTCGAGCTGCTGCGCTTCGACATGTCCGAATACATGGAGCGGCACACGGTCAGCCGGCTGATCGGCGCGCCTCCGGGCTATGTCGGCTTCGACCAGGGTGGTTTGCTCACCGATGGCGTCGATCAGCACCCGCATTGCGTCGTGCTGCTCGATGAGATCGAGAAGGCCCATCCGGACCTGTTCAACATCCTGTTGCAGGTGATGGATCACGGCAAGCTCACCGATCACAACGGCAAATCCGTCGACTTCCGCAACGTCATTTTGATCATGACATCCAATGTCGGCGCCATGGAGCTGCAGAAGTCGCCGATCGGCTTCGGCCGCAAGCGTGAGGTCGGTGACGACGAGGAAGCGATCAACCGGATGTTCACGCCGGAATTCCGCAACCGTCTCGACGCCATCATCTCCTTCGCGCCGCTGCCGCCGGCCGTGGTTCGGCAGGTGGTCGAGAAGTTTGTCCTCCAGCTCGAGGGGCAGTTGGCCGAGCGCGGCGTGACCATCACCTTGACGCCGGAGGCAGCCGAATGGCTGGCGCAGCGCGGCTATGACGAGCGCATGGGCGCCCGTCCGCTTGGCCGCGTCATCCAGGAGCACGTCAAGAAGCCGCTGGCCGATCAGGTGCTGTTCGGAGAGCTGGTGAACGGCGGCACCGTCACCGTGGCGGTGGTCGGCGTGGGGCCGGACGCCAAGCTCGAGCTCATCGCGGCGCCGCCACGTCCGGCGCGACCCAAGGCCATCTCGGGCCCCAAGGTCGCCAAGAAACCGGCCAAGGCCGACGAGAAGAGCTGATCAAGTTCGCAGCGCAGGAAACACAAAGGCCGGGAGCGATCCCGGCCTTTTTCGTTAGCTGATATCGCGCGATCAGGGCTGCTGCAGGCACGGGTGGCCGATGAGGCAGACCGGACCGTGTCCGCCGGAGCTGCCGCCGCTGCTGCCACCAGTGCTGCCGCCACCGTTGACCGGCAGCAGGCCGCCGATCGGCAGTTGGCCGACGATCGGATGGAACGGCGGCTTCTTCGGGCCGGGATCGACGACGATCGGCGGCTTGGGCGGATGCGGGAAGTTGAAGCCACCTTCGAACACGATCGTCGGAGCGCCATCGTAGCCGCCCAGGCTCTCGAGCGAGGCCACGGGGACCCAGCCGTCCGGACCCTCATGCGTGATGAAGCACCAGGTGTCGTCGCAGGTCCTGATCTTGACCCGCTCGCCCTCGAACAGCTTGTCGACCACCTTCGAGGCGGTGGTTGCGCGAGAGTGGATGCTGACGGTGTAGATGGCCTCGAAGGTCTTGGCGAAGGCGCCGCCCGTCATCATCAGGGCAGCAAGGCCGGCAACAGCAGCCAGGGTCGTGGTCTTGGTGGCGTTCATTTTGGTTCTCCAGGTGACTTTGTGGGGTAAGTCGATGGCATGGAGAAAAGCGCTGTTCGCCTGAACCGCCTCTGAATGTGTGTGATAGCCAATTGTTAGGATCGTATCGATCGGGGGGCGCCCCCCAGGTCAGCCCCGGGCAAGCCACAGTACGATGCAACTGGCTCGGCAGGCTCAGAGGCACATTGGCAACATGCGTCATATGGATCGCAGTTCCAGTTTAAGGATACGTACTCCTAAGTCGGCGAAGCCGATGATAGAATCATATTTTAGACGACCAGCGAATGGCAGCGGGTGAAGCTGCCGTCATGAAATATGCGACGCATCCGGCGACTGCCCCGGTGCTCGTTAACTCGCGAGCTCGGTCGCCCGGCGGGAGATCCGCCCGCAAATCGGCAAGGTGGTAGCCCTCACGCAATACGGCGAGGATTTTCGCGGCGGAGAGTTCTGCGTTGCTTGGGCCTTTGAGGCCATCGGCAGAAGGATTTTGCGTCGTCATCGGCGCTTCTGACCTTTGCTGGGAGCGCGGCGATCATCGAGAGGCGGTGGTCGTCGTGGGATTCAATCCGAGGTTCGAACGGGCGGCTGATGGAGCCGCACCCCACGCCCGCCGGCATCGCTCCGCGCATTGTCGCCGATCAGATCGACGCCGGCACGGTTCAGCGCTTCGATGACCTTGGTGAGCGTCTCGACCGTGCCGCGCACCACGCCTTCGCTGGCTTCCATCCTCTGGATGGTGGGCAGCGAAACGTCGGCCATTGCAGCGAGCGTCTTCTGGTCGATTGCCAGCAGGGCGCGAGCCGCGCGCAACTGGCCGGAGGTCATCATAAGGCGACTGTCTCAGCAGGCGGGAATAAGGTGCAGTTCCATGATGCTGATGTATAATGCATCAGAATTGCCACTGACACCATGCCCTGTGGACGTTTGAAAGACCCATACCCCTCACAGCTGGTCCCCAATCGCTTTCGCCAGGGCCCTGAGCTCCGAATCGTCGGCCTTGCCGCCGCTGCCATGCCGGCCCGGTTCCTCGCCCGCATAGATCGGGATTAGGTGGAAATGCAGGTGGAACACCGTCTGTCCGGCCGGGACCTCGTTGAACTGAACGAGCCGCAGTCCGTCGGCGTTGGTCGCCGCCACGACCGCCCGCGCCAGCTTCGGCAGATAGCCCGCGACCAGCGCCACGTCGCCTGGGTCAGCGTCGAGAATATTCCGCGATTCGGCCTTCGGAATGACCAGCGTATGCCCACGCGACTGCGGAAAGATGTCCATGATCACGAGGACCGTTTCGTCCTCATAAGCCTTCACACAGGGGATTTCTCCCCGCAGCATTTTGGCGAAGATGTTTTGCGGATCGTAGTCGCTCAAGACGCAGCCCCCAGCAGTTCATAGTCGCGGGACTTCGGCCCGCCATGATCGGCAATGGTTTCCTCGATGACGTCGACCGCGCGGTTGGTCCCGTCTTCAAGCTTGAGCTTCTCGCTCAGCGCCGCCGCCGCCTGCACATAGGCCGGGGTCGAGCTCAGATCGTCGAGCGCCGCCGCGAGAAGATGCGGCGTCAGCTTGCGCAGGCGCACGGGCTGCGGTCCCAGGCCGAGCTCGTAGATCAGCCGGCCCCAATACGGCTGATCGAAGAACTGCGGCACCGCAAAGCTCGGCCGCCCGGCATAAAGGCCGGTATGCGTGGTGCCCGCGCCGCCATGGTGCACAACGGCCTTCACATATTTGAAGAGTTCGGTGTGCGGCGCCCGGTCGATCACGAACACCGTCTCGGGCAGGCTCTCTTCCTTGACGCCGCCCCAGCCTTTGCCGATCACGGCCCGGCCGCCCCACATCTTGAGCGCCTTGCTGATGATCTCGGTGTTGCGCTGCGCGCCGAACGACATCGAGCCGAAGCCGAGATAGATCGGCGCCTCACCCCTGCTCAAATACTCCTGGAACGCCGGCGGCGGCTTCCATCCGCTGATGTCGTCGAGCCGCCAGAAGCCGGTAATGATGTTGCTGTCCGGCCAGTCGCCCGGCGCCGGCGAGATCGAGGCCGAATAGGCATGCAGCGTCGTCAGCGGTTCGCCGCGCGCGTTGGTTGCGAACACCTGCTTCTTTTTCGGCTTGAGCCCGAGCGTGCGGCGAAGCCGGTCGCGCGGCATGTCCCAGTACGTCTGCTGCACCTTCTGCACGGCGTAGCTGAGCTTGTTGATCACCGGGTCGATCGCCGGGCTCTTGGCGAACGGCTCGCGATTGAACCGGAAGAGCAGGGGATCGACCGGATCGAGCCCATACTCGAAATACGGGAATTCGTTGGTCGGGCTCAGCGGCTGGAATGCGGTCACCAGCGCCGGAATGTCCAGCGCCTCGGCAATGTCGATACAGAACGTGGTGTTGTTCTGGAACACGATGGCGTCGGCATCCTGCGCCATCAGCCAGGCCCGCTTGCCGGCCTCCTTGAGGATTTTTTGTCCGTCCCGCAGCAGTGCCGGTGCATAGAGGATCGCGCTCTTGGTCATGGCGCTGTCGAACTGCGATTGCCTGAGGAACGCCTGTACGTCGCCGCCCAGGCTGAAGAACTCGATGCCGTGGCTGGTGATGAACGGCTCGAAATCGCTCGAGGTGCCGATGACGACCGAAAATCCGCGCTTGCGCAGCGTCAGGGCGAGCGCGACGAAGGGCTGGACATCTCCCAGCGTGCCGATAGTGGCGATCGCGATCCGCTTGGCCATGTGCCCGTATTAACTTGCCGCACCCGGATATGGGCATCGCGCAAGGAAAAACTATCTCCCGGCACCCGAGTCAATGGCCACCGGCGCGCCGGAGCCCTGCGCGGCCGGCCGTTGCCGGACGAAGCGGACGTAATTCCACAGCGCCAACGTTGTCAGCGTCACCGGCACATAGCGGAAGCCGCGGCGGATGAAGAACAGAGCGATCCCCGCCGCCGTGTCCGCCGACATCGGCCCGGGCCCCATGGCCGAGGTGAAGGCCGACGGCACGATGTGGCGATAGAGCACATCCGCGCTGCGGTAGTACCCGACTGCCCTCCGCGCAAAGGCCCGCTTGCTCGCCGCATACTCCTTGAGCTCCGGTTGACCCAGATCGCCATGCAGCTCCGCCTCCGAGCCGACGGCCCATATCTCCGGCGGCACCAGCCGGTCCCGGCCGATCGCGATGAACAGGTCGCTGAGCTCGGTGAACGTGACGTAGTTCGCGTCCCACGCCGCCGGCCCTTTGGCGCCGTGCGCCAGGACCAGCACGTCGGCTTTCTCGAGCCTGGGCCGAATCCGCTCGACATCGCCCGGCGCGAAATCCACGCCGTGTTTCGCCGTCTCGACGACGCCGCCCAGCGCCTCGATCCGTGCCGCGATCGCCGAACCGAACGCGCCGCTCGCTCCGGTGATCAGGAACCGCCGGTGCCGGATCGTCGTCGAGCGCCCGAACAGCAGGTCGAAAAGATTGAGGTACGACGAATAGTAATTCTCGGGCGTGATGTGGTGCATCGCATGGTAGGCGGCGTTGACCTTGACGATGTTCTGCCGGGCGCTCACCCGGTCCATCGACATGTGGTTGCCGTCCATGCCCTCGGTGTAGATGTTCATGCCGAAGTTCCAGACGTGAAGCGCCATTACCGCCGTCACCGGAATCCAGTGGAAAAACAAATAGAAGACGGCGGTTCCTGCCGCGGAGGTCAAGAATTCCGGCACGAGGTGCGCCCAGAAATTGAGCGCCGCCAGATCCGTGTGCACCTGCATCTTGCCGTCGAGGAAGCGGTGGTGGACGTGGTGCCATGACGCGAACACCCGCAACACCCGGAAGCGTGATTTGGTCCAGCGGTGCAGCATCCAGTGCACGCTGTCGAAGATGAAGGTCGAGACGGCGAACGTCAGCAGGGCCTCGAGGACCCACAAAATCACATCCGAAAAGCCGATATTGCCGAGGTTCAAGCGCTGGTCCTCATGCCGCAGGCCGCAAGGTTGCCCTTATTGGGCGCGCAGTCTATGTGCGCATCGTGGCCGGTTGCCACATTTTGCGACAGCGGGCCCGAACCATGCAACTTGCCTTCGTGATCCCTGCCTATAACGAAGAGGCGCTGATCGGCAAATGCGTCGAATCCGTCCTGGCCGAGGTCAAGCGCAGCGGCCGGCCGGGCATCGATGTCGTCGTGGTCAACAACAACTCGACCGACCGTACGGCCGAAGTCGCCGCGTCCTATGACGGGGTCCGTGTCGTCGACGAGCGCCAGAAGGGATTGGTCTCGGCCCGCGACGGCGGTTTCCACGCGACCACGGCCGAACTCGTCGCCAACATCGACGGCGATACCGTCGTGCCGCCTGGCTGGCTCGACACCGTCTTCGCCGAGTTCGAGAAAGACCCCGAACTCGTTTGTCTCAGCGGGCCTTACATTTACTACGATCTCAGCCCATGGAACCGCTTCCTCATCACCCTGTTCTACGGCCTGACCAAGCTGATCTATGCCGTGAACCGCTATGTCCTGCGCGTCGGCTCGGTGGTGCAGGGCGGCAATTTCGTCTTCCGCCGCGACGCCTGGATCAAGGCCGGCGGCTATAACCGCGAGATCAAGTTCTACGGCGAGGACACCGACGTCGCCGTCCGCCTGAGCAAGGTCGGCAAGGTCAAGTGGACTTTTCGGCTGAAGATGCTGACGTCCGGCCGGCGCCTCGCGGAGGAAGGCGTATTCCGCACGGCACTCACCTATACGTTGAACTTCTTCTGGGTCACCTTCGCCGGCAAGCCTGCGACCGACACGCACACGGACATTCGCCCGGGCACCTGAGGCGCCTCACTCCCCTTGCTTGAACGGCGTGTATGCGCTGAGCTGCTCCTGCTCGCGCCGCACGGCGGCACGCTCCTGCTGCAGGAACCGTTCGATCGCGTCGCGCAGGCCCTTGTGTCCGATCCAGTGCACCGAGCGGGTGGTCGACGGCTCGTAGCCGCGCGCCAGCTTGTGCTCGCCCTGCGCGCCGGCTTCGACCGTCGATAGCTTGTGCGCAATCGCGAAATCGATCGCCTGGTAGTAGCAGAGTTCGAAATGCAGGAACGGCACCTGCCGGGTCGCGCCCCAGTAGCGGCCGTAGAGCGCATCCTTGCCGAGCAGGCTCAGCGTCCCGGCGATGGCCTCGTCGCCGTCATAGGCGAACATCAGCACCACGCGGTCGGCCATCGCTTCGCCGAGCATCGAGAAGAACCGCCGGTTAAGGTAGGGTCGGCCCCACTTGCGGCTGCCGGTATCCTGGTAGAAATCGAAGAACGCGTCCCACGCCGCTTCAGTGAGGTCGGCCCCGGTGAGCCATTTCACGGTGAGGCCCTCGACCGCGTCGCGCCGCTCGCGTCGCGTCACTTTGCGATGCCGCGACGACATGGTTTGCAGATACTCGTCGAACGAGCCGAAGCCGGCATTGTGCCAGTGGTATTGCGTGTCGGTCCGCAACAGCCAGCCGGCGTCGGCCGCAAGCAGGGCCTCGCTTTCCGGCACGAAGGTCGAGTGCACGGATGAGATGCCGCGCTGGTTGGCATAGGTCGCAGCCGCCGTCAGCAGCGCCTGCTTGACCGCAGGGTCATCGGCGCGGGTCAGCAGCTTGGGCGCCGTCACCGGCGTGAACGGCACCGAGACCTGCAACTTCGGATAATAGCTGCCGCCCGCCTGCTCGAACGCGTTGGCCCAGCCATGGTCGAACACATACTCGCCCTGCGAGTGCGTCTTCTCGTACATCGGCAGCAGGCCGACGACGGCCTCACCGTCGCGCAATACGACATGCCGTGGCGTCCAGCCGGTCCTCCGCGTCGCCGAACCCGACGCTTCGAGGGCGAGGAAAAAGGCATGGTCGAGGAACGGATTGCCGTGCGGATCGCTCGCGGCGACCAGCTCGTTCCACACGGTCGCGTCGATCTCCGACGTGGCGCCGGCGATCGTCGCTGTGAGCGTGTCAGGCACTTGCGGGAAGGTAGCCTTCGAACACGATCTGGTCGGCGTGCTGCAGCGCCGCGCTGGCATCCGTCACCGATTTGATCGTCCAGCTCGTCACCGGCACCCCCAGCGCGCGGAACAGCCGCACCGCCGGCAGCTCCAGCGAAACATTGCGGCACGAGATGAAGTCGAACCGCGTCATCGGCCAGTGCAGCAGATTGCGCAGGATCACACGTTGCCATGGCGTCACCTTGGTGTCCCAGTCGGGCTCGTCATAGCCATAGGTGATGATGCCGAGCGGCGCGCGGGCACCGGCTTTGCGCAGCGCCACCAGCAGGTTTGGATCGAAGGACTCGAGCGTGTACGGCCCGCGATAGCTGCTCAGCGAGCGTGTCACCGACTCCGCCAGCGCCCGCGTCTTTTCAGCATTGCGTTGCATCTTGAGTTCGATCTGCAGCATCGCTCGCCCTGCGATCTGCGCGAGGAATTGATCGAAAGTCTGTGGTACGTCGCCCGCGGCGCTGTCGGTTAGAACGAGCTTTTGGACGTCGGCGATGGGCTTTGCATCCGAAGGCCCCGTCGCCTTCGTCAGGCGATCGAAATCGTCGTCGTGGAAGATGAAGGGCACGCCGTCGCTCGCGAGCTGCACATCGCACTCGATCGCATAGCCAGCCGTGATCGCTGCCTCGAATGCCGCGTGCGAGTTCTCGATGACTCCCTTGGCGCGATCATGCAGACCGCGATGCGCAATCGGGCGGTCGAACAGTTTCGGCATCAGACTTCGACGATGGCTTCGATTTCGACCGCGGCGTTGCGCGGCAATCCGGCGACGCCGATCGCCGAGCGAGCGTGCCTGCCTTTGTCGCCGAGCACGCCGATCAGCAGGTTCGAGCCGCCATTGGCCACGAGGTGCTGTTCGATGAAATCGGGGGCCGAGTTCACGAACACGGTCAGCTTCACCACGCGCTTGACGTCTTCGAGCTTCACGCCGGCGTTGTGCACGATCTGTGACAGCACGTTGACGGCGCAGAGCTCGGCGGCATTAGCGCCCTGGACCACGTTCATCGTCTCCCCGAGCCGTCCTTCGATCACCGTGCCGTCGGCGGTGACTGAGATTTGTCCCGACACATAGATGACGTTGCCGGTCCGCGTCACCGGGATGTAGCTCGCCACCGGCGCCTTCGCCTGCGGTAGCTCGTAGCCATATTCGCGGAGTTTCTCGATCGGGGTTGCCATCTATCGTTTGCCTTCTTCGATTTCGTCGTCGCTGGGCCGCGGCTTGCCGCGGCCGTACAGCCGTCCTCGGATCACCGCCTCCCTGCCGAAGCGGGTCCGCACATCGTCCATAGCACGTTCCGCCGCTGCCTTGCGCGCTACCGCGGGCTCGATCAGATCGACAGGGTCCGGGCCCGCGGCCGGCATCAGGCCGGAGAGCCCGATGCCGATCAGGCGGAAGGCCGTACCGTCGACCTCGCGTGCCAGCAATTGCTGTCCGGTCTCGTAGAGCACATTGGCTAGCTGCGTCGAAATCATCAGGTGCCGGGCGCGCGTCCGCAAGCGAAATCCCGCCGATTTGAGCTTCAGTGTCACCGTATCGCCGACCAGGCCCTTGGCCTTCACGCGCTCCGACAGCCGCTCGCTGAGTGCCATGAGCTCGGTCGAGAGCGCCTCGAAATCGGAAAGGTCGGTGTTGAACGTGGTCTCCGCCGAAATGGTCTTCATCTCGCCGTCGATGCTGACGGCCCGGGCATCTTCACCACGGGCGAGCCGCGCCAGCCGCGCACCGGTTTCGCCATAGCGCCGCATCAGGTCTTCCGGCGCCGTCTCCTGCAATTGCCCGATCGTCTCGAACCCGTCTTTTCGCAGGGTCTCGGCGAACACTTTGCCGACGCCGAAGATCAAGTCGACCGGCTGGCGGGCGAGAAAGTCGAGGGTCTCGGCCTTGCCGATCACCGCAAAGCCGCGCGGCTTGTCGAGGTCCGATGCGGTCTTGGCCAGGAACTTGTTATGGCTGAGCCCGATCGAGATGGTGATCCCGAGCTGCTGTTCGACATCGCGGGCGAACCTCGCCAGCACTGCCGCCGGCGGGGCCTTGTGCAGCGTCTCCGTGCCGCCGAGGTCGAGGAACGCTTCGTCGATCGACAGCGGCTCGACCAGCGGCGTGAGTTTGTCCATCAGCGCCCGGACCTGCCGGCTGACGCCGACATATTTCTGCATGTCCGGCCGGATCACCACCGCGTCCGGACAGAGCCTCATGGCGGTGAACATCGGCATCGCCGAACGCACGCCGAACTGCCGCGCGATGTAACAGCAGGTCGAGACCACGCCGCGATGCCCGCCGCCGACGATCAGCGGCCGGTCGCGCAGGCTCGGGTCATCCCGCTTCTCGATCGAGGCGTAGAACGCATCGCAGTCCACATGCGCGATGCTGAGGCTGTTGAGCTCAGCGTGGCTGACGAGCCGCGGCGACCCGCAACGGGCACAGCGGGCAGGGCGCTCGGGGCGATGCTCGCTCCAGCCACAGCTTCGGCAAAGGACGTCGAACCCGGCCACGACTCACGCCTCGTGCCGGTGCAGCTTGGCCCAGGTCGAAACGATGCTTTCGGGCTTGAGGTCGTTTTCCGCCGCCACCGCCAGCAGCAGCGGCTCGCTGGAGACCACGTAGTCCACGAGCCCATGCGCGAAGCCGGTGGTGCCGACGAGCCTCCGCAGGCTCGTCGGGTCTAGTCCGGATTGAACCATGAATTCAGCCAGTTGCTCAGGGTTCTTCGCCAAGTGATCGAGGCAGAGACCGGCTAGGTCTTTGAGTGACAGGGTCGGGGACTTGAGAGCCAAGGAAAGTCGGGTCCGTTACGGGTTTCGTAAGCCGATTGATGTTACCCGAGCCATGGGGCAGAACGCGAGTGCCCTTGCACCGTGGCTGTGAGTCCATGCCCAAGACAGTCATGATCGTCGAAGACAACGAGCTCAACATGAAGCTCTTCAACGATCTGCTCGAATCCCGCGGCTACTCGATCATCCAGACTCGCAACGGCATGGAAGCAATCGGTCTGGCCCGCGCGCACCATCCGGACCTCATCCTGATGGACATCCAGCTTCCGGAGGTTTCCGGGCTGGTCGTCACCAAATGGCTTAAGGAAGACGACGACCTGCAGTCGATCCCGGTGATCGCCGTCACCGCCTTCGCCATGAAGGGCGACGAGGAGCGGATTCTGCAGGGCGGCTGCGAAGGCTATATCTCCAAGCCCATATCCGTGCCTCACTTTTTGGAAACGATTGCCCGCTACATTGGGCCCGCCAACTGAGGCCACGCGCCTCGTTTTCCCTATGTAGGTTCATGCGTCGAGGGGCGGCCGGTCTGTGACAGCACGCGTGCTGATCGTTGACGATATTCCGACCAATGTGCGCCTTCTCGAAGCGCGCCTGACTGCGGAATACTTCGAGGTCAAGACGGCCTCGTCGGGCCGCGAGGCCCTGGCCATCTGCGCCCAGGGCGCGACCGATATCGTCCTGCTCGACGTCATGATGCCCGAGATGGACGGCTTCGAGGTCTGCCGCCGGCTCAAGGCCGACATCGCGACGTCGCACATCCCCGTGGTGATGATCACCGCGCTCGACCAGCCCTCCGACCGCGTGAAGGGCCTCCAGGCCGGCGCCGACGATTTCCTCACCAAACCCGTCGACGACGTGCAGCTCATGGCGCGCGTCAAGAGCCTGGTCCGCCTCAAGGCCCTGACCGACGAGCTGCGCGCCCGCGCCCAGACCGGCCAGGAAATCGCCGTCGAGGACGCCATGCGCACGATGGACGCCGCCAATGCCGACGGCGGCCGCATCCTGCTCGTCGACAGCGACGCCCGCAGCGCCGACCGCATCCGCGGCTACCTGGCCCAAAGCCACCATATCGAGGTCCTCTCCAATCCCGCCGACGCCGCCATGCAGGTCTCCGGCGGCCAGTATGAGCTCGCCATCGTCAGCATGGCGCTGGGCGAGTTCGATCCGCTCCGCGTCTGCTCGCAGATGCGCACGCTGGAGCAGACGCGCGGCCTGCCGATCCTGCTGATCGCCGAGGACAGCGACCGGGCTCGCGTCGTCCGCGGCCTCGACCTGGGCGTCAACGACTTCATCATGCGGCCGGTCGAGCGCAATGAGCTCGCCGCGCGTGTGCGCACCCAGATCCGCCGCCACCGCTACGCCGCCGAGCTGCGCCAGACCGTCACCAACACGCTGGCGCTCGCGGTCACCGACGAGCTCACCGGCCTCTACAATCGCCGCTATTTCGACCGCCATTTGTCGCTGATGCTCGACAAGGCGCGCGAGCAGGATCGCGACATGGCGGTGATGCTGATCGACATGGATTTCTTCAAGGCCGTGAACGACAACCACGGCCACGATATCGGCGACGCCGTGCTCAAGGAGTTCGCGCAGCGGCTGCGCCGCAACATCCGCGGCGTCGATCTCGCCTGCCGCTTCGGCGGCGAGGAATTCGTCGTCCTGATGCCCGACATCGACTATCGCCAGGCCGAGGGCGTCGCCGAGCGCGTCCGCACCGCCGTCGCCGAGCGCGGCTTCGAGACCTCCGGGGCCCGGATGTTGACCGTCACCTGCTCGGTGGGCGTGGCCCTCAACGAGCATGAGCTCGATACGCCCGAGATGATCCTGAAGCGGGCCGACGTGGCCCTCTATCGCGCCAAGCGCGAAGGCCGCAATCGCGTGGTCTTCGACGCCGCCTGACCGGCGCCGCCAAGTCTTCGCCTGCCGCAGATCTCTAAAACATATGTCAAAAGCAGCGCAGGTAAGGTTAATGCTTCACTAATGCTGCCGTGTTTAGTTGAGTTTGTCACGGACCGGCGTAGGTATTGGCCAACGCGACGGGGCGGCGCCCTGTCTCATCAATCCCTACGGTTCACCTCAGGTCCGCCGCAACTCCTGAGTCCGTAGGGCGGCCGGTCCGGAGCTGCTGTGAGGCCTCTTCGGCACCCACTTCGGACCGGCCACTTTCCTTGCGGCCCATGCACAAGAAAAAGCACAAACAAAAAGCCCCGCATCGCCGATGCGGGGCTTCTTCGTTTTACCGGACAGCCGATCTTACTTGATCTTGGCTTCCTTG
>DATMTK010000269.1:0-9206 GCA_035564755.1 Devosia sp. | reverse complement strand
GCCAAGGCTTTGGGGGCCCCGAAATTGCGGCCGAAGATCTTCGAGAACGTCGCCCGGTTGGAGACGTTGAAGAAGCACAGCGCACTGACTTGCCAATGCAGTTCCACCGGCTCGAGTCCGGCGCGGAAAACGCCCGACTCGACGCCGCGGCGATAGACGCGCGAGATCGTGGCAATCGCCGACGCATTCTGCTGACGGATCGCCGGCGAGCGGTCGAGATATTCGCCGTGGTGGATGTTCTCGATCATCACCATGCGGATGAATGCCTCGTGCCGGTGGTGGTGGTCGAAGGTGAACTCGACCAGCCGCCGCAAAGCCTCGATGGGCGGCAAGTGCTCGACATCGAGGGCGGATTCGCCTTCGCGTACGGTGAGGTAGGCGTTCTCCAGCGCGCGCAGATACAGGCCTTCCTTGCCGCCGAAGTAATAGTAGATCATGCGCTTGCTGGCACGGGTGCGGGCCGCGATCTCGTCGATCCTCGCGCCCGACAGGCCATTCAGCGCGAACTCGGCGAGCGCGACCTCGAGAATGTCGCGCTGCGTCCCCTCGGGATCCTGCACCCGCTTGGCCGGCGGCCGGCGACGCGGTTTCGAAGCGACGACGGGGGGCCTGGCGGAGCTCGATTTCAGTGCACGCACGGCAGCATGTAGTGGCGGTTGACTTGAACGTACCATTTCGTACATTGTGACACTTGCACGAGGCCAAGTACAGCCCGCAAGAGGCGTCGGTCCCGGGAGGAGAGTGGCTGCGATAAGCGCGGCCGCAGGTATCGAGCCGAGACGGCGGCCAAGCGGCCGCAGGCACCGGCGTGGAGAGGAGGATCATCTAAAATGAGCCATGGCAATTCATCGGGGCCGCGGTCGAATCTCGACCGCCGTACATTCCTGGGCGCGTCGGCCGCCTCGCTGGTGACGGCGGGTATCGGACTCGGTGCAGGTCGCGCCGCCGCCGCCGACAAAATCCAACTGCGCCTGTCCTCGCCGGCGACTGAGACCGATCAGCGCGCCGTGGCGCTGACCAGCGTCTTCGGTCCAGCGGTCGCCAGTTTCGCCAATTTCGAGCCGCACTGGAACGCGACTCTCTTCAAGCAGGGCACCGAGCTCGAGGCGATCGCTCGTGGCAACCTCGAAATGTCGATCACGTCGCCGCAGGAACTGGCGACGATCATTCCCGCCTGGTCGATCTTTTCGGCGGGCTACCTGCTGCGCGACGCCGACCACCAGAAGAAGGTGTTCGCCAGTTCGATCATGGACGGGATGAAAAAGGACGTCGAGGACCAGCTCGGCGTCAAGCTGCTCACCGTCATGTATCTCGGCCGCCGGCAGCTCAACCTGCGCATGTCCAAGGCCGACAAGACGGTAAAGACTCCCGCCGACCTCAACGGGGTCAAGCTCAGAATGCCCGGCGGCGACGCCTGGCTGTTCCTCGGCAAGGCGCTCGGTGCCAACCCGGTGCCGGTGGCGTTCACTGAAATCTATACCGCCCTGCAGACCGGCGCGATCGACGGCCAGGACAATCCCCTGCCGAGCGACAAGGATTCCAAGTTCTACGAGGTCACCAAGCAGATCTGCCTCACCAGCCACCTGGTCGACCAGAACTATCTCGCCTTCTCCAAGAAGGTCTGGGATGGACTGAGCCCGGATCAGCAGGCGACGGTGCAGAAGGCCGCTGATGACGCGGCCGAATCCGGCCGCCAGAAGCAGCTCAAGCTCGAGGATGACCTGGCGCAGTTCTTCAAGGACCAGGGCCTCGACGTTTATGAGCCGGATGTCGAGGCGTTCCGCTCGCATGTGCAGCAGGCGTATTTGACCTCCGACCTCGCCAAGGACTGGCCGAAGGGCATGGTCGATCAGGTCAACGCGATCAAATAGCGTCACATGCACCGGATACTCGCGTGGTTACGCGCACGCGCCGACAACGTGGCGGTGGGCTTGCTCACCGTCATGTTCATCTCGTTCATCGTTCAGATCCTCTCGCGCTATGTGCTCAACGCTCCGGTCGACTGGACGCTTGAGCTCTGCCTGACGACCTGGCTGTGGGTGGTCTTTTGGGAGGCGGCCTTCCTGCTCGACGACCGCGACCACATCAGGTTCGACCTCCTTTATGTGATGGCGGGTCACCGCATGCGCCGCACTCTGGCGCTGCTGGCGGCGCTTGCCATCGTTGTGGCGTTCCTCGTTTCGCTTCCGGCCACCTGGGGCTACATCAGCTTCGAGAAAATCCGGCACAGCGACACGTTGCACATCCGGCTGGACTACGTCTTCAGCATCTACGGCATCTTCATGCTAGCCACCATCGCTCGCTACGGCCTGCGGATCTGGCGGCTGGCACGCGGAGGCAAGATCGAGGCTCCGGTGGTCGAGGAGGCGCCGTGAGCGTTTCCTTCGCGCTGTGCTTCGTGGCGCTCTTCGTGCTCGCCGGCATGGGCGCGCCGATTGCCTTGTCGATGATCGGCGCGGCGATCGTCTACCTGGTGGTCAGCGGCCAGGATCTCTCGCTCGCCGGCGAGCAGATCATCCAGGGACTGTACGGCAGCTTCGTCATCCTGGCGGTGCCGCTGTTCATCATCGCCGGCAATCTGATGAACGCCGGAACGGTCAGCGAGCGCCTGCTGGCCTTCTGCAACGCCATCGTCGGCCGCTTCCGCGGAGGTCTCGGCCACGTCAACGTGGTGGTCAACATTATCCTTTCGGGGATGTCCGGATCGGCGGTGGCCGATGCCGCGGCGATCGGCAAGGTCATCATCGAAATGATGACCAAGGACGGACGCTACCCCGCCGGTTACGCCGCGGCGATCACCGCCGCTGCCGCCACCATCGGGCCGATCATTCCGCCGTCGATTCCGATGGTGCTCTATTCGCTCATTTCCGACGCCTCGATCGGCTATCTCTTTCTCGGCGGCGTCGTGCCGGGGCTGCTGATGGGGCTGGTCCTGATGCTGTTGAACGCGCGTGCGGCGCGGACGCGTAACTTCCCGGTGGAGGCACCGGTGCCGCTGCGGCAGGTTCCACGTGTCACGGCGCGCGCCTTCCCGGCACTGCTGATGCCCGTCATCCTGCTCTACGGCATCTATGGCGGCGTCACGACGCCGACCGAGGGAGCGGCGCTGGCGGCAGGCTATGCCCTTCTGCTGGCGGGGCCGATCTATCGCGCTCTGGGCTGGCGTGGCCTCTATAACGTGCTGTCCTCGAGCGCCCGTCAGACCGCCTCGATCGGCATCGTCATCGGTGGCGCGCTGATTTTCAACTACATCGTGGCGGCCGAGAACATCCCCGCCCACATGGCCGCCTACCTCGAAGGCCTCCACCTCAATCCGCTCGCCTTCCTCATCGTCGTCAATCTCATCCTGCTGTTTCTGGGTTGCCTGCTCGACGCCTCGACGATCATCCTGGTGGTGCTGCCGCTGTTCATCCCGAGCTGCCGGGCGCTGGGGATCGACCTAGTCTATTTCGGCGTTGTCGCGGTGGTGAATTGCATGATTGGCCTGATCACGCCTCCCTACGGCGTGGTGCTGTTCGTGATCAATGGCATCACCGGCATCCCGCTCAGCACCATCATCCGCGAGATCTGGCCATTTATCGGCATGCTCATCGTTGCGCTGATCCTGATGATCCTGTTCCCCGAGATCGTCCTGTGGCTGCCGCAACAGTTCGGCTACAAGGGTACGGTCGGATGACGCCCGCGGAGCCGGGCCGCGGCCGCGCCGCGACGGTCCGGCTCGGTCTCATCGGCGACAACATCCGCGACTCGCGCTCCCCCGACCTCCATCGGCTGGCCGGACAGCTTTGCGGCCTCGACGTCGAGTACACGCTGCTCGTTCCCCGCGAACTGGGAATGTCGTTCGACGAGATTTTCGACCGCTGCCGTGCGGACGGGCTCAACGGCGTCAACATCACCTACCCCTATAAGGAGCAGGTTATCGGCCGCCTCGCCTCGCGCAACGCCGACGTTGCCCGCGTTGGTTCCTCCAACACCGTTGTGTTTGCGCCGGGCGGACCGGTCGGGCACAACACCGACTATCTCGGTTTCATCGCCGCCTACGACGCCCATTTCCACGGCCAGTCGGCCGGGCGGGTTGCCATCGTCGGAGCCGGCGGCGTCGGTCGCGCCATCGCCTTCGCACTTGCGGCGCTGGGCTCGTCCGAGCTGCGCGTGATCGATACCGACCGCGAGCGCGCGGCCAAGCTGGGGACGGCACTGAGCGAGCTCCCGCACGCTCCGGCAGTACGGGTCGAAAGCGACATCGCCAGCGCGCTGCGCGACGCGGACGGGGTCGTCAATTGCACCCCGATCGGCATGTTCGGACGGCCGGGAAGCGCCGTTCCGGCGCACCTGTTCGGCGGTCAGTCCTGGGCATTCGATGCCGTCTACACGCCGATCGAAACGGAGTTCCTGCGTGCCGCCCGCGCCGCGGGCATGGACACGCTGAGCGGCTACGAGCTGTTCTTCCAGCAGGGAATCAAGGCATTCGAATTATTCACGGGACGCGTTCCGCCACTCGATGCCTTGCGGCAGCGGCTCGCAGAACCTTCGCAACACAAGGAAGCCTCTTGATGAAACCGGGCAACAGCGGTTCGATACGCTCAAAGATCGGCACCAGCGCGGCCATGCTGACGCCGTTTACCGTCACCAGCGGCGTCGATTGGGACCGTCTTGCCGCCCACGCCAGCCGGCTCCTCGATAGCGGCCTGAAGGTCGTCACGGCGTTCGGGACGACAGGCGAAGGCGTTTCCATCGACCGGGAGGTTCGTTTCGAACTCTATGATCGGCTCGGCAAAGCCGGAATTTCCCCGGGGCAACTGGTCGAATGCGTCTATGGCCCCTCGTCGGCCGAGGCCGGCGCCCACGCCCGCCGCTCTCTCGGCGCCGGCTGTGCAGGGTTGCTGCTGACGCCACCCTTCTATTTCAAGGGAGTCGGCGACGAGGGGGTGTTCCGCTGGTTTGCCGAAGTGTTCGAGGCGGTGGGGGCGGATTGCCGGGACGTCATCCTCTACAATATTCCGGCGCTGACCGGTGTGAGCATCGGGGCAGGTCTCGTCGGCCGGCTGCGCCGCGCCTTCCCCGAGGTAATTGCCGGCGTCAAGGACAGCGCCGGCGACTGGTCCCACACGCAATCGCTGCTCGCCGAGCACCGGGACCTTGCGATCCTCGTCGGCCATGAGGGGCACCTCGCGCAAGCTGTCGGCCAAGGCGCATCGGGAGCGATCAGTGGCATCGCCAATGTCGCGCCTCGCCTCGTGCAACGGCTCGTCTCAGGTACCCATGACCCGCTGATCGACGATGCTCTCACCGTTGTGCTGTCGATGCCGGTCGTGCCGGCGCTGCGCGCGATCCTCGCGGCCCAGACCGGAGACCGCGACTGGCTCCGCCCGCGCGCTCCGCTTGTCGAGATCACCGGCCCGCAGGAGCTTGCGCGCTGCGCGGCCCTGGGCAAGCGCCTCGCCTGATTGATCGTAACCAAGATTGGCAACGGGCCTGTCCCGGCTGCCCTCTCTATGGATCGAGCGGTCGCCAAACTCCCGCCGGCCGCATTATGGCCGCCGACGATGACAAGCGAGCCGCGGATCGCCGCTGACGATTGTCTTGGCTTTTCGCGCGCCGCGCCCGATCATGCGCAGGGTTTGGGTGAGCTTGGCAGACAATGCGGCTACTCCTGGTCGAGGACAATGAGTCGCTCTCGCGCTGGCTGAAAAAGCTGCTCGAGGCGGAAAACTATGCCGTTGATGTTCTCGAGGACGCCGAGAGCGTGCTGGGCGCAGCCGACCTCAGGCAATACGATCTCGCTCTCGTCGATCTGGGCCTTCCTGGACTGGGTGGCCTGGAACTGATCAAACAGATCCGGCGCAGCAAGGTCGCCGTGCCGATCCTGATCCTCACGGCGCGCAGTGACCTCAAGAGCCGCGTGGATGGGCTGAATTTCGGTGCCGATGATTATCTGACCAAGCCATTTGAGATCGAGGAGCTCGAGGCACGCATGCGGGCGTTGTTGCGCCGATCGAGCATCCCTTTGCGCAATGAGATCGCTTTCGGCCCCCTGATCCTTGACCAGACCACGCGCACGTTCTCGCTCTCGGGCGCGGAACTGCACCTTTCGCCGCGGGAGACCGCCGTGCTGGAGGCGCTTGTGCGGCACGAAGGGCAGGCAGTGTCGAAGGAGGCTCTGCTCGAGACCACCTACAACTTCGACGCCGATGTGAACCCCAGCGTCGTAGAGGTCATTGTCCATCGCCTGCGCAAGCGCCTGGAGGGGTCGGGCCTGTCAATCGCGACCTTGCGCGGTCTAGGCTATCTGCTCCGAGACGCGAGATGAAAGCGGGAAGCATCCGGCTGAATCTCCTCGTCTGGCTGGTTGTTCCGGGCCTTGCGATCCTGGCTGGAAGTGCGTGGCTGTCTTATCAGCAGGCCCTTCGCGTCTCGACCCTCGTGACCGATCGTCAGCTCATTGCGTCGGCTCGCATGATCGCCGAGGCGGTGCAATATGGCGACGGATACCTCTCGGTCGTCATCCCTCCGGCGGCCCTGGAACTGTTCGCGACCGACAGCCACGATGAGGTCGCCTACTCGGTAACGGATCCCGAGGGTGTGCTGATCGCCGGTTATCCGGGCCTTGATGCCCCCACCAACCGGCCGTCTTCCGCTGATCAGCCAAAATATTTCGAAACGACATTCCGAAACGAAGAGCCGATGCGGGCCGTGGAGCTTCCGCAGTCGGTCGTCACGCCAGGCGGCTCTGTTCCAGTAAATGTGGCGGTGGGGGAGACTCTCAAGGCTCGCGATGCTCTGGTGCTGACGCTGTGGATACGGGGTTTTCTCGAGCAGGGTGTCCTCGTCATTGCCGGAGCGGTTTCGGTCTGGTTCGGTATTGCGCGGGAGTTGCGGCCGCTGCTCCGACTCCGGCAGGAGGTTCGCGACCGCGCGCCTGACCGTCTGGATCCGCTGGACGCCGATCAGGTGCAAAGCGAGGTTCGGCCGCTGGTGCAGGCCCTGAACAATCATATGGATCGTCTGCGCGAGTTGCATGAACGGCAGCGGCGTTTCCTCGACAGTGCCGCTCATCAGCTCAGGACGCCGCTGGCGGCAATGAAGACGCAGGTTGGCTATGCCAAGCGAACGTCGAAGGTCGAAGAGGTGGCTCTCGCGCTCGCTGAGGTTGATGACAATCTTACGGCAATGGCGCGCATGACCAATCAGCTCCTCCTTCTCGGCGGGGTCGAGCACAGCCGCCAACAAGCGGCAGTCGAAATCGTCCATTTCGGCGCCGTGGTCAGAAAGATTGTCCTCGACGCGGCACGTCGCGGGCTCGATGCCGGCGTCGAGCTCGCCTACGAGGCTGATGACGAGGCCTACGTTTCAGGCTCACCGGTCATGTTGGCCGAGCTTGTCACAAATCTCGTCGAGAACGTCATTTTACACGCCGGCGCGAACGCTCTGGCGACGGTATCCGTCCGGCGCAGCGTGCACGACGTGATCCTCAGGGTGGAGGACGACGGTACCGGGGTTGATGAGGCGGAGCGTCCGTTGCTGCTTCGCCGGTTTCAACGAGGGCGCGATGCCCGGCCCGGCGGCAGCGGTCTGGGTCTTTCGATCGTTGCGGAGATTGCGGAATCTCTCGGGGGAGTCGTCGAGTTGCCTGCTCCGCGGGGAGGAAAGGGGTTTGCAGTCGTGGTTCGTCTGCCGGCGGCAACCGCGCGTCAGTCGTAGAGCTTGTCTGCAGCCGCAACGAAACTTCCATCGAATGTCCTCGACAGGTCGACTGGCTTGTCCTTGAGGGTGGAGCGGATCTGGCTCAGCACCCGTAGAACGGTCGCAGGACCATCCGCGGGCATACGGCCGTCGGTCGAGAACATCTGTTTGCCGTTGGCCAGGGCCTGTATATAGAGGGCCTCGTCTCCCGCATAGAAGTCATGCGGCATCAATGCGGCGATCGTCTTGGCATCGTGCATTTCGATAAAGTGCAGGGTGCGAACGAGTGCGTTGACAAGCTTCTGCACGATGTCGCGGTGCGCTTCGACCCATGAGGATTCCATATAAAGGCAACTTGCCGGATAGACCCCGCCGAAGGTCGCGGCGCTTCCATCGAGTGTGCGTGTGTCGACCAGGACGCGCGCTTCGCCGGAGGTGAGCAGGCGCGAGACGGTTGGCTCGGTGGTCATCGCTGCCTGGATCTGATCGTGCTCCATTGCGGCAATGAGGCTGTCGCCGGCGCCGACGGGCACAGGAGTAATGTCGCTGAGCTTCAGTCCGTTCTTGACCAACAGATACTCGGTCAGGAAGTCGGTCGAAGACCCCAGACCGGTGATCCCGACATGCTTGCCCTTGAAGTCCGGAACAGACCGTATTTCGGGATGTCTGGATGAGACGACCTCGACCTCTCCCGGTGCGAGGCCGAGTTGCACGACCGACTCGGTAAACTTGCCGAGCGACTGCAACTGGATGGTGTGGTCGTAGAAACCGATGACACCCTGCACGGCGCCCGCCAGCATCTCGTCCGCCGCTTCTACACCTGCGGGTTCGCTCAGGATGTCGACGCTAATTCCTTCGTCGCGGAAGTAGCCCAGTTGCTGGGCGAGGGCGACGGGCAGATAGATCTGCTTTTCGATGCCGCCAACCATCAGGGACACGTCGGCAGCCATCGCGCCGCCCGTCAAGGCGGCCAGCGATAGAACGGCGACGGCGAGGTTTGCGAACAGTTTGGTGGACATCATCACCTGCAAGCCTACCAGCGGGCTAGCCTCGATTACACCAGTCTTCGATACCCGCCGAGAGCGCTGATCCCGCTGCTGTTAGGTGCAACATGGTCTGGTGGACTTGGGGCAGTTGGGAGGTCCGCCCCAAGTCCGCTGGCCTGCTTACTTCGCCAAGCCTTCGAGCTTGAGGGCAGCGTCGACGTATTGGTCGGTATAGGTCTTCGTGAGATCCACGTTGCCTGTCACTTTACCGGCTGCCTTCTGGATGTCGAAGACGGTCTGGGGACCGTTGGCCGGCATCTTGCCGAGGCCGTCCAGATTGAACTGGCCCCAGTCTGCCTGCAGGGCTTTGACGTATTCGTCCTTCGAGGTGAGCTGGTTGCTGACGAAGTCCTTGGGCATGACGTTGGCCACATCGGCGGCCGTATGCGTCTTCATCCAGGCCAAGGTCGCGACCAGCGCATTGACGACGCCCTGGGCTTCCTTCTGGTGGTCCTTGAGCCAGTCCGCCCGAACCAG
>DATMTK010000268.1:0-4222 GCA_035564755.1 Devosia sp. | reverse complement strand
TTCGAGGCTCGATCTGAGCGCGTCGATCGAGGCGAAATCGAGATCCGAGTTGCGCCACTGCACCTGGCGCACCGGCTCGAAGTCGTGGCCCTCGAGCTGCATCACCAGTTCATCCTCGAACGGATCGGCATTGCCGGTGACGCCGAACGTGCCGTTGTGCATGTGGCGCCCCGCCCGGCCCGCGATCTGCCCGAACTCGGCCGGTGTGAGCGGCCGCGTCTGATGGCCGTCGAACTTGCGATCGTCGCTGAAGGCGACATGATGCACGTCGAGGTTGAGGCCCATGCCGATGGCGTCGGTCGCGACGAGGAAGTCGACGTCGCCATTCTGGTACATGTCGACCTGGGCGTTGCGCGTGCGCGGCGAGAGCGCGCCCATCACCACCGCGGCGCCGCCACGCTCGCGACGGATCAGCTCGGCAATGGCGTAGACCTCGCGCGCCGAGAAGGCGACGATGGCCGAGCGCGCCGGCTGCCGCGAAATCTTGCGGCTGCCGGCATAGGTCAGCGTCGAAAAGCGCGGCCGATGAATGATCTCGGCGTCGGGCAGCAGGGTCCGGATCAGCGGTGCCATCGTCGCGGCGCCGAGCAGCAGCGTCTCGCTGATGCCGCGGGCCCTGAGGATGCGGTCGGTGAAGATGTGGCCGCGGTCGAAGTCGGTTGCCACCTGGATCTCGTCGACCGCGAGGCATTCGACCGGCATGTCGAGCGGCATCGCCTCGACGGTCGCCACCCAGTATTTCGCCTTGGGCGGAACGATCCGCTCCTCGCCCGTTACCAGCGCCACGGCATCCTTGCCGACGCGGTCGGCGACACGGCCATAAACCTCGCGCGCCAGCAGGCGCAGCGGCAGGCCGATCATGCCCGAGCGGTGCGCCAGCATCCGCTCGATGGCGAAGAAGGTCTTGCCGGTATTGGTGGGGCCGAGGATGGCCTTCAAAGCGGAAGGATCGGTCATCTAAGGGCGTATGTAGGGGATGACGATCGGCGAGCCTAGGCCCGATGTTTGCGTCAATTGCCACGCGCTGCCGCCATAGCGACGTAATCGGAAGGGCCATATGGTCGCCTCGGGGACGCGGGCTTTGGGGCGGCAATGAGTTGGGTACCTGTCGTGGTGCTGGTGGGCAACGTCTCGGGCGCGGGGTTGATGGCCCGCTTCGGGCTGCCCTCGATCGTCCCGCTCATCGGCCGCAAGGACAGCGACAACGAGATCCTCGGGCTTCTGGGACTGGTGCTGTTCGTCACCAGCATCGCCATCCGCGTCGCCGACGTGATCATGTTCGGCTTCTGACGCCGGCGGGCTCATTAACATCCAGTACGAAGCGGGAACAAACACGGGTCGAATCGGCGGCGACTCGGAAGTAGCGGTTTGTTCTCCGCTAGATGTAGTGCCCGGTGCTTCCGATTCTACGCAAGCAAGTGGAAACAGCGGGCCGCGGGGCTCTAAATCGGCCACCCGCTGTTCACACTGCTTACCAATGGGTTGAAATCGCCCGGCTGGGATGCCGATCCGGCCGAAAGTAAATCGAACGTAAGCGATCCCGTCCGAAAGATTCCCGTGCCATTTCCGCCGACCATGCCGCGCCCCGCGGCTTTGCCGCTCGCGTGTTGGCAAAAGAGCCCTTGACCGTGCCGGAACGACACGGCCGGAATCTTAGGTTTTCATTCACCATAAATGTGGCGCGGTGCCTGGAAGCAGCCGTCTGGCGGCGCGGCGCGCAGCAGGTCGTTGCAGATTGGAGCGGTTGCCTCAGTCGAGGCTGGTCAGCACCATGCTGAGGTCGCCCATCGAGGTGGTCAGCAGCACCCGGTAGGGGACGAAGTAGCCGGTGTCGTGCAGCGGGGCGTACCAGATCAGGATGCGGTCGTTCTGCGCGAGCGAGTTGGTGAGCTCGCTGGTCGTGTAGTGCCCCGAGATCGGCTTGTAGGCCACTTTGCACAGCACCACCGGGCCCTGGTAGCCCGTGCGCGGCGAGGTGGCCGTGTCGTCCTTGGCGTAGCTGAAGTCGAGGTCGAAACGCTCGATGCCGGTGAAGATGTGCGCGTGCTGCTCGCACAGCGTCCGGTCGAGCTTCGGGCCCTTGAGGATGAAGGCGGCCAGCATGTCGGTGACGCCGGTGAGCTGGCTGCGCTCGATCGGCACCCGGTTGATGTTGTTGACGATCGGCGGGGTGACGACGAAGGCGGTCACGTCGCCGCCGGCGTACTGCACCTGCACCTTGAACTCCTGGCCGTCCGAATGGGTGATGAGGTCGAAGGCGTTGGCGTGGAGGCCGTCGGCCGTATCGACGCCGGATGAATCGGCCTTGGCGGTCCCGGCCGCAACCAGCGAGGCGACGCCGGTGACATTGGCGTTGAGGCCGAGCGTGTAGTTGCCCCCCGCGCTGTCGAACTTGAAGCTGGCGGTCGCAATGATGTTGCCGCCGAGATTGATCACATAGCTTGCGGCAGCCGAGGTGTCGGCGCGAGCGGCGCCGGCCGACGCGGCCAGCAGCAGGGTCGCGGCAAAGGCAGGCAGCAGGCGGAAACTGGCCAACTCGGACCCTCGGGCTCGAAAACCGGCCCCGGGCGGGGCGAATCGCGGCAGAAGCCCAAATTGCCTGCGCTTCCCAAGGGGCGCAAGGCGCTCACGGGAGGTTTGAGGCCGCTCGGCTTGACGGGAAAGGCCGGTTTCTCTATGGAAGCGCTCGATCAAGGTAGACCTCAGGCCCGCCGCGGGAGATTGCCCGCCACCGGGCTGTTTTGACAGGAATTTCAAAATGGCGCGCCGCTGCGAATTGACCGGCAAGGGTGTGATGGTTGGCAACAATGTGAGCCATGCCATCAATCGCACCAAACGTCGCTTCCTCCCCAACCTGCTCAATGTGTCGCTGATCTCGGATGTGCTCGGCCGCACGGTGAAGCTGCGCATCTCGGCCAATGCGCTGCGCTCGGTCGAGCATCGCGGCGGGCTCGACGCGTTCCTGCTCAAGGCCAGCGACGACGATTTGTCGCCGAACGCCCTGGCACTGAAGCGCGAAGTCCGCGCCGCCGTCGCCGCCTGAGGCACGACGCCAAGTTCAGCACCGCGCCGGCTGCGAGGCCGGCGCGGTTTGTTTTTCTGGCGCCGGTCTCATGCCGGATCGCCAGCAAGAGAGGTGCGATATGTTCGCTCGCTTCGCCGCGGCTCTCGCCGCCATGATCGCGGTCGTCACCGCGTCCAACATTCTGGTGCAGTTTCCGCTCAACGCGGATCTCGGCCCGCTGCATTTGGGCGACTTCCTCACCTGGGGTGCCTTCACCTATCCGTTCGCGTTCCTCGTCTCCGATCTCACCAACCGCTTCGACGGCCCCAAGCGGGCGCGAGCGGTGGTGGTCGCCGGCTTTGCCGTCGCGCTCTGCCTTTCGGCCTATCTGTCGACGCCGCGCATCGCGATTGCGTCCGCGACGGCATTCCTCATCGGGCAGTTGCTCGATATCGCCGTGTTCTCGCGGCTGAGGAACCGCTTCTGGCTGGTCCCGCCGCTCGGCGCATCGCTGCTCGGCTCGCTGCTGGATACGGCGTTGTTCTTTTCGATCGCCTTCGCGCCGGCCTTTTCGTTCATCGACCAGTTCTTCAGCGCGTCCGACAGCTCGCTCGGCATGGCGGCACCGTGGCTCGGCCTCGGCGCGCCGGTGCCGCTGTGGCTCTCGCTGGCGAGCGGCGACTTCAGCGTGAAGTTCCTCGCCGCATTGCTGCTGCTCGTGCCGTACCGGGTGCTGATGAATGCGGTCATGCCGCTGAGAGGCGTCACTGCGGCAGCGTGAACTCGAGGAGCAGGCTGCGCTCCCAGTCGTTGAAATTGTTGTCGGAGACCAGAGTGATCCGCGTCCTGCCGTCGGGACCCGGGTGCGCGGCGAGCCCTTCCATATTGTCGAGGTCGCCGCCGACCGCTTCGAACAGCACCTCGCCCTGCATCTGCGTGCCAGGCTTGACGTCGGCGGCCCTGATGCGGACGAGCCGCGCCGCGAAGTTGACCAGCACGACGCCGCGTTCGAGCACCAGCAGATCGCCATTGGGCAGGAAGGCGCAGTCGGTGGGGTTGGTCGAGGTGCCGGAGCGATAGCGCATCGGGCCCCTGTCGTTCTTGCCCAGGAGCCAGCCCTCGTGTGCACCGTCATGGTCGAGGACACCCTCGGTGAGGAGCAGGGTCGAGCCGGCAACCGGCGAGGCGGGCGGCGCGACGCAGACGGTCTCCAATGAC
>DATMTK010000267.1:0-4072 GCA_035564755.1 Devosia sp. | reverse complement strand
GATCCGGCCACCCAGATGCGTGCGCAAGGTGCGCGGACAGTTCGGCTGGGTCCCCGGGTCAATCCCCGGATCAAGTCCGGGGACGGGGATGACGGAGTGGAGGGATAGGGGACAGCGGAGCGAGAGTGCCGCGCAAGCGGCCGCCCCCTCCACCGGCTTCGCCGGCCCCCCTCCCCCTCGAGCGGGGGAGGAGCGCAGACTGCGGGCTTTGCGGTGCCCTGACTGCAGGATAGAACGCCGTATCAGCCGGCGTATGCCACCGTGCGTTGCGTCTGCTCGCCCAGGCCTTCGATGCCGAGGTGCATGGTCTGGTTGGCGCGCAGGAAGATCGAGGTGGGCTTCACGCCTTCGCCGACGCCGGGCGGGGTGCCGGTGGAGATGACGTCGCCGGGCTGCAGCGACATGAACTGGCTGATGTAGCTCACCAGCGTGCGCACGCCGAAGATCATCGTCCTGGTCGAGCCGTTCTGGTAGCGATGGCCGTCGACTTCGAGCCACATTTTGAGGTTCTGCGGATCGGGAACTTCGTCCCTGGTCACCAGCCAGGGGCCGATGGGGCCGAAGGTATCGGCAGACTTGCCCTTGACCCACTGGCCGGCTCGCTCCTTCTGGAAGGCGCGCTCGCTCAGATCGTTGATGACACAGTAGCCGGCGACGTGGTCGAGGCTGTCCTTCTCGTCGACATAGCGGGCTTCCTTGCCGATGACGACGCCCAGCTCGACCTCCCAGTCGGCCTTGGTCGAGTTCTTCGGGATGGTCACGGTGTCGTTGGGCCCGATGATGGCGCTGGTCGCCTTCATGAACAGGATCGGCTCGCTCGGGATGGGCAGGTTCGATTCCGCGGCGTGGTCGGCGTAATTGAGGCCGACGCAAATGAACTTGCCGACATTGCCGACGCAGGGACCGATCCTGAGCTTGGCGTCGAGCACCGGCAGCTTGCCGATATCGGCGGCCTTGATCTTGCTCAGGCCTGCGGCGGTGATGGTCGCCCCGTTGATGTCGGGCACCACTGCGCTCAAATCGCGATAGGTGCCGTCCGAATGCAGGATCGCCGGCTTCTCGGCTCCCTTGTTTCCAACGCGCAAAAGTTTCATCGATGACTCCATCGTTCGATTTTGAGGCTCACTAGCGGTCTCACCTGCTGAAGGCGAGGCCGACTTATGGCCAAGTGGTTCAATCGGGGCGGATGACGCCCTTCTTGAGGATGATGTTGCCGTAAAGGCGCTGCTCGCCGGTTTGCACCATGGCGTAGCCGGCATTGGCGCGCTTGTAGAAGGCGAAGCGCTCGAGCGAGGTCACGGCCATCTTCGGCTCGAAGCGCTGCACGATCTTTTCGTATGCGGCGACCACCGGCGGCTTCTGGCCGGCATCGCCGACGACCTGCATGACGACCACCGGGTCGGGCACGAAATCGTCGAGCGGCATGACGCTGAGGATGGCTTCGAGCAAATCGGTGCCGGTGTGGCCGTCGGCGCGGATCAGCCGCGGGCCGGCGCTCGCCCCGGGATAGTTGCCGTCGACGATGGTGATTTCGTCGCCGTGGCCCATGGCCTGCAGCGCGTGCAGCAGGTCGGGGCTCAGGATGTGCGGAATGCCCTTGAGCATGAAAGGTCCCTCGTCAGTCGAATGGCAAATCGGCGTCGGCGAAGCGCTCGCTGTCGGCGAACAGCTCGGGCGTCTGCCGGGCAAAGGCCAGAAGCTCGCCGGTCACCTTGTCGATATGGGCGCGCATGGCGGCGGCCGCGGCATCCGCATCGCCGGCCGAGATGGCATCGGCGATCGCCTTGTGCTCGGCGTGGGTGTTGGTGAGACGGCGCGGATCGAGGATCAGGAGGCGCGCCCGGTCGAGATTGGCGCGGGCGCTGTCGATCACCGACTTGATGCGGGGGAAGCGCAGGGCCTCGAACAGCGTTTCGTGGAATTCGAGATCGTATTGATGGAAGGTCTCGCGGTCACCGTGGCGGGCGGCCCTGGCCTGCTCGTTGAGGTTGGCCTCGAGCTCCTTGAGCAGCTCCGGCGAGCTGCGGGCGACAAGCAGCCGCACGGCTTCGCTTTCGAGCGCCCGGCGGATCAGCATGTATTCCACGACATCCCCGATCCTGACGCGACTCACCAGGGAGCCGCGCTGCGGCATGATCTCGACCAGACCCTCCGACTGCAGGCGGGCGAGGGCCTCGGACACCGGGAAGCGGGAGACGCCGAGGCGCTCGCAGATGGCGCCTTTGTCGAGGATTTCCCCGGGCTTGAGCTCGAGCGTGACGATGGCGTGGCGGAGCTGTTCGGTGACCGAGGAGGTGACGCTGCCGCGCTGCGGCGCTGCCGCGTTCACCAGAAATTTGTAGGGGATTTCGGCCGCCGTCATGCTAACATGTTAGTTGGATCACATCGGCCGATCAACCGGTCGCGGCTCAATATCACGAGATCACCCATGTCCGAAGTCATGTCCCGCCTGTCCGCCCGGACGCTGCTGCTCAATCCGAACGACAATGTCGCGGTGGCGCTCAGCACCCTCGACGTCGGTGCCGAGACCGGGCAGGGCGGCCTCAGGACGACCAAGCGCGTGCCGCGCGGGCACAAATTCACGGTGCGGCCGGTGAAGGCCGGCGAGGCGATCGTCAAGTTCGGGCAGATCATCGGCTTCGCCAAGGCCGATCTGCCCGCAGGCGAGTGGGTGCACGAGCACAATTGCGGGATCGGCGAGGAGCACGGGGCGCTCGAGCGCGACTATGCCTTCAGCGAGGGCGTGACGCCGGTCGAGTTTTTCACCGGAGCGCAGCAGGCGACGTTCCAGGGCTACAAGCGGTCGAACGGATCGGTGGGGACGCGCAACTATGTGGGCATCCTCACCTCGGTGAACTGCTCGACGACGGTGGCGGGGTTCATCGCCAAGGAGATCGAACGGAGCGGCATCCTTGCGGACTATCCGAACATCGACGGCATCGTGGCGCTGAAGCAGGCCAATGGCTGCATCATCGACTATCGCGGGGTGATCTTCGACACGCTCAAGAAGACGACGTGGGGCTATGCCACCAACCCGAACATGGGCGGGGTGATCATGGTGGGGCTCGGCTGCGAGGGCTTCCAGATCCCCAAGCTCAAGGAAGCCTATGGCGTCACCGAGAACGAGACGTTCCGCACCATGACGATCCAGGAGCAGGGCGGCACGAAAAAGACGGTCCAAGCCGGAGTCGAGGCGGTGCAGGCGATGCTGCCGGTGGTCGACAATGTCAGGCGCGAGACGGTGCCGGCGAGCGAACTGATGCTGGCACTGCAATGCGGCGGCTCGGACGGCTACTCCGGCATCACCGCCAACCCGGCGCTGGGCTATGCCGCCGATTTGCTGGTGAAGCATGGCGGCACGGCGATCTTGAGCGAAACGCCCGAGATCTACGGGGCCGAGCATCTGCTGACGCGGCGGGCGCGGACGCCCGAAGTGGGGCAGAAGCTCATCGACATCATCCACTGGTGGGAAGACTACACCAGACGCAACAACATGGAGCTCAACAACAACCCCTCGCCGGGCAACAAGCTCGGGGGACTGACCACCATTCTCGAGAAGTCGCTGGGCGCGGCGGCCAAGGGCGGCACGACGCCGCTCAACGCGGTCTATCATTACGCCGATCCGGTGACCGAGAAGGGCTTCGTGTTCATGGACACGCCCGGCTACGATCCGGTTTCGGCGACGGGGCAGGTGGCGGGCGGCGCCAATGTGCTGGCCTTCACCACCGGCCGCGGCTCGGCCTATGGCTGCAAGCCGACGCCCTCGATCAAGATCGCGACCAATTCGGAGATGTACCACCGGATGATCGACGACATGGACATCAATGGCGGCGAGGTGGTTGAAGGCTCGTCGCTCGAGGCGAAGGGGCAGGAAATCTTCGACATGATCCTGCGCGTCGCCTCAGGCGAGAAAACGAAATCGGAACTGCTAGGCTACGGCGACAACGAGTTCGTCCCCTGGCAGATTGGAGCGACGGTCTAATCATGGAACTCAGGCGACTTGGAAACAGCGGCACCATCGTTACGGCGTGGTGCCTGGGGACGATGACGTTCGGCAGCGAGGCGGACGAGG
>DATMTK010000266.1:0-14250 GCA_035564755.1 Devosia sp. | reverse complement strand
GCGAACACTGGAACCGCAAGCGCTGTCGACCCCAAAAAGGCCGCTGCCAGCAGAAATGTGGTCTTCATGGACTTCGCCCTCAGCATTTCCACGACTTTGCCGCACTGCAGCCAAGGTGTCCAGAAGTCCACCCTCTATTCTTGGGCCATTTTGCACCGTAATCAGCGCGGCCGAATGAACTATCAAGCGATTGAAAACGCTGTGTAATTTTCACTTATCCTCGCTAAACTCGAATCGATTTTCGACGAAATTCGGTCGCTGTGACATTGGGGCCACTAAGAACTCTTAACCATGAACCGAACATAGATTCGCCTTCCGCCGCATTTTCAGCAGTTGCAGACTTAACAAATCGTTATCGAGGAGCGGGGTTGGCGGCGATTTAACTTGCCGCGTATTTCTTCGCTTTCTTGACAGCCATGTCGCGCTTGAGCCGCGAGACCTTGTCGAGGAAGAAGATCCCTTGCGTCTGCTCGATCTCGTGCAGGGCCACGCGGGCGGCGAAGCCGTCCAACCTGATGGTTTGCTGCCGGCCAGCGGTCGTCATGAACGCAATCACGGCCCAGACCGGACGCTCGATCTCGACCCGGACGCCCGGCAGCGACACGGAGCCCTCCTCGCTCCTCTCCGTCTCGGCCGAAACCTCGGTGACACGCGGATTGTATAGGACCAGGTAGTCCCTCGCCTCGCCGGCGGTAATCACCACGACCGGTGCGATCTCCCCGATATGGGCTGCGGCAAGACCGTAAGCCTTTTCCGCACGCGCGGCGTCCGCGAGCCTATTGCCGATCGCGACCATCGCCTCGTCGACATCAGGCCTGGCTTCGGCCCGCATGGCGAGGCGCTTGTCCGGATAGGCGACGAAGCCGCTCAGAACAGTCCGCCATTGCCGAAGAGGAACCCGGCGCTGTTGCCCGGGATGCCGTTGTCGCCCCGCGGCCGCGCGCCAATGTCTGCGGGCGGGCGCTGACCGCCATCGCCGCCGCCGGTATCGCCGAACCCGGTGTCTGTGCCGGTGCCGGTGCCATCCCCATTGAAGGCGTTGTCGGCCACGCCGATCACCGAGGTCGCAAGATTGGGTCCGGTGCCGGGTTTGAAGGCTTCGGCGATGGCGGCGCCGCCGGCGTCGGCCTGCACGCCCGTCTTGGGGTCGATCCACACCTGCGACATCCCGGCGGGCATGTTGAAGGGGGTGGGCGGCTTGCCCTTCAGCGCATCCTGCATGAACTCGGTAAAGACCGGAACGGCCAGGTCGCCGCCGGTCGCCTCGTTGCCGAGGCTCCTGGGCTTGTCGTAGCCGAGGTAGACGCCGCAGACGAGGCCGGGCGTGAAGCCGATGAACCACACGTCCCGGCTGTCGCTGGTGGTGCCGGTCTTGCCGGCGACGGGCCGGTTGAGCCGCCTGGCATAGGTGCCGGTGCCGCGCTGCACCACGCCTTCCATCATCGAGGTGATCTGGTAGGCGGTCATCGGATCGAGCACCTGCTCGCGGTTGTCGATGATCAGCGGCTCGCTCTGGTGCTGCCAGCTCGTCGCGACGCAGCCGTCGCAGACGCGCTCGTCGTGCTTGTAGATGGTCTTGCCGTAGCGGTCCTGGATGCGGTCGATCAGCGTCGGCACGATCTTGCGGCCGCCATTGTCGATCGTCGCGTAGGCCGCCGTCATCTTCATGTCGGTGGTCTCGCCGGAGCCGAGTGCCATGGCCAGCACCGGCGACAGCTTGTCGTAGATGCCGAACATCTTGGCATATTGGACGATCAGCGGCATGCCGATGTCCTGCGCGAGGCGGACGGTCATGACGTTACGGGAAAGCTCGATGCCGCGGCGCAGCGTGCTCGGGCCGAGGAAGTCCTTCTCGTAATTGTCCGGCTTCCACACCGTGCCGTCGGTGTTGACGATCTCGATCGGCGCATCGAGGACCACCGAGGCCGGCGTGTAGCCATTGTCGAGAGCGGCCGAATAGACGATTGGCTTGAACGACGAGCCGGGCTGCCGAAGCGCCTGCGTGGCACGGTTGAATTCGGACTCCGAATAGGAGAACCCACCCACCATGGCGAGAACGCGTCCGGTGTGCGGGTCCATGGCGACAAGCGCGCCCTCGATCTCGGGCACCTGCTCGATGGTGTAGCTGTCCGGCTTGCCGTCGACCGGCTCGACATAGACCACGTCGCCGGTCTTGAGGCCTGCAAACTTCTTGCCGACCCACTTGGAATCGGCGGCCGCGATGGTGCCCGTCTTGCGGTCGGGCAGCAGCTTGCCTTCGACGTCATTGCCGGGCCGCAGGCCGATCTGGTCGCTGCCGCTGCCGGTCGAGAGGATCACCGCGAGGGTCCACTCGGGCACGTCGTCCAGCGGCTTGATGGCGGCCACGGCCGGCCCCCAGTCGCCGGAGGGATCGACGGTCGCCACCGGCCCACGGTAGCCGGTGTCGTGATCGTAGTTCACCAGCCCGTCCATCAGCGCCTTGCGCGCATATTCCTGCAGCTTGGGCTCGAGCGTGGTGCGCACGCTGAGGCCCCCGCCATAAAGCTGGTCGTCGCCATAGATGGTGGAGAGCTGGCGCCGCACTTCCTCGGTGAAGTATTCGGCCGAATAGAGCTGCGCTCCACTGTCGCGCGGCGTGACGTTGAGCGCCTCGCCCTCCGCCTGGTCATGCTCGGCCTTGGTGATGTAGCCGTTGGCCAGCATCTGATCGAGCACGTAGTTGCGGCGGTCGATGGCCTCCTTGGGATGCTTGACCGGCTGGTAGTTGTTCGGCCCCTTGGGCAGCCCGGCAATATAGGCCATCTCGCTGAGGTCGAGCTGGTAGAGGGCCTTGTCGAAGTAGTTGAGCGCGGCGGCAGCCACCCCGTACGAGTTCATTCCGAGGAAGATTTCGTTGAGGTAGAGCTCGAGGATCTTGTCCTTGCTGAAGGTGCTGTCGATCCGGAGTGCCAGGATGGCTTCCTGGATCTTGCGATCCCAGGTCTGCTGCGAGGTTAGAAGGAAGTTCTTGGCCACCTGCTGGGTAATGGTGGAGCCGCCGCCCTGGATGGAATCGTCGCCATTGGCGCGAGCCAGCAGGTTGTCGCGCAGGGCGCGGATGACCCCGTCGATCGAAATGCCGTGGTGGCTGTAAAAGTCCTTGTCCTCGGCCGAGATGAAGGCATGGATCAACTGCGGCGGAACGGCCTCGATCGGCTCGAACAGCCGGCGCTCACGCGCGTATTCGGCGAGCAGCGTTCCATCGGCGGCGTGGATGCGGGTGGTCACCGGCGGCTGGTAGTCCTTGAGGACCGTATAGTCCGGCAGGTTGGCCGCGATCTGGCTGAGATACACGGCCCCCACGGCGAGACCTGCGAGGGCGCAGAAGACACCGAAGCCGAACAGCCAGCCGAGAATCCGTAGCATCAAACCCCTAGCCCGGGCGGTGGCGGCAGGGAGGCGCAGCCCGGTAAGTCGTTGGAATCATATCAGAGCGGGGCGAAAATGTGGACAGCGGGTCGGTTCGCGCTGATGTGACACATCGGCCCTTGCGGGACGCGTTCGGCGCGATCACTGCCCGGCTGCGAGGGTCGTCGTCGCGTCGGCGCCGGCAAAATAGTCGTCGACGCCCTGCGCGATGGCGCTGACCACCTTGTTGCGCCAGTCGACGTTCTCGAGATTGTTGATGTCGTCCCTGTTGCTCATGAAGCCGAGCTCGATGAGCATCGAGGGGATGTCGGGCGACTGCAGCACGAAGAAGTCGGCCTGCCGCACGGGGAAGCGCCTGAGCGCCACCGAGGGCTGCATCGCCTTCACGATGTCCTCGGCGGCAATGTAGGCCTGCTGCCGCGTCTGCCGGCGCATCAGATCGACGAGGAAGCTGACCGCGGCCGGCTTGGTATCGGGCTGCACATAGCCGGCGACGATGTCGGCGCGGTTCTCGCCGTCGGCCAGGACCTTGTCGAGGATGTCGGTCGCGTGCTCGTCGAGCGTATAGACGCTCGCGCCACGGATATCGGCCTCCTGGAAGGTATCGGCGTGCAGCGAGATGAACAGGTCGGCCTTGTTCTGCCGGGCGAGATCGACGCGCTCGTTGAGGGTCAGGTAGGTGTCGTCGTCGCGGGTCATGGCGACGTCGAAGCGGCCGGATTTGACCAGCAGATCGCGGAGCTGCAGCGCGAAAGCGAGCGTGATGTCCTTCTCGTGGATGCCGTTGGGCGCGCTGGCACCATTGTCGATGCCGCCATGGCCCGGATCGATGACGATCAGCGGCCGGCTGCCGGGTGCAACCGGCGTCGCCGGGGCGGACGTCGCCGGGCCGGCTACGGGCTGGGAGGGGCGCAGCGTGACGCCGGGCAGCGCGGCCTCTGAGACCGGACCGGCGCTCGTTGCGGCTGCCGAACTGCTCGCCGGCTGGGAGGCCGGAGGCGGGTTGGCGGAGGCTGTCGGGGTACTGGCGCCGGCCGGATCCCCGCTGCCTGCCTGCGAATTGGCGAGGTCGGCAGCCGCACGCGCCTTGAAGTCGGCGTCGGTGGTCGGGATCAGGTCGACCACGAGGCGTGCCGGCTGGTCGCCGATGGGATCGAGCACATAGGCCTGCTGCACGGTCGCGGGCTGCGACAGCATCAGCTCGGTCCGGGCGCGCCCGTCCTCGGCCATGGCCGTCGTCGCACCGGCGATCAGCCCGTTGCCGGAAACGATCGGCGGGCCGGAGAGCGACACCGAGGCGGCTTTGACGTCGATGGCGATGCGCTCGGGATTGTCGAGGCTGGCGACGGCAAACTGCGTCGTCGTGGACAAATCGAGGACCAGCCGGCCGCGCTCGGCGGTCGTGCTGACGCGCGCCGCGAGCACCTGCGGCAAGGTCTGGGCCGTTGCCACGGCGCTGGACAACAGCAGCAGGATCAGGCCGAGCAGCAGCCCCAGGCGTCCGCGTCCCGCGCGCGCGGAGACTGTGCGATTGAACAAGACCCGGATGCTCCCCATATCGGCGTCAGGCGCAAAGAGCCTGACTCTTTAGGCGATTCTGCGGCGTTTTCGGTGGTGCAGGCGTGAATTTGACCGCAAGCTGCGGGCATCTTGCCGCTTAACCTCATGGTTTCGTTACCGTCGGACTTTTCGGTTGCCAATGAGCAACAAGGGTCCTACACGCTGAAACCGAGGCGGATGCCGCATTAGCCGACCAAGAATTCGGCTGCGGCAAGAGGACTTAAACGCAAACGCGTCGGTCCTGTGGCGATGTATTCCCGCGCCTCATGCAAGTTTTCGGCCCGGTTGACGGGTCGAGCGGTGCGCCGGACTTCCGGCGCCCACCAAGGACGAGGTTGGATGGCCCAACGGTCGACAAACCCTGACGCGACGCCCATTTCCGGTTCCGCTTCTGTGGGTCGTCCGCTTGGTCTTCGCCTCCGAACGTTCGACGGCGCGGCAGTGAGCGGCGCCATTTCCCTCAAACCCTTGGCCGCGCATGACGCACCCCGCCGCACCCGGCGAGTGGGCGCGCGACGGCCCGGAGCATCCCTTAATGGCTACCAAAAGAATGCTGGTGGATGGCACCCACCCGGAAGAAACACGGATTGTCGTCAGCAACGGTAATCGCCTCGAAGAATTCGACTTCGAATCCCAGAGCCGCCGGCAGCTGCGCGGCAACATCTACCTCGCCAAGGTCACCCGCGTAGAGCCGTCGCTGCAGGCGGCGTTCGTCGAATATGGCGGCAACCGCCACGGGTTCCTGGCCTTCAGCGAAATCCATCCCGACTACTACCAGATCCCGGTCGCCGACCGCGAAGCGCTGATGCGCGCGGAGGAAGAGGCCGAGCGCGAGGAGCACGCCGAGGAGGAGGCCGCAGAGAACGCCGAGACTTCGGCCCCCGCCGGCATTCCGGTGCAGAGCATGCCGGCAGAGATCGAGCCGGCCGACGCCGTATCCGACCCCGCGGACGGGGCCGATACAGACGTCTCCGAGCAGATCGATCACGCGCCGACCGAGGCGGCCGCCGAAGACGACCCGCAGTCCTCCGCCGACGACGGCGACGAGTCCGGGCCTGCCGGCCACATCGAAGAGGCCCCGGTGTCGAGCGAGCCGGTCGAGAGCCTGGGTGGGGGCGGCAGCGACATCCTCGAAGAAGGCCGCGAGCGCCGGCAGCGGCAGCCCCGGCGCCATGCCTACAAGATCCAGGAAGTGATCAAGCGCCGGCAGGTGATGCTGGTGCAGGTCGTCAAGGAAGAACGCGGCAACAAGGGCGCGGCGCTGACCACCTACCTCTCGCTTGCCGGCCGCTATTCCGTGCTGATGCCCAATACCGCCCGGGGTGGCGGCATTTCGCGCAAGATCACCAACGCCGCCGACCGCAAGCGGCTCAAGGACATCGTCGGCGACCTCGAGGTGCCGCAAGGCCAGGGCATCATCCTGCGCACGGCTGGCGCGTCGCGCACCAAGGCCGAGGTCAAGCGCGACTTCGAATACCTGCAGCGGCTGTGGGAGAGCGTCCGTACCCTGACGCTGCAGTCGACTGCCCCCTGCCTCGTTTACGAGGAGGGCTCGCTGATCAAGCGCACGATCCGCGACCTCTACTCCAAGGACATCGACGAACTCTGGGTCGCGGGCGACGATGCCTACCGCGAAGCCAAGGACTTCATGCGGATGATCATGCCGAGCCACGCCAAGAACGTGCAGCTCTACAAGGAAGATCAGCCGCTGTTTTCCCGCTACAATGTCGAGGGCCAGCTCGACCAGATGTTCTCGCCGCAGGTCACCCTGCCCTCGGGCGGCTATCTGGTGATCAACCCGACCGAAGCGCTGGTGTCGATCGACGTGAACTCGGGACGCTCCACCAAGGAGCATAATATCGAGGACACGGCACTGCAGACCAACCTCGAGGCGGCCGAGGAGGTCGCCCGGCAGCTCCGGCTGCGCGATCTCGCCGGCCTGATCGTCATCGACTTCATCGACATGATCGAGAACCGCTCCAACCGGGCGGTGGAGCGCAAGCTCAAGGACGCACTGAAGAACGACCGGGCCCGCATCCAGGTGGGCCGGATCAGCCATTTCGGCCTGATGGAAATGAGCCGGCAGCGCATCCGCTTCGGCGTGGTCGAAAGCTCGACGCACAAATGCCCGACCTGCAACGGCACCGGCCTCGTCCGCTCGGTCGAAAGCGTGGCGCTGATGGTCATGCGCAATGTCGAGGACCACGTGCTCAAGAAGCCGGGGCAGTCGATCAATGTCCGCGTGCCGGTCGATGCGGCGCTCTACATCCTCAACTCGAAACGCAACACGCTCAACGCGCTCGAGGCCAAATACGGCCTCTCCATCACGATTGTCGCGGACGACCATGTCGGGCCGCAGCACTACGCGATCGAGCGTGGCGAAGCCCGGACGATCCCCGGCGAGCACCCGACGCCGCAGCATGTGCGGGTCGACAGTGCGGCGGTCGATGAGGCCGACCTCGCCGACGAAGCGATCGAGGACGAGGAGGACGAAGAGTCCGAAAACGAAGGCCGCGAGGCTCGCTCCGACGAGGGCGAGCGCGGCAGCCGACGCCGCCGCCGCCGCCGTGGCGGACGTGACCGCGATCGCAGCGAGCGTCCCGCCGCGCAGGCTGTCGAAGGCGAGGCCCCCGAGGCCCCCGAGGTCCAGGGTGCGGACGCTGAAGAGGACGAAGAGTCCGACGAGCTCACCGCGCAATCGGAGGGCAATGGCGGACCGCGCGATGAAAACGGCGACTCCCGCCGCCGCCGCCGGCGCGGCCGCCGCGGCGGCCGCCGCAACCGCCGTGAAAACGTCGAGCCCGGAACCGGCGCCGAACATGGCGGCGATCTCGATGTCGTCGCCGAGGAGACCGTCGGCCTCAGCGATGACGGCGCCGAGCGTGTCGCCGCCGCGGTGCTGGCGCAGGACGCGATTGCGGCGGACGCCGGGATCGAACCGGCGATCAGTGTGCATCCGTCCGAGGATGGGGCAAGCCAAGACAAGCCGCGCCGCGGCCGCCGGTCGCGCAAATCCAGCGACGCCGACGCCGTGGTCCAGGACGCCGTCAACGACGAGAGTCCGATCCGCCCGCGTGGCCGTGGCCGCCGCAAGGCCGCCCCGCCGAGCGAGGACGAAGCGGTGCGTTCGGCCGAGGCCATTGCCGTCGCCGCGCCGGAACCGGCGGATACTTCGTCGGCCACTGTCGCGGAGGCCAATGTCGATCCGGCCCCGCAGCCCGAGGAGGCCCCGCGCCGTCCCAGGAAGGAGCTGCCGGCCGACGAGATCGTGGTGAGCTCGACGGCCACCGAGAGCAAGCCCAAGAAAGCCGGCTGGTGGCAGCGCGGCTTCTTCGGAAACTGATTTGCTCCATCGGCAAGCGAATGAGGGCGGCGCGAGCCGCCCTTTTTCTTGCCGGTCTCAGGCGGCGCTGGGAGCCCGGACCGAGCCGGCGCGGAGCTGGGCGAAGACCACGCCATGCAGGATCAAGTATAACGGCACGAGCACGGTCGGGATCAGCGCAAAGGGAAGCGATGCGACCTCGCTGCCGCCCGGCGCTGCTGCCAAAAGGCCGCTTCCAAGCCCGTGGCCGAAGGTGATGCCGCCGAGCGCGAGCGCGACAACGAGATCGAGCGTGCCGATGCCGTTCCAGAGCGCAACCGCGCCGCCCGAGACGCGGCCGCGCGTCATCAGCACGGTGAGCAGCAGCGCGTCGGCGCCGGTGATGATGTCACCCCAACCAGCCGAATAAGGGAACGGTCCGCCCATGCGCCCGGCAGCGGCCAGCAGCACGAAGCCGACGCCGATCAGCCGGCCGATATTGAGTGCCATGATCGTTTCCGTCGGGATGCCGATGAGCCGGGTGCGTGCGCTGGGCGAGGCGGCCGCAATGACCAGGGCGGCCAACATCGGAATCGCCGCCATGATGCCGATCATCGGCCCCGGTCCGATCTGCCCGGCGAGGAGTCCGGCGGAGGCCAGGACGATCTGCAGGCCGGTCCATGCCCCGATGGCCGCGAGAAGCGCGACCCTGCCCCACCCCGGCAGTCGCAGGGCCTGCGCGATCGTCGAGGACACCACCAGCAGCGTGGCCATCAGGCCGGCCGCTTCGACCATGTTCAACAGCATTTTCCACTCTCCATTTGTTGCATATGCATCTATTGTTGCGGATTGCGTCTTTCGCTGCCCGGGACGACTAGCCCAGCATCGCCTGGGCCTGGGCGGCACGCCACGCCGGCAGGGCCGCCTCCGCGGCCTGGCGGCCCTTCGCCGTCAACGCGACCTGCCGCTCGCGCCCATCCTTGCCCGGAGCCAGCCGGAGCAAGCCGCGGCTGGTTCCAACGGCGATGTTGCGGCTCATTGTCGTGCGGTCGATGCCGAGCCATTCGGCCAGCCGGCTCATCTGCATCGGGCCGGCGCGGACCAGGGTGACGAGCAAGGTGAACTGGTTGCTCGTCAAACCATGCGGCCGCAGATGCTCGTCATAGAGCCGGGCCAGCCGGACGGCCTCGCGGCGGACCGCAGCGCATCGGCAGTCATCGCACTCGATGAATTCGGAGGGATCGATCATGCATTTGTTGTATATGCATCTATCGACCCCGGCAACCTCGTCCGATGGGCAGGCCGCAAAGGTGCGTTGCCGAGGCATGGCGCTTGTGTCATCCGGGCAAACGGCTAGCCTTGGTCCCATGTCTCGCACCGAACGCCTTCTCGACCTGCTGCAGATCCTCCGTCGCCACCGGGCGCCGGTGTCGGGAGCGGAGCTTGCGTCCGAGCTCGAGGTGTCGATCCGCACGCTCTACCGCGATATCGCGACGCTGCAGGGCCAGGGCGCCGAGATCGAGGGCGAACCGGGGCTCGGCTACGTGCTGCGGCCCGGCTTCATGCTGCCGCCGCTGATGTTTTCGATCGACGAGATCGAGGCGCTGGTGCTCGGCATCCAGTGGGCCGGCCGGCAGGCGGACGATCCGCGGCTCAGCCGGGCAGCGAGCAACGTGCTCAGCAAGATCGGCGCGGTGCTGCCGGACGATCTCAGACGAGAAATGAATTCTGGAAGCCTGTTCGTCACGACGCGCCGAAGCGACATGGCGCAGATCGACCCGGCCCTGCTGCGTGACGCCATCCGCAAGGAGATCAAGCTGAGGATCGCCTATCGCGACGACGGCGGCAAGGAGACCGAGCGGATCATCTGGCCGTTCGTCATCGGCTTTTTCGAGCAACACAGGGTGGTCGGCGCCTGGTGTGAATTGCGCAGCGATTACAGGCACTTCCGGCTCGATCGCATCGCCGCTGCGGCGGCCACCGGCGAGCGCGCGCCGCGCCGCCGGCACGTCATGCTGAAGGAGTGGCGCGAGCGGATGGACGAGGAGGCGCGAACCCGCCGCGAGGCTGCTGCCAGAAACTGACAGTGGACGATCCTACAAGAGCGTCATTCTACACGGAGGACGCCATGACCCCTGCCCCGAACTTCATTCTCGCCTATGTCGCCGACGCCCCCAGGAGCGCCGAGCTCTACAGGAAGCTGCTGGGGGCCGAGCCGGTCGAGTCCTCGGCCAACTGGGCGATGTTCGCCTTTCCCAACGGCCTCGCGCTCGGGCTGTGGGCCCGCGACGAGGTCGAGCCGCGTGCCACGCTTCCCGGCGGCAGCGAAATCGGTTTTCCGGTCGAGAACGATGCCGACGTCACCGCCACGCGCGAGGCGTGGTCGAAGCTCGGCCTGCGCATCATCCAGGAGCCGACGCAGATGGATTTCGGCTTCACCTTCACCGCCGCCGATCCCGACGGCCACCGCCTGCGCGTGTTCGCGCCGTCAGACCGGACGGGTTAACGCCGTAGGAAGGAAGCCAGCCGGTCGAGCGCCTTTTCCATCGTGTCGCGGCTGCCGGCGTAGGAGAAGCGAATGTAGCGGTGGCCGTTGGTGCGGTCGAAGTCGATGCCGGGATTTGCGGCCACGCCGCCCTGCTCCAGCATGGTGCGGCAGAAGCCGAGGGAGTCGTTGGTGAAGCGGCTCGCATCGGCGTAGGCGTAGAAGGCGCCGTCGCTGTCGTCGACGCCGAAGCCGAGACGGCGCAGGCCTTCGACGAGGAGCGGCCGGTTCTGCGCGTAGTGCGCCTTCTGCGCCTCGGCGTAGGCGCGCTCGCCGAGCGCGGCGGTCGCGGCCACCTGGCTCAGGGTCGGAGCCGCGATGAACAGGTTCTGCTGCAGGATCTGGGTGCGGCGCAGAATGTCGTCGGGCAGCACCATCCAGCCGATGCGCCAGCCGGTCATGCAGTAGTATTTGGAAAAGCTGTTGATGACGATGGCGTCGCGGGTGAACTCGAGGGCGCTCACCGAGGGGCCGCGATAGTCGAGCCCGTGGTAGATTTCGTCGGAGATGAAGCGCACGCCGAGCTCGGCGCAGACCGCGACGATGTCGGCGAGCTGGGTGCGGGTCACGGCCGCGCCGGTCGGGTTGGCGGGCGAAGCCAGCAGCAGTCCGGCGAACGGCTCGCGGGCGTGCGCGGCGCGGATGGCGTCAGGCGTCAGATGCCAGCCCTCGGCGGCACTGACCGGGATTTCGACCGGCCGATAGCCCATGCCGTAGAGCGTGTTGAGGTAGGCGGTATAGCCCGGTTGCGTCACGGCGATCTTCGCATGCGGCGCGAAACCGCCGAGGAAGGCGAGGATGAAGCCCGACGACGAGCCCATGGTGGCGACGATCGAGTCCGGCGACACGGTCACCCGATGCTGCTCGGCGTAATATTGCGCCAGCCGCTGGCGCAGCGCCGGCATGCCGGCGAAATGCGTGTACATCTGCGGGCCGTCGAGCACCTGCCGTACCGCCTCGATCACCGCCGGCGCGGGCGGTGCGGCCGGCTGGCCCTGCTCGAGAAAGGCGATGTCGCGCCCCTGCGCCTCGAGCCGCCGCGCCAGCGCATTGATCTCGAGGCCGTGGAACGGCTCCAGGCCGGCAGATGCAGGTTCGGTCATAACTCGGTCGCCTTGGGCGGAAAGAACGGCTTCCGCGTAACCGCACCGGCCGAATCTCTCAACAGAATTTGATTTTCCGGGCGCGGCCATGCTTATCGTCCGGCTGGTAGTCTTGCCTGCTGCCCGTCTCACCGGCGTTTTGGGAACCGTCATGTCGCGCCTGAGCTTCGCCCTCGTCCTGCTGGTCGGCCTTCTCGCCGGCGGCCTCGGCTCGCTGCTCATCAGGACGCCGCCGGCGATCAGCGAAGCCGATGTGCGCGGCATCATCACCGATATGCTGAAGCAGGATAGGCCTGCCCCGCCGCAGGAGACGGCCGACCTCGATCCGGCCAAGGTCAACAAGCTCATCGAGAACTACCTGATGAGCGATCCGACCATCCTGCAGCGGATGAACGACAAGCTCGCCGAGGAAAAGCAGGTCGCCGAGCGCCAGGCGATGAAGGACGAGCTCGACGCCCATGCGGCGGACATCTACCAGGCCGCCGACAATGTGGTGCTGGGCAATCCCAAGGGCGACGTCACGCTGGTCGAGATGTTCGACTACAACTGCACCTATTGTCGTGGCGCCCTGCCCGACCTGGCGCAACTCATGGATGACGACAAGAACCTGCGCGTCATCCTCAAGCAGTTCCCGATCCTGACCGCCGGCTCGATCGACGCGGCGCGGGTCGCGGTGCTGGTCAGCGAGAACCCCAAGATCAACTACTGGGACTTCCACCAGAAACTCTTTGCGCAGCGCGGCGAGGTCGGGGCCAGCCAGGCGCTGCAGGTCGCGACGGAACTCGGCGGCGATCGTGCCGAGTTGATGCTCGACATGAATGGCAAGCACCCGGCCGACGTGATCCAGAAGAGCTACGACCTCGCCAAGGCGCTCAACATCAATGGCACGCCGACCTACATCCTCGGCGACGAGTTGATCCCCGGGGCCCTGCCGATCGACCAGCTCAAGCAGAAGATCGCCAACCTCAGGGCCTGCGGTTCCACCGAATGCCCGGCGGCGGGCACCGCGCCGGCCGGCTGATCACGCGCCCTTCACAATCCCGTGATCTTCTGCCTATAAGTTCCCCCCGGTCCTGTTCGGGGGGAAGGATCCGATGGCTCAACCGAGGTGCGACCTCGTCACTCTGACCGGCGTTCGCGACAGCCTCGCCAGGGCGTTCGACCTCTTCGGCCTCGGGCGCCGGGTGGACGAGCCGCAATTGCTCATCCTGCTCGCAGCGGCGCAGGCGGAGATCGCCGGCCTTGCGGGGTGTCTGAGCGGCCCTGTTTCCAGCTTCTGGCCCGAATGGGTCGCACTGACCGCCGCGCAGATCGAGCGTTTGCGCGAAAGCAACCAGCCGACGCGGGTCGAGCTCGGCGCCGCGCTACTGTCGCTCGAATTCCTCATCAGCGTCATGGAACTGCAGCTCTGCCGCGACGGTGTCCCCGACCACTGCGCCAGTTGTGATTCCCCGAACCTTGCCCCGATCGCCGGCCAGGCCACGATGTTCGAGTGTCTGGCCTGCGGGCTCAGGACCGCCTACCCCGCCTGAGCGGCCAAGCGCCCGATTCCCGTGCAATCGTGCACGGCAAGCTTGCACCTCGGAGCGGCGGAAGGCACAACGCGAGGACCATGCCCAAACGCGTCCTCGTCATCAACGGCCCGAACCTCAACATGCTGGGGATCCGTGAGCCCAAGGTCTACGGCTCACAAACGCTGCGCGACATCGAGGCGATGTGCATAGCCGAGGGCAAGAGGCTCGGCCTTACGGTCGAGTGCAGGCAGACCAATCGCGAAGGCGAAATCTGCGAGTGGATCCAACAGGCCTACGGCAAGCAGGACGCCATCGTCCTCAATCCGGGCGGCTATTCGCACACCTCCGTGGCCATTCGCGACGCGATCAGCGCCGTCGGCATCCCGACCCTGGAAGTGCATCTGAGCAATATCCACGCGCGAGAGGAATTCCGCCACTTTTCCTATGTTTCTGCGGTCGCGGTCGCGGTCATTTGCGGCCTCGGCGCGGCGGGGTATAGGCTGGCGCTCGAGGCTTTGGCCGAACGCCTCGGCGCCTGAAAAGCGGACCCGAAGAAGAACAATTGCCCAAGGGAGGCAAATCGATGACCAAGGACGCCCCGGCGGATCAGGCCCTGATCGAGGCTATCGCCAAGCTGCTCAACGAGCAGAACCTGGCGGAGATCGAGATCGAGCGTGAAGATTTGCGCGTCCGGGTCACCCGCAGCTATGCCAATAGCGGGGTACAGCAGGTGATGGTGCCCGCAGCGGCGCCGGTCATGGCGGCACAAGCCCCAACGGCCCCGGCCGGCAGCGCCGCCAAAGGGGCCACGGCGCCGGTCGACGATCTCGCCTCGAA
>DATMTK010000265.1:0-9586 GCA_035564755.1 Devosia sp. | reverse complement strand
ATGCGGCATGCGCGCGAGGTCGGCGATGATGGGTTCGCCGCCGATGGTCTTGCCAAGGCAGATGGGCAGCTTGCCCTTCATCTTCTCGAAGTCCTGGCTCGCCAGCATCTCGCGCAGATAGACGGTCTCGCGCGTCTCGTTGGGCAGCTCGATGCCGATGGCGTTGCGGCCCGGCACCACGGCGACGCGGGCGGAGATGGCGCTCATCGAGCGGGCGATGTCGTCGGCGAGCGAAATGACGCGGGACGACTTGATGCCGGGCGCCGGCTCGAGCTCGTAGAGGGTGACGACCGGACCGGGGCGGACATTGATGATGTCGCCCTTGACGCCAAAATCCTCGAGCACGCCCTCGAGGCGGCGGGCCATGGCCTCGAGCCGCTCCGGCCGATGCTCTTCGAGCATGCCCTTGTGCCGGGCCTCGGCGAGCAGGCTCAGCGACGGCAGCTCGAAGCCGCTCTCGTCGGCGAGCAGCGAGGGTTGCGCTTCGCGCGCAGCGCGCGAGCCGGGGAGCGGACGCTTTGCGGGGGCGGCGACACGGGCGCTGCGGGCGGGGATAGCGGGCAGCTCGTCCTCGTAGGCTTCGGCCGCTTCGTCATCCGCCTCGTCCGGCTGGTTGGGCGCGAAGATGCGGCGCTCGATGGTCATGCCGGGCTCGCGGCGCTCGTCGGGCAGCACGGCGACGGCCGGAGTACGCGGGGTGAGCGTCGGCTCGGCGGCGCCGTCGCGCCACTGAGCCGCTTCGGCCTGGCGTTTTGCCGCGGCGTTGTCGCGGGCCTGCGCCACGGCGCGGCGGAAGGCGGCGCCGGCGGAGAAGCCAAGGTGGACGAGGCCGCCGATGGCGATGTCCAGAATGCCGTTCCGCTCCGGCGCGTCGGCGCCAGGCTTGCCCTTGCCCGCGGACGGGCCGGGGTGGACAAGGCGGGTGGCGCCGGTGCCGAGCGCGATCCAGAACAGCGCGGCGGTCGGGGCGACGAGGATGATGGCGAAGAGCCAGGCGGTCACCGGCTGCGGATGGGCGCCGGTGACCAGCGCCGCGAGATTGGCAAAACCCTGGCCGATGAGGCCGCCGAGCCCGGTGGGCAGCGGCCAGCTCGCGGGCGCCGGCAGGAAGGCGAGGACGCCGGTGGAGAGGCCCGTCGCGGCGATCCAGGCGACGAGGCGCAGGCCCATGCGCGCCGGGACGCGGCGGCGCACGAAGCTCCAGCCCCACAGCGCGAGCGGGATCAGCAGGACGATGATGCCGAGGCCGAGCACCTGGAAGGAGAAATCGGCAGCGACGGCGCCGGGAAAGCCGAGCCAGTTGGCGACCGGCTTGCTGGTGGCATAGGAAAACGACGGATCGTCCACCGACCACGAGGCCAGCGCCGCCATCATCAGCGCGACGAGGGCGAGCACGACGATGCCGATCAGGCGCACCGGTATGGTGATGGCGATGGCGGGCGCGGAGGTCTGGTCTTCGAGCAGGGGACGTGCCGGCATCGTCGGAAACACTCTGAACTAACGGTCGAAGTGCGATCCTAGGGGCGCGGGGTTAATCCGGAGCTAACCATAAGAAGCGGCGCGAGCAGCGAACAGGGGGGAGCGAACAGGGGGTCGGCGGCCGGGAATGGCGAAGAGGCCATTGCTACTCGCCACTCGCCACTCGCTACTCGCTATTCGCTCCCGCCATCGGCTTACCCTCAGATCTCGCCTTCCGGCATCGCGCCGATGGAGTGGATGGAAAGGTCGGCGCCGCGGCGTTGCTGCTCGTCGGTCAGGCGGATGCCGGCGACGCGCCTGGCGACGACATAGACGATGCTGCCGGCGATGAAGGCATAGGCGGAGATCGCGACCGAGCCGAGAAGCTGGCTCAGAAACGAGACGCCGCCCATGCCGCCGAGCTGGGTGAGGCCGAAAATACCGGCGGCGATGCCGCCCCAGAGGCCGCACAGGCCATGCAGCGGCCAGACGCCGAGCACGTCGTCGATCCTGAGTCGCTCCTGGGTGAGGGTGAAGCCGCGCACGAAGATGATGCCGGCGACGGCGCCGGTCACCAGCGCGCCGATGGGGTGCATGACGTCCGAGCCGGCGCACACGGCGACGAGGCCGGCGAGCGCGCCGTTGTGGACGAAGCCGGGGTCGGCCTTGCTGGCGATGGCGGCGGCGGCGATGCCGCCGACCATGGCGAGCAGCGAGTTGAGGGCGACGAGGCCGGAGACCGCGGCGGTCGACTGCGCCGACATGACGTTGAAGCCGAACCAGCCGATCGCGAGCATCCAGGTGCCGAGGCCGAGCCACGGGATCGACGAGGGCGGGAAGGGGCGGCCGTGCGGGCCGTAGCGGCCGGTGCGCGGACCGAGCGCGAGCACGGCGGCCAGCGCCAGCCAGCCGCCCATGGCGTGCACCACGATCGAGCCGGCAAAATCATGGAAGGGCGCGCCGAGCGCTGACTTGAGCCAGGCCTCGATGCCGTAATTGCCGTTCCAGACGATGCCTTCGCTGATGGGGTAGATCAGCCCGACGATGATGGCGGCGATGGCGACCTGCGGCCAGAATTTGGCGCGCTCGGCGATGCCGCCCGAGATGATGGCAGGCACCGCCGCGGCGAAGGTCGCGAGAAAGAAGAAGCGCACCAGGCTCAGGCCTTGCGGCGCGAAGCCGCCACCGGCGCCGGAAAGGGTGGCGGCACTCGAAAAGAAATCGACGTGGTAGGCGATCCAGTAGCCGACGACGAAATAGGCCAGCGTCGAGAAGGCGAAGTCGACGATGATTTTCACCATCGCGTTCACCTGGTTCTTGCCGCGTACCGTACCGAGCTCGAGGAAGGCGAAGCCGCCATGCATCGAGAACACCAGCACGGCACCGACCAACAGAAAGAATACATCGAGTCCGACGGCGGACTGAGTCATTGGAGCCTCCCGCACGGAGGCTCGCAGCCCCCGCCTGTCTTCCCACAACCGGCTCGCAACCGGTTCTTCGCGCGGCAATGGCTTCAAGGATCGTGCCAGACGGGGCTTTTGGAAAAGCGCTGGAGACTCAGTGACTTGCGTGGGAGGCCGGGGTCTGGTGGGCGGCGCCGCGGCAATGTGCCCAGAAAAGCGGCATGAGTCGAAGCGCACCTGCCCAATTGCTGTGCAAGCGGGAGAGTCCGATCTGGGGTGCAGTCCGCGCCATTTGCGAGTGGGAAGCCTCTGTGGCGGGCCAAAGAGGAACGCGGACTGCACGCCGGATCGAACCGGTTGTGGTGCCTCGGACAGCCAGGGGGGCCGGCTGTCCGAGGACTGGCTTATTCGGCGACCGATTCGCCGTGCTGGGTGATGTCGAGGCCTTCCTCTTCTTCCTGCTCGCTGGGGCGGAGGCCGACGAGGGCCTTGGTCACCATCAGGATGATCCAGCTCACCACGGCGGTCCAAACGATGGTCACCGCGATGCCTTCGAGCTGGGTCACGACCTGGCCGGGGTTGCCGAACAGCGCGCCGGCATGGCCGTTGACCGAGGCGTCGGCGAAGACGCCGGTCAGCAGGGCGCCGACGATGCCGCCGATGCCGTGGACGCCGAAGGCGTCGAGGGAGTCGTCATAGCCGAGCATCCGCTTGAGGTGGGCGGCGGCCCAGTAGCAGACCGCACCGGCGACGATGCCGATGACGAAGGCACCGGTGACGTTGACGAAGCCCGACGCAGGGGTGACGGCGACCAGGCCGGCGACGGCGCCCGAGAGGATGCCGAGGACGGATGGCTTCTTGACCACCATCCATTCGACGAACATCCAGGCGAGGGCGGCGGCAGCGGTCGCGACCTGCGTGTTCATCATGGCGGCACCGGCGAGGCCGTTGGCGGCCACGGCCGACCCGGCGTTGAAGCCGAACCAGCCGACCCAGAGCAGGCCCGCGCCGATGAAGGTCAGCACGAGATTGTGCGGCGCCATGTTGGTGGTGCCGAAGCCCTTGCGCTTGCCCAGCACGAGGGCACAGACGAGGCCGGCGACGCCGGCATTGATGTGCACCACGGTGCCGCCGGCGAAATCGAGCACGCCCAGCCCGCCGAGGAAGCCGCCGCCCCACACCCAGTGGGCGATCGGCACGTAAACCAGCAGCAGCCACGCGGCCATGAAGATGATCATCGCCGAAAACTTCATGCGTTCGGCGAAGGCGCCGCAGATCAGCGCCGGGGTGATGATCGCGAAGGTCATCTGGAAGGCGCTGAAGACATTTTCCGGGATGGTGCCGGCCAGCCCGTTCACCGAGTTGGGTCCGATCCCGGCAAAGAACATGTGGGCGAACGAACCGATGATGGCGCCCGGTGCGCCGGGATCGTTGTTGGTGAAGGCGGCGGAGTAGCCGACCGCGAACCAGAGGACGGTCACGATGCAGGTGATGGCGAACGATTGCATGACCGTCGCCAGCACGTTCTTCTTGCGCACCATGCCGCCGTAGAACAGGCCGAGGCCCGGGATGGTCATCATCAGGACCAGCGCCATCGAGGTCAGCATCCAGGCGGTGTCGCCGGAGTTGATCGGGCTGGGGGCGGCGGCGGCAGCGGGCGCCGCGGCGGTGGCGTCGGCAGCGGCCGAGGAGGCGGAGCTCAGCGCCGACGACGCGTCCTGCGCCAGCGATGGCAGGGTGGCGGCCAGCACGGCCAGCCCGCCCAGTCCCGCCAGCCCGACGAGGGGGAGTAGCTTTTTGACGTTCATTTCCCTGATGTCTCCTGACTAGAGGGCCGCGGCGCCGGTCTCGCCGGTGCGGATGCGGGTGACGGCGACAAGGTCGAGCACGAAGATCTTGCCGTCGCCGATGCGTCCGGTCTGGGCGCTGTCGCGGATGGCCGCGACGATGGGATCGGACTGGCCGTCCTCGACGGCGATCTCGATCTTGAGCTTGGGCAGGAAGTGCACGGCATATTCGGTGCCGCGGTAGATTTCCGAGTGGCCCTTCTGGCGGCCATAGCCTTTGACTTCGGTCACGGTCATGCCGTGCACATCGAGCGCATTGAGCGCCTGACGCACCTCTTCGAGCCGCGACGGCTTGATGATTGCGATCACCAGTTTCATGGATGCCCCTTTCGACTGTCCCTGGTCTCCAATGCCGCTCGGAGACTCAAATGCCGTGCCAAGGGCCGGGGCACCGAACCAACGCCATGATTCCGTTCGCAGAATTGGGGGAGGCCGGCACGACGGGCAGCGTCCGGGGCGAAGACGCGCGGCAGATATGCCTACAGAATGATCAGCAAATTGCCTGATGATGCTTTTATAGGCAGAATGGGTCTTGATGCGGGCGCTTGCCTCGGCGGCCGCGCGGCGCCACATAGCGGCAACACGAGGTGTATCGATGGCCGACGCCGTCCTTGACGTGATCATCGTGGGCGGCGGCCCGGTGGGCCTGTGCCAGGCACTGGCCCTGACGCGCTTCCACCGCGGCATACGGGTGGCGCTGCTCGACCGGCGGCCGTTCAGCGTCCCCGACGACAAACGCGCCTTCGCGCTTTCCGCCGGGGTAAGGCGGGCGCTCGAAACGCTGGGCGTATGGGCCGAGATCGCGCCCGAGGCCACCGCCATCCGGCAGATGCGGATCACCGATTCGGGCGGCGGCGACATTTCGCGGCCGGTGTTCCTGAGCTTTGAGGGCGACGTGGCCCCGGGCGAGCCCTACGCACACATGGTGCCCAATCGCGTGCTGACCCGGGTGCTGCTCGAGGCGGTGGGCGACAGCGCCGAGCTCGTGGCGCCGGTCGAGATCACCGGCTGGTCGGGCGCCGGGGCGCTGGCATCACTCACGCTCAAGGATGGCCGCAACTTCAAGGCGCCGCTGATCGTCGCGGCGGACGGCGCGATGTCTGCGCTGCGGCAGATGGCGGGCATCGGCGTCGTCAGCCACGACTACCGGCAGGCGGGCGTGGTGACGACCATTGCGCACGAGCTGCCGCACGAGGGCACGGCATTCGAGCATTTCCGGCCGGCGGGGCCGTTCGCGAGCCTGCCGCTGACCGGCAACCGCTCGTCGCTGGTGTGGACCGAATCGACTGCGGAGGCCGCGCGCCTCAAGGCGCTGCCGCTGGCTGAGGCGGCGGCCGAGATCGAGGCGGCGATGGGCTCGTCGCTCGGGCAGGTGACGGTGGAGGAGGGGCTGCAGAGCTTCCCGCTGCGGCTGCAACTGGCGCGGGAGTTCGTCGGGCCGCGGCTGGCGCTGATCGGCGATGCCGCGCATGTCATCCATCCGCTCGCCGGGCAGGGGCTCAACCTCGGGCTCAAGGACGTCGCGGCGCTGAGCGAGACGGTGGTCGAGGCGATGCGGCTCGGGCTCGACCATGGCGCGCCCGACGTGCTCGGGCGCTACGAGCAGTGGCGGCGGTTCGATACGTCGCTGATGGCGGCGGTGACCGACAGCCTCAACCGGCTGTTTTCCAACGACATGGCGCCGTTGCGCGCGCTGCGCGATGTCGGCCTGGGTGTGGTCGACCGCCTGCCGCGGATCAAATCGAGCCTCATCGCGCGGGCCGCCGGCCTCGACCGCCACGGTCCGCGGCTGACGCGTGGAATCCCGCTCTAAGGAGATACATCATGCCGCTCGTTCGCATCGACATGCCTGCCGGAACGTCCGCGGAGTACAAGCGGGCGATCTCCGATGTCGTCTATGACGCGATCGTCACGGTGCTGAAGGCGCCGCAGGGCGACCGCTTCCACGTGATCACCGAGCACCAGCCCGAGACGCTGTTCATCGACCGGCATTTCCTGGGCATCGAACGCACCGGGGACGCGCTGATGATCCAGGTGACGCTCCGCCAGGGGCGCACGCGCGAGGTCAAGCAGGCGTTCTTCAGGTTCATCGCCGACGCGCTGCATGCGCGGATCGGCATCCGGCGCGAGGACGTGATCATCAACCTCGTCGAGGACAATCTCGAGGACTGGTCGTTCGGCAATGGCGAAGCGCAGTACGTGCTGAACCCGCCGCGCTGAGCGGCCCGTAAAATGACGATTCAGCGGTGGCGGCGCGTCAGCGCCTCGAGCGCGGCCAGCGCATCGTGGCGGCGCGCCCACGGCACGAAGATGTGGTCGTGGTGGTAGGCGGCGACGACGTTGGCGCTGATGCCGGCCTCGGTGAGCGCTTTGGCCAGCGCGGCGGTCATGCCGACGGCCTCGAGCGAGGAGTGCACCATCATGGTCAGCCGCGCATGGTCGGCCGAGCCGGCATGCCCGGCGGCGCGCCACGGGGCGGCCTGCACGACGAGGCTGAGGCCTTCGGACTCGCGGAAGGTTGCCAGCGGCGCGATGCCGTCGGGAACCTCCTCCCCCGGCGGCAGCGTGGCGAAGACGTAAGGCTCCGGATCGAGGGCGGGCGCCAGGTTCGCGAGCAGCTTTTCAATGTCGCTTTCGCCGCTCATTTGCGTCAGGCCGTCGGCGGGAAATGGACGCGCATCTCGCCCGGCTCGACGTCGCGCGCTTCATCGAGGGTCAGCATCGGGACGCCCTCGCGGATCGGAAAGGCGAGGTGCGCCGCGACCGAGATCAGCTCGGTGCGGTCGGCGCTCAGCACCAGGCGGGTCTTGGTCAGCGGACAGACCAGCATTTCGAGCGTGCGCGGGTCGACCTCGTGGCGGCGCTCGCTGGGTTCGGGCATAGGGATCTCAGTTGAGCGATGCGGTGGCGTTCTCGCCCTTGGCCATTTCCATCTCGGCCAGCGCGATCAGCGTTTCGGCGCGGGTGACGAGCGAGCCGGCCTCGAGCAGCACCTGTTTTTCCTTGGCGCCATAGGGCGAGACCATGCAGCAGAAATTGACCAGATCGGCGGTGCCGGTCTTGTTGATCTCGTCCCAGTTGAGGTCGAAATTGGCGAACTCGGCGTAGTCCTTCATCATCTTGAGGAAACGCGGCCGGTCGACCTCGGCCTCGCCATGGGCGCGCTCGAAATCGAGGACGAAGCGCTCGGCCGAAATGGTGCCCTGGCGGTAGGGCGTCATCACAGTGAGCTCGCCGGTCAGCTCGAAGCGCGAAATGCCCTCGAGGATGACGAAGTAGCGGCCGTCGCCGTTCTCTTCCCAATGCGTCAGGCGGCCGACGGTGCCGATCTTCTGGAGCGGCGCTCTACCGCGCGGGCTCTCCTCGGCGCTGTCGACCGGCTGGATGAGGCCGATGAGACGGTTGCCGGCCAGCGCCGCGTCGATCATCTCGACATAGCGCGGCTCGAAGATATTGAGCGGCCGGTGCGCGAAGGGCAGCAGCAGCGCCCCTGTCAGGGGAAACAGCGGCAGATGGTCGGGCAGGCCGGCGGGTGTTTCGGGTCGCTTCAGCATTTACGAAAACAGCAGCGACGAAAGCAGCCGCCGTCCCTTGAGGGTTGCCGCGTCCTTGGCACCCCAGGCCTCGAAGAACTCGAGCAGCTTCTTGCGCGCCCCGTCGTCGTTCCAGGTGCGGTCGCGCTTCATCAGCGTGACGAGCTGCTCGGCCGCCTCGACGCGCTTGCCCTCGGCGTTGAGGGCGATGGCGAGGTCGTAACGGGCCTGGTGATCGTCGGGGGCCTTCTCGACCTTGCGCGCGAGGTCGGCGGTGCCGCCGACGGCCGCCGCTTCGGTCAGCAGCTTCAGCTCGGCGGCGAGCGAGGCGTAGTCGGCGCCCTTGCGGGCCGCCTCGGGGATGGTGCCGAACACCGCCTGCGCCTGTTCGGCCTCGCCGGCCTTGAGGTACACGCGGGCCATGCCGAGCAGGGCCTCGGCGTTCTCGGGCTGGTGCTGCAGTACCATGCCGTAGATCTGGGCCGCGGTGTTGAGGTCGCCGGCGGCCAGGCCCTCTTTGGCGGCCGTCAGCGCGTTCTTGATCTCGTCCTCGACCGAGCCCTGGGCCGGGCGGCCGGCCGGGGCGGCGGCGATCACCTTGTCGGCGAATTTACGCACCTCGCTCTCGGGGATGTTGCCGAGGAAGGCATCGACCGGGCGGCCGCCGGCGAAGGCGAAGACGGCCGGAATCGACTGCACGCCGAGCTGGCCGGCGATCTGCGGGTTCTCGTCGATATTGATCTTCACCAGCCGGATCTTGCCGGCCTTTTCCTTGACGACCTTCTCGATATTGGGGCTGAGCGAGCGGCAGGGGCCGCACCAGGGGGCCCAGAAATCGACGAGCACCGGCGCTTCGAGCGAGGCGTCGATGACGTCGGCCTTGAAGGCGCGGTCGGTCGAATCCCTGACGAGGGCGCCGGGGGGCGTGGCGGCCGGGGCGGAGCTGATGTTGACGTTCACGGGCGTGGTCTCTTTCGGTTTACCCTTTTCGCATGCGGTCCGGGTGCGGCGCCAGCGCCGGCCCGAAAGGCCATGAATTCAGGGTTGCAAAGGCAATATCGATTGGGCATATAGGCCCGCGTCGCGCCGCTGCCAAGATTTTGGCGCCGGATGCGGCTTGGAGTGCGGGTGTAGCTCAGGGGTAGAGCATAACCTTGCCAAGGTTAGGGTCGAGGGTTCGAATCCCTTCGCCCGCTCCAAAATCCTCCTGTAAAATCAGTAGGTTATATCGAAACGGCCGGGCCATCGCGTCCGGCCTTTTCGTTACTGGGCAGCACCGGGGCAGCACGTCATATCTTGGCCAGGACAGCGAGGTCCCTGTCTTCCTGGGCGCGTGACACGACCG
>DATMTK010000264.1:0-12562 GCA_035564755.1 Devosia sp. | reverse complement strand
CCGGCAGCGTGGCGCCGCTCATTGCCGCGCGCACCAGCGCCGGCGGCGGCGCCGCGACATAGCTCGCCCGCGCCAGCCGTTCGGCGATGAGCTGCACGTCGAACAGCGCGATCGCCAGCTCCGACGCCGGGCCGCGCGCCGCGAGCGAGCCGTCGTCGCCCTGCGGGATGAAGCCTTCCGCCATCATCACCACGTCGCGCAGCCGGCTGAGCTCGGCCTGCATCTTCGGCCGGTCCACCGGATGCTCCAGCAACTGTCGCAGCATCACCTGCAGCCGCTGGTCGAGGCTGACCAGCGCCCGCCGGAAATCCCGCGCCGGATCGTCCGGTAGAATGACGTTCGTCACGATTTGCGTGACAATGAAGGCGAGCGCCGCGCCAGCCGCGATCCACGGCAGGTCCGCCACCGGCGGCTTGAAGTAATCCCCCATGAAGAATGCCATGAAGCTGATCATCCCCACCGCCGTCCAGCGCGGCCCGAGCGCCCGCGCATAGACCGCCGCGAAGATCACCGCGAGGAACGCCGCATCGGCGGCGATGGGCCACGCCGCCAGCAGGCTTGCCGCCGCCACCGCGACACCTGCCGCCACCCATGCGATCGCCCGCGTCTGCGCCTGCGCGCGCCACCCCTTGTCGCGCACCGCCAGCGTGCCGTTGAACGAGATCACGAACGCCAGCCCGAACACCGCGAAGGGCAGCGGATGCACCTGGTGCACCCCGAGCAGCAGCACCACGCACAGCGCCAGCGACAGCATGGCGCGCGACGCCATCCTGAGCCGCGAGAAGGCCGGGTCCGACGCCCCCAGCCGGTCGCGCAGCCGCCTGAGCGGTCGGCGCCATCCCGCCGGCCGAGCCGGCGCCTCGGCCCTGAGAGCCGTCATGCCGCCGCGCCGCCGCTCGTGACCCAGTCCATCGCCGTCTCCTCGCCCGGCAGACGGTAGCGGCGCCCCGGCGCGATTTCAACGCAGCGCGCGATGCTCCGCGATCACCGCGCCGATCACCGCTTGTGGCGTCGCTTCATCGGCGTTCACCACCTGCCCGCTGGCGAGCAGCAGCGCCGCCTTCCACAGCGCCCAGCCCCGCGCCCGCGCCCACATCGCCGCGTCGGCCGCCACCGACAGCCGGAACGAGTCGCGTCCCGCCGACTCGAGGAACGTCCAGGCGATCACGAGGTCGCACGCCGGATCCCCCACCGCGCAGCCGCCGAAATCGATCACCGCGCCGAGCCGCCCCTCGCGCAGCAGCAGGTTGCCGATCGCGATGTCGCCATGGAGCCACGCCGGCGATGCCGCGAATGGCGCGGCCGCCGCCGCATCGAGCACCGCGTGTGCGCCCTCGGCATCGATCCGATCCGCGATCGCCTCGATCGAACGCCGCGCCTCCGCGCCATAGACCGCCATCACGTCGGCGCCGCGGAAATAATTGTGCTGCCCCGGCGGCGGCCCGCCCGCCGGATCGATCCGCTGCAGCGCCATCAGGAACTTCGCAAGGTCCCAGCCGAACTGCACCGGATCCTCGACACCCCCGCGTGTCACGCGCTCGCCCTCGAGCCAGTCGTACACCGACCACGAACATGGATACCCCTCGCCCGGCACGCCGATCGCCAGCGGCACGGGCACCGGCAGCGGCAGATGCGGCGCCAGCTTCGGCAACCAGCGCGCCTCCTTCTCCGCCTGCTCGCTGTAGCCGGCGGCGCTCGGCAGTCGCACCTTCATCCGCTCGCCCAGATGGAACGTCCAGTTGTCCCAGCCGTCATGCGCAACGGGCGTGATCGGCAACTCGGCCCACTGCGGAAACTGCGCCGCGATCAGCCGCCGCACCAGCGGCACGTCGACATCGTATTTGCCCGCCCGAAGCTTTTCCTCGCGCATCGCGTCTCCCCTCAACGGACGCGCAATCAACCTTGAGGCCTCGCCCCGATCAAGCCCGTCTTACCCTGCGGAGCGCTTCCGGCAAAAAGTGGCAGCCGCTCTTGCGGTTCGGAAGCGCGACAACAGGAAACTACAGCCGGCGTTCCGACCTCTTTGGAACCTGGCCGACTCTGCTCATCGATCGCCCCTTCTCGCGCGCATCGTCCATCACGGTCCGCCCCCCATAGTCCCGGCTGCGCCGCCACTCCTCGGCGACGTAGCCATAGAACGACGGTCCAGTGACCTTGCCCTCCACCGCCCGCGCCTGCGCATCGAGCCGCTTGATCGCGCTCAGTTCCTCGCTCTGCCCGAGCCGTGCCTTGACCACGGCGTATTTCAGCACCTTGATCGTCTCGTCATAGACCTTGAGCGGCACCGGAAACGGCGCTCCGTCCTTGCCGCCCTTGCTCATCGCGAACCGCGCCGGATCGGAAAATCGATGTGGCGCACCGTGGATCACCTCGGCCACCATCGCCAGCGACCGCACCGTGCGCGCGCCCACCCCCGGGGTCAGCAGCAGATCGGCAAAATCCTTCGGCGCGTTGTCCGCCGCCGCGCCAAGCGAGGCATGCAGGCGCCGCAGCATCACGTCCTTGGGCCGCACGTCATGATGCGCCGGCATCACCAGGTGCGGCAGCATCGGCTCGTCCTCCGCATCCGGATCCGCCTCCACCTCGCGCCCCTCGATCCGTCCGATCTCCTTGACGATCCCGTCCGGCCCGATCGTCCCAAGCAGATCCACCGAGGCCAGCCGCGCGCGATCGGCCCGCACATCGGTCAGGTTGACGATCGTCCCCTGCGCCACGCCGTCGATCGCCGCATGCGGCGCCTCGACGAAGCTTCTGAGCCCTTCGCTCTGCCAGTGGTAGCGGCGCGCCGTGGAGGTCTCGTCCTTCATGCCTTGCTGCACCACCACCCACTTGCCGTCGTCCGCGACGATGAAGCCATGGAGGTAAAGCTCGAATCCGTCCTGCACCGCGGCGCTGTCGACCTTCGCCACCAGCCGGCTCGCCTTCGCCAGCGCTGCGCCGTCGAACCCGACGCGCTGGCCGATGGCGACCAGCTCCTCGGGCGTCTTGCGCGAGTGCCTGCCGCGCCCGCCGCACACATGCAGGCCCAGTTCCTTCTCCAGCGGCGTCAGTCCGCGCTTCAGCGCACCCACCACGCTCGTGGTGATGCCGCTCGAGTGCCAGTCCATCCCCATCACCGCGCCAAAGCTTTGGAACCAGAAGGGGTTGGCGAGCCGCGCCAGGAACTCGTCGCGGCCATATTCCTGGCAGATCGCCTCCGCGATGATGGCGCCGAGCTTCGCCATCCGGCCGGCCAGCCACTCCGGCACACGACCGCCGTGGAGCGGAAGATCGGCGCTGCCGCCGCGCTGAGCCATGAAGTTCTCCCAAGTGACACAGCCTTTGTACCATAGAACAAACCGGAAACGAATAAATGTCGTGCCGGCCTGTTGACTCCTTCCATCGACCAGTCCATAACCAAAACGTTCTATAACACTTCGGTTATCGTAATGACCGCCTCGGACCAGCTCGACGCCACCTTCATCGCCCTCGCCGATCCCACGCGGCGCGCCATCCTCGCGCGGCTGATGGAGGGCGAGGCCTCGGTCAACGAGCTTGCCGCCCCGTTCGAGATCAGCCAGCCGGCGATCAGCAAGCACATCAAGATTCTCGAGCGCGCCGGTCTCGTCACCCGCTCCGCCTCGGGCACCCGCCGCCCCGTCAAGATCGAGGCAACCCCCATGAAGCAGGCGGTCGACTGGCTCGAGAAGTACCGCAAGTTCTGGGAGGTCAGCTACGGCCGCCTCGATGCGCTGCTCGAAGCCCTGCAGACCCCCACCAACACCGACAAGCCCAGCAAGAAGAAGGACGATTCCAATGCCTAGGCCGCTCACCATCACCACCCCCGGCGACCGGCAGATCGTCGTCACCCGGCAGTTCGACGCGCCGCGCGACCTCGTCTTCCTCTGCTACTCGAAACCCGAGCTGTTGCGGCGCTGGTACGGCATGCCCGACTGGACCACCTTCGTCTGCGACATCGACTTCCGTGTCGGCGGCAAATGGCGCATCGGCCAGCGTTCGCCCGACGGCTACGAGCTCGCGAGCCAGGGCCTCTACACTGCCATCGTTGCGCCCGAGCGCATCGAGCAAACCGAATACTACGACGACAACTGGACCCAGGGCGGCACCGTCAACGTGCTGACCCTCGCCGAGCACGATGGCGTCACCACCGCCACGTTAACCGTCACCTATACCTCGCCCGAAGCTCGTGCTGCCGCCGCCGCCTCGCCGATGGCCGAGGGCATGGAGATCGGCTTCAGGCGGCTCGACGCCGCTCTCGCCGAACTTCGCCAGAATTAGAACGACGAGTTACCAGATCAACCAAGGAGAACCATCATGTCCCAGAAGATCACGCCCTGCCTCTGGTTCGACGACCGCATCTCGGAGGCGGGCGACTATTACGTTCGCATCTTCAAGGGCAAGATCCACGACAAGAGCAGCTATCCCGATGGCCGCGTGTTGACGATCAACGTCGATATCCTCGGCACCACCTTCACGCTGCTCAATGGCGGCCCGGAGTTCAAGTTCTCCGAAGCGGTCTCGTTCTACATCGACTGCAAGGACCAGGCCGAGGTCGACTACTACTGGACGTCGCTGACCACCGACGGCGGCGCCGAATCCATGTGCGGCTGGGTCAAGGACAAATACGGCGTGAGCTGGCAAATCGCCCCAATGGCCGCCATCAACCGCACCATCGCCGGCCCCGACCCCGCCGGCCGCCAGCGCGCCATGGCCGCGATGATGAAAATGAAAAAACTCGTCATCGCAGACTTGGAAAACGCCTACGCCGGCAAGTAGCAGTCGCTGCGGAGGGGATGGCCCCGCTTGCTCTATCCTTCCGATCCGTCATCCCCGGCCTTGACCCCGGGGACCCAGCCGAACTCGCAGCGCATTCGGATGGCCTGTCTGGTTGGGCGGGTCTGCGCCCGGCCATGACGGAGCCGAAACGTTATCGCCGCCGCACTCAACTCCCGCCCGCCGCGAGAAAGAAACGACTGCCTACTTCGGCACGTATCCGTTCTTCCCCACGCTGACGAACCGCCCGGTCAGCGTTCCGTCGTCAGCCTTGATCGCACGGATCACCACGTGCGCGCCCACTGTCAGCGCGCTCTTGTCGGCGTTCTCGAACGTCGTGATCGGCGTGCCGTCGGGGATCGTCACCTGCTGCTGGCCGCCCTTGTAGGTCACCGTCAGCACCCGGTTGCTGGTGCCCACCACCTGCGACACGGTGCCGTTGGTCATCGTCGAGTCCGGACCCTGGTTCCACTGCCGGAAGCCTTCGGCCGCGCCGCGCATCGCTTCAGGGAAGATGGTGATCTCGACCGCGGTATTGCCGCCCGTGTTGTCCTTCATCGCGCCGGCGCCGATATAGCTGCCCTGCTTGATGTCGTCGGCCGTCATCGCCATCGTGTACGTGAAGCGCGTCGTGTCGTTGAGTGTCACCTTGCTGGTGCCGCCATCCGCGCCGGCGATGTCGACCTCGTCGCCATTGACCGCCGCCACCGTGCCCGTCACCGCCACCATGTTGGCCTGCTGCTGGGCGATCGCCACGCCACCGCTCAGCGCCACGCAGCCGGCCAGCGCCAGCCCGATCAGAATTCGCATGCTCATCTCCTCAGAGTCCTCCACAGCATGAAACCCCGCCCTGGCCATTTCATCCGCGGCGGGGCACCACGCCCGAACACATTGTCGGGAGGCCCGTGGAGGCTTTTTCAGCAAGGGTGGTGACCGATTCTTGCTCCCCGTGCTGGGCCCGGGGGATCGAAAACGCCACCACGACGACCTCTACGTCTTGCTGACCTTCCAGATCGTGCCGCTGCCGTCCTCCGAAAAGAACAGGTTCCCCTGCTTGTCGAAGGCGACGCCGACCGGCCGGCCCCACACGTCGTTGTCGTTGAGCACGAAGCCGGTCACGAAATCGGTGTAGGTGCCCATCGGCTTGCCGTCCTTACCGATATCGACCTCGACGATCTTGTAGCCGGTGCGCGTATTGCGGTTCCACGAACCGTGCATGGCAACGAATGCGTCGCCGTTCGCATCTGCCCCAAGCGCATCGGTGGTTTCGAACGCGATGTTGAGCGGCGCCGAATGTGCCTGGAACAATACGTCACCCACCGTCACCTTGCCCTTGAGGTCGTTGCGCGGGGTTTCCTTCCAGCGCGGATCCGGATGATCGCCATTGTAGAACCAGGGCCAGCCGTAGAAGGCGCCCTCCTGCACCGCCGTCGCATATTCGAACGGGATGTTGTCGCCCAGCTCGTCGCGCTCGTTGACCACACACCAGACCTCGCCCGTCGCCGGCTGCAGCGTCATGCCGGCGCAGTTGCGCAACCCGTCGGCAAAAATCTTGCCGTTCTTGCCGTCCGGATCGTAGGCCCAGACCGCGGCCCGCCCTGCTTCCTCGTCCCAGGCCTCGCCGAGCGGATGGCTCTTGGCCCAGACCTCGACGCCCCCGCTCGGCGCCTTGCCCATGGTGCCGTCGCCGACATTGCTGCCCGAGCCGACCGAAAAGTACATCGTCTGGCCGTCGGGCGAGAACACCACGTCGCGCGTCCAGTGGTGGTTCGCTGGAATGTTGCTGAGGATCTGCTCTCCCTTGTCGCCGCTCTCGGCGGTCATGTCGCCATCCCGGTACTTGAAGCGCTTGAGCCCGTCGCTCTCGGCGATATAAACCCACTCCGGCTTGTCGATTGGATAGAAGGCGATTCCATAGGGCTGCTTCAGTCCGCTGATGAACGTGGACTGCGTCGTCGGCGTCGCGCTGCCGCCGTCGAAGCGATAGACCAGCACGCTGCCGTCCCTGCTGTTGGACACGAACAGGTCGCCATTGGGCGCGAACCGGATGGCGCGTGGATTGTCGATGCCCTTGGCCACCAGCTCGATCTTGTAGCCGTCCGGTACCTTCGGCATCGCACCCGCCGGCATCGCCACCGGCTGCGCGGTGTTCGAGGCGCTCGCGCTGACGAACGGCGCCTCGAGGTCGTCGACCGTCAGCTTGCGGGTGGTGCCGGGCGCGTCGTCCGTCCAGCCGCCCAAGGCATTCCTGCCGGTCAGGACTGCACTGTCGGCGGCAAGACCGGCACTGGTGAGAAGGCCAGTCGCGAGGGCTGCAAACGCGATTTTTCGCGTCCGAAAGGGCATATGTCGCATGGTGAAATCTCCGATGGCTTCCCTCAGCAACGCCAGGGCGTGCGGCCGGTTGTTCTTGCCCCGCAACACGCATCCGTGAGCACACATTTTCTTCCATCGTCACTTGCCGATACAGCCGGAGTGGCCCAGATTACGCTTATGTCTCAGCTCTTTACCCCCTTCACCGTGCGCGACCTGACCCTCCGCAACCGCACCGTCGTCGCTCCGATGTGCCAGTATTCGGCCCGCCACGGCGTCGCCAATGACTGGCACTTCGTCCACCTCGGCCGTTTCGCCCTGGGCGGCTATGGCCTTGTAATCCTTGAAGCAACCGCCGTGACCCCCGAAGGCCGCATCTCCTACGGCGACCTCGGCCTGTGGAGCGACGACCAGATCAAGCCCTTGAAACACATCGCCGAATTCCTGCATTCGCAGGGCGCCGCCGCCGGAATTCAACTGGCGCATGCCGGCCGCAAGGCCTCGACCCCCATCGCCTGGCGCCACGGCTTCGACGAAACCGAAGCCGAAAAGCCGCAGGTCGCCTTCGAATCCTGGACGCCGGTCGCACCAAGTCCAATCATCCATTCGGAAAAAACTCCCGGCTACACCACGCCGCGCGAGCTGACCGAAAACGATATCCGCGCCACCGTGCAGGCTTTCGCCGACGCCGCCATCCGCGCCGACAAGGCCGGCTTCGACGTCATCGAAATCCACGGCGCCCACGGCTACCTCATCAACCAGTTCCTCTCGCCCATCGCCAACAAACGCACCGATCGCTATGGCGGCAGCCGCGAGAACCGCATGCGCTTCGCGCTCGAGCTGACCGAAGCCGTGCGCGCCGCCTGGCCGACGCAGAAGCCGCTCTTCATCCGCATCTCGGCGACCGACGGCGGCCCCGGCGGCTGGGAGCTCGACGATTCGATCGCCTTGGCCCGAGAGTTCAAGGCGCGTGGCGTCGACGTCATCCACTGCTCGTCGGGCGGCTTTGAAGGCTACGCTTTGAAGCCCGCCCCGCTCTACCAAGTGCCGCTGGCCAGGGCCGTGCGCGAGATCGGGATCCCCACGATCGCGGTCGGCCTCATCACCGAGCCCCAAGACGCCGAGACTATCATCGCCACCGGCGAGGCCGACCTCGTCGCCTTCGCCCGCGGCGCCCTCGACGACCCGAACTGGCCCATTCACGCGCATCACGCGCTCGACGGCGCAGCCTACGATCTCTGGCCCATCCAGGCCCGCGAGCGTGTACGCAGCAAGGATAGGGCCCTCGGCATCCGCGGCAACTGACGGCCGCGGATTAACATGTATTACACTTTGGCAAGCTCCGTCGGTTCGCCGACATCTCGCCGCATTTGCCGACCGACACTTGCAACCGCGCGTGGTGGATCCCACGTGCAGTTAGGGCGAAACCGGGAGACCAACCGATGACCAGCAAGGCTGCACTGCTCGCACTGCTGACCCTGTGGGGCGTCGGCGCCGCGGTTCCGCATCAGGCCTGGGCCGACGAGATCACTTCCGAGCAGGCTGCCGACAGCGACAGCGACCCCGGCAAGGTCCCGCCGCTCACCGACAGGGTCTGGGTCAAGGCCGGCGAGACCTCGGACCTCCCCGGCGTCATCAAGATTTTCCTCAGCGACGGGACGCTGGTTCAGGATTCGTGCTGGGAAACCCATCGGCTGAGCGCGTGGCAGCAGACCGGCGCCAAGTCCGTGAGCTGGAACGAGGACGGGACCGACATCAAGGCCGATATCGTCACGCTCACTGCCGACGAGCTTGTCCTCTCGCTGAAGCTCAAGGGCGGCGCCGTAGAAGAGCACTACGTCCCGGCGCCTGTCCCCTCGACCTGCCCTGACGTTCCGAAAACCTGAAATCCTTTCGGACCGGCGGTAAAAGCACAAGGCGCGGATCGCTCCGCGCCGTTCGCGTTTCCATCGGTCCCGGATCTACTCCGCCGGAACCTCAATCATCCGCGAGCCGTCACCCTTGCCCAGCGTCATCTGCGTGATGACGAACGCTGCGATCGAGCAGAGCGCGAAGGCGATGACCATCGGCCGCGCCGTGCCGTCGGAGCATGCCCCGACGATCCCCATCACCACCGAGGCGACGATCATTTGCACCGTCCCCATCAGCGCCGAAGCCGAACCGGCGATCGCGCCCTGCTCTTCCATCGCCAGCACGCTGGTCGAGGGCAGCACGAGGCCGAGGAAGCCGAAGGCGATGAACATGAACACGCCCAGCACCCACACGCTGTCGATGCCGCCCAGATACACCGCGAGCAGCGCCATCATCGAGGCGACGAACCCACCCACTGCCATGCGCACGACCCGGTTCAGGCCAAACTGCCCGACGAGAAATCCGGTCGCCTGGCTCACGGCGAAAAAGCTGACAGCGTTCACCGAGAAGGCGATCGAATATTCCGTCGGCGTCAAGCCATAGTGCTGGATGTAGACGAAGCTCGAGTTCCCCAGGAACGCCATGAAGGCCGACATGCCGAAAGTGCCGATCAGGCTCAGCCCCATGAATCGGCCGTCCCGCAGCAGCGTCCAGTACGCCGAGACCGCAGTCCCGAGACCGGAATTCAGCCTCGCCGCCTTCGGCCGTGTCTCGCGCAGGGCAAACGCCGCAAGCAACAGGCAGAGAACGCCGCCCATGGCCATCACCCAGAACAGCAGCCGCCAGTCACCAAACGCAATGACGGCGCTGCCGGCGAGCGGCGCGAGAATCGGCGAGATCGAGAACACCAGCATCAAGAGGCTCATGAGCTGCGCCGCCGGCGCACCGGTATACTCGTCACGCACGATCGCCCGCGGCAGCGTGAACGACGCGCAGGCGCCGATCCCCTGCACGAACCGGAAGACCACCAGCCACTCGACTGTGGGCGACAGCGCCGCGCCGACCGAGCCCAGCACATAGATGCCGATGCCGAAATAGAGCGGCAGCTTGCGGCCGAGCATGTCGCTCAGCGGTCCGTAGAGCAACTGGCCGACAGCGATCGCTGCCATATAGGCCATGAGGCTCGCCTGCACGGCGGCCGAATCCGCCTTCAGGTTGCCCGCGATTGCCGGCAAGGCCGGCAGGTACATATCCACCGCCAACGGCCCGATCAGCGAAAGCAGGCCCAGCACAATGGCGGCGCGGACGATTTGGGCGTTCATCACAACGCTCCTTCTTGAAGTTGATAAGCCGAGCGTTGGCCGCTCGGACGACATCTTGGGTTTTTTGCAGCGCGCACCGACACTCGCGGTCAGACGCCTTGGCGGCCTGATGGCCCTAGTGTTGGCGAATCATCTGTCGGATCACTCCCGTCCGATCATCGAGGGGATAGAATATCGGCAACTACCGATGGAGCCATCCCCGATCGCGCATGGCTGCGATGCGCAATGTCCGCATTCTCAACTGTGCCTTGCACGCAGGCCGCATATACGAGCTAGAGCAGCACCTGCGTGCCAATCTCGACAACTCGGCCCGTCGGGATGTGAAAGTACTCCGTCGCGTCGGTGGCATTCTTGGCCAGCGCGATGAAAATGCGGTCGAACCAAACGGGTAACCCCTTGGGCGACGGCTTCAGTGATCGGCGGCTCAGGAAGAACGACGTCGACATGATGTCGAACTTCCAGCCGAGCTTGCGCGCAAGCGCCAGCGCCTTGGGGATGTTCGGCGTCTCGATGAACCCGAAGGTCACGATCACGCGGTAGAACAGATCGTTGTACGCCTCGATCTTGACCTTCTCGTCGTCCGGCACCCGGGGCGTTTCGGCCGTCTGGATCGTTAGAATGACGTTATGCTCGTGCAGCACCTTATAGTGCTTGAGGCTATGTAACAGCGCCGTCGGAGCACCGGCGATGTCCGAGGTCAGGAACACCGCCGTCCCAGGGACGATTATCGGCTTTTTCTTGGCGAGGTTCTCGACCAGGAATTCCAGCGGCACCTCGTCGCGCCGTGTCTTCTCGGTGAGCCGCTTCCGGCCCTGGATCCAGATGGTCATGATCGCCGCGGCGCAACAGGCCACCAGCACCGGCACCCAGCCGCCGTCGAAAACCTTGAAGATGTTGGAGGCAAAAAAGCTGATGTCGACGATGAGGAACGGCGTCATCACGAGGACGACGGCCGCTGGGTTCCAGTTCCACCGCCGCCACATCACCAGCGAGAGCAAGGAGGCGGTCATCAGCATCACACCGCTCACAGCGATCCCATACGCCGAGCTCAAGGCCGCGGAACTGCCGAACGAGACGACCAGCAAGACCACCAGCACGAAGAGAATGGCGTTGATCTGCGGGACATAGATTTGCCCGCTCTGCGTCTCGGAGGTGTGAAGCACGGTAAGCCGCGGCAGGAAGTTGAGTGCCGCCGCCTGCTGCGCGAGACTGAACATGCCGGAGATCACCGCCTGGCTCGCGATCACCGTCGCCGCCGTGGTGAGGATCACGAACGGCAGTTGGAACCAGTCCGGCTGCATCGTGAAGAACGGGTTGTCGGCGGCCGCCGGGCCATTGGCGATCAGATAGGCCCCCTGCCCGAAATAGTTGAGCAGCAGCGCCGGAAACACCAGGCTGAACCAGGCGATCACGATCGGCCTGCGGCCGAAATGCCCCAAATCCGCATAGAGCCCTTCGGCGCCGGTGACGCACAGGAAGATCGCGCCAATAACGACGAACGCCGTATCCCAGTGCCGCGCTAGAAACAGGAGTCCATAGGCTGGATTGATCGCCCACAGCACGCCGGGATTTCCGGCAACATGCACGAGGCCGGTGACACCCAGCGTGATGAACCATACGACCATCACCGGCCCGAAGATCGTGCTCACCCGCGTCGTTCCGAAGCGCTGAAAGAAGAACAGCGCCATAATCAGCACCACCGTGACCGGCACGACCCAGGACGCCAGCGAAGGCTGCACGACCTCGAGGCCTTCGACCGCCGAGAGCACGGAGATCGCTGGGGTAATGATGGCGTCGCCGAAAAACAGCGCCGCGCCGATCACCCCGGCGGCAGCCAGCAGGCCGGCGCGTTTGGCCGTCAATGTCGAACGCACCAGCGACATCAAGGACAGCGTGCCGCCCTCCCCCTTGTTGTCCGCACGGGTGACGAAGAACACGTACTTGATCGACACCGTAATCGTCAGTGCCCAGACGATCAGCGATAACAGACCGAGCACGTCGCCGGTGAGCTCGCCGCCCTGTCCGCGGTCGGCAAAAGCCTGACGGAAGGCATAGATCGGACTTGTCCCGATATCGCCGTAGACGACACCGAAGGCACCGAGGACGAGCGCAGGAAGATGTTTGTTGGCGTGGCCGGCCGAAAGGGTCGAAACGTCGCCGGTTGCCGAAGCAGCGCCGGGTGCGCTGGTTTGCGTCATTTAGCCTTCATAGCCCCTTTATGAGGCGGGCGGCTCTCTACACCCGGCAAAAATCGCATTCAACCGGGTTGACTGCGACAGGTTATCAGTTGTCCTGTCGCACGA
>DATMTK010000263.1:0-12769 GCA_035564755.1 Devosia sp. | reverse complement strand
AGCTCGCGCCCGCACGGCCTCGGCCGCTGCAAACAGTTCGGTATCGGAGGCCACGCGTCAGCGCTCCTTGGTGTAGGGCACGCCGCCTGCCTTCGGGCCGATCGCCTTGCCGATGAAGCCGGCCAGCAGCACGCAGGTCAGGATGTAGGGCAGCGCCTGGATGAACTGCACGGGGATTGCCCAGTTGAGGCCTGGCACCACTACTCCCTGCAAGCGGATCTGCAGAGCATCGAGGAACCCGAACAGCAGCGTCGCATACATCGCCGGCCACGGCCGCCACTTGGCAAAGATCAGCGCTGCCAACGCGATATAGCCGTCGCCCGCCGTCATGTTGTTGACGAATCCATTGCCCTGCGCGATCGAGAAATAGGCGCCGGCGATACCGCAGAGCACGCCGGTAATGATCAGCGCTCGGTAGCGCATCAGCACGACCGAGATCCCGGCCGTGTCCACGGCCTTAGGATTCTCGCCCACGGCGCGGAGCCGCAGCCCGAAACGCGTCCGATAGAGGATCCAGTAGGTCAGCGGCACAGCAATGAAGGCCGCATACTCGATGATGTTGTGGCCGGAAAGCAGCGTCGAATAGATCGGGCCGACGATCGGGACATCGTGAATCTGATCGGCCCAGGGCCAGTTGATCGGATGGAAGCGGCCGCTGTCGGGCGGCTGCGGCGTGCGGCCACCAAGATGGAACCAGGCAAGGCCGAGCACGGCGGTCAGGCCCTGGGCGAGGAAGTTGATCGCCACGCCCGAGATGATCTGGTTGCCCTTCAAGGTGATCGAGGCGACGGCGTGCAGCATCGCCATGAGGATCGAGACGGCAATTGCCGCCAAGAGACCGAGCCAGACATTTCCGGTGATGACCGCCACTGTGGCTGCGCCAAAAGCGCCCGCCAACATCTTGCCTTCGAGGCCGATGTCGAACACCCCCGAGCGCTCTGAATAGAGGCCGGCGAGACAGGCAAGCAGGAGCGGCGTCGTGAGCCGCACGGTGGCCGCCAGGGTCGAGATGATTGTTTCGTAGTCCATCTCTCAGCCTTCCGTGCCGACAGTTTCGCGCGCCGCGGCCTCGACGCGCTGTTTCGGACCGAAGACCATGAAGGCGTTTTCGAGGCCTGGTCGCAGTAACCCCTCCATCGCACCGGTGAACATGATCACGAGCGCCTGGATCACCACGATCATATCGCGGGTCACTGCAGGCATCTCGAACTGCAGCTCGAGTCCGCCCTGATAGAGGGCACCGAAGAGGATGGCCGCAAGCGCAATGCCAACGGGATGATTGCGGCCCATCAATGCCACGGCGATGCCGACGAAGCCGTAGCCGGCGGTGATGTCGATAACGATGCGCGACTGGACGCCAAGCACTTCGTTCACCGCCACCATCCCGGCGAGCGCGCCGGAGATGGTCATCACGATCATCGTCAGCTTGCTGTTGGAAAGGCCGGCGTAGAGCGACGCCGAAGGGTTATGCCCCATGGTACGCAAGGCAAAGCCGAGCCTGGTGTGCCACAGCAGCACGTAGACGAAGATCAGCGCGAGGATGGCGAAGATCGCCGTCATGTTGAGTGGTGCTTCGCCGAAGAACGGAAAGAACTGCCGCAGTTGCGGGATCTTGCCGGCCGCGACGACGTTGGCAGTCGACGGCTCCTGCACCCCCATCGGCTTCAAGACGTAGACCAGCAGATAGGCCATGATTGCCGAGGCAATGAAGTTGAACATGATCGTCGTGATGACGACGTGGCTACCGCGCTTGGCCTGCAAGTACCCCGGGATCAGTGCCCACAGACCGCCGATGGCGGCCGATGCGACGATGGCGAGCGGCAGGACAAGCAGCCAGCTCGTGTGGTCCAGCAAGAGGCCCACAGCAATAGCGCCGAGGCCGGCGAGATATGCCTGCCCATCGCCGCCGATGTTGAACAGACCGGCGTGTGCGGCCACGGCCACCGCGAGGCCGGTGAAGACGAAATCGGCCGCAAAATGCAGCGTGAAGCCGATGCCTTCGCCATAGCCGAACGCGCCGTAGGTCAGGATGCGAACCGCCTCGAGTGGGTTCTGCCCGATCAGCGCGATGACGATGCCCGATACGATCATCGCGAGGATCAGGTTGAGCAGCGGCAGGAGCGCGACATCGGCCCAGCGCGGCAGCGGGCGACGAACGCTCATGGGTTGCCTCCATTCGGCGTCATCTCGGCCGAGACGCGCGCCCCGACGGCCTTCTCCGGCGGAACGCCCGCCATCATCAGACCGAGTTCACCCTCGGTTGCGGTAGCGGGATCTGCTTCGCCGACGATGTTGCCATCGAACATTACGAGAATACGGTCGCTCAGCGAGCGGATCTCGTCGAGCTCGACGGAGATCAAGAGGATCGCCTTGCCGGCATCGCGCATCTTGACGATCTGGTTATGGATGAACTCGATGGCGCCGATGTCGACGCCACGCGTCGGCTGGCCGACCATCAGCACATCCGGGTTCTGCTCCATCTCGCGGGCCAGAACGATCTTCTGCTGATTGCCGCCGGAGAAACTGGCGGTCTTGAGCCGCGGATTGGCGGGCCGCACGTCGAACTTATGCATGCGCTCCAGGGCTTCCTTTCGGGCCGCACCAATGTCGAGGAAAATGCCGGCGCCATAGGCCTTGCTGTCCTGGTAGCCGAGGATATTGTTCTCCCATTCCTCGAACTGAGTAACGAGGCCTTCGCGCTGCCGATCTTCCGGCACGTGGGCCAGGCCGGCGAGCCGCGCCCGCGCCGCGCCGTCGTCGCCTTCGAGCGAGAGCGGCTGGCCATTGAGGATAACGTCGCCGGACTTCTGGTCGCGCATGCCGGCGATCGACTCGAGCAGTTCCGACTGGCCGTTCCCGGCGACGCCGGCGATGCCGACGATCTCGCCGGCGCGGACCGTGAAGCTCACGCCCTTGACGCGCGGGACGCCGGCGTCGTCGTTGACGACCAGGTTCTTGACTTCGAGCATCGTCTTGCCCGGATGCGCAGCACCCTTTTCAACGCGCAGCAGCACACGGCGGCCAACCATCGCCTCGGCCAGCCGCTCGGGCGAGGTGTCGGCGGTCGGCATTGTCGTGACCATCTGGCCCTGCCGCATCACCGAGACGGTATCGGTAATGGCCATGATCTCGCGCAGCTTGTGGGTGATCAGGATGACCGTCTTGCCCTGTTCGCGCAGCACGCGCAGCACGCGGAAGAGATCGTCCGCCTCCTCCGGCGTCAGCACGCCGGTCGGCTCGTCGAGGATCAGGATGTCGGCGCCGCGATACAAAGCCTTCAGGATTTCGAGGCGCTGCTGCTGGCCGACCGACACGTCCTGGACGATGGCATCGGGATCGACGTCGAGGCTGTATTCATCGGCAAGGCGCTTGAGCTCCTTGCGGGCGCGCGCCAGCGACGGTGCCAGCATGGCCGAGTCCTCGGCGCCCAGGATAACGTTCTCGAGGATGGAGAAATTGTCGACCAGCATGAAGTGCTGGTGCACCATGCCGATGCCGAGGCGGAGGGCATGGCGGGAGTCGGTGATGTGCTCGAGCTTGCCGTTGACGAAAATCTCGCCGCTGTCGGCGGTATAAAAGCCGTACAGGATCGACATCAGCGTCGATTTGCCAGCACCGTTCTCGCCGACGATGCCGTGGATGGTGCCGCGTTTTACCCCGAGATCGATATCCCGGTTCGCCCATACCTCCCCGAACCGCTTGTTGATCTTCTTGAGCTCGATGGCGAAGTCAGAAGCAGCGCCCCCGGAGGGGCGCTGCGCGTGACGTGGATCAGAGTCATGTGGGCTCACGAAAAGTCGCGACCGCTCACGGGCACTGGTTGTCGGTAGTGTAATCGTGCACCTTCACGCTACCATCGGTGATGCCCTTGGTGGCGGCATCGACCGCGGCCTGCGCATCGGCGGTGATCATCGGCTTGTTGTTGTCGTCCATGGCAAGGCCGACGCCCTTCTCGGCGAGGCCCGACACGACCGTGCCGCCCTTGAACGAGGCATCATTCTTGAAGGCGTCATAGACGGTGTTGTCGACACGCTTCAAAACCGAGGTCAGCACCGAACCCGGCGCGATGTAGTTTTGGTTGGAGTCGACGCCGATCGACATCTTGCCGGCGTCCTTGGCCGCCTGGATGACGCCGAGGCCCGACGCACCGGCAGCGGCGTAGACGATGTCCGCACCCTTGTCGAAGTCGGCCTTGGCAAGCTCACCGGCACCAACCGGGTCGTTCCATGCCGCGGCCGTAGTGCCGGTGTAGTTCTCGAAGACCTGGCCCTTCGGGTTGGTGGCCATGAAGCCTTCCTTGTAGCCGCAGAAGAAGGCGTGGATCAGCGGAATATCCATGCCGCCGACGAAGCCGACCTTACCAGTCTTGCTGGTCTTGGCCGCGAGCACCCCCGCGAGATACGAGGCGTCATTCGACTTATAAACAACCGATTCAACGTTCGGCTGGTCGACGACCGAGTCGATCTGGACAAAATGGATCTTCGGGAAGTCGGGCGCGACCTTGTTGAGGGTATCGGCGAAGCTGAAGCCGGTGACCACGATCGGCGAATAGCCTGCCTGGGCAAACTTGCGCACCGCCTGCTCACGCTGTGCCTCGGCCTGGATTTCGAGGTCGTGGTAAGTACCACCGGTGTCCTTCTTCCACTGCTCGGCGCCATTGTAGGCCGCCTCGTTGAACGACTTGTCGAACTTGCCGCCCAGATCGTAGATCACCGCCGGATCGGCCAGAGCCGCGCCGGCCAGCAGCGCGACGACACCAATACCGCCGGCCAAGGCACCGAGGTGCAGCTTGAAGTTGGTCATGAATTTGTCTCCCTGTTCGCCCGGGGAGGCGGCGGTGCCGCTGGTCGATGCCCCCGTGCGTTGGCGGCGATAGAAGCTTGCATTTTATTGCACGGCAAGAGGGAAAACCGCAGATTTTGAACGGTTGGTCAAAAATGGCGCGGCCCTAGGCCGCCGGGGCTGCCGTGACAATTGCGCCCATCTCGCGACCGATCGACTCAAAGAAGCCGTCGATAACCTTCTGGGCGGATCGCCCGATCAACGCTTTGCCGATCCGCATCACGCCGCCATCGGCCTTGCCGTCGGCGCTGAAGCTCAGAAGGGTACCGTCGGCGGCGTCCGCGAGGTGGATGTCTGCGGCGCCCTGCGCGAGTCCGAGCGGTCCCCTGCCGCGGCCCGACAGCGTGTACCTCTCGGCCGGCAGCACGTTGCTCAGCAGCAGTTCACCCGAAAACACCGGATGCACGAAACCAAGGCTGACCTTGATCTTGAGGTCGAGCGTAACGGCGCTGGTCCAATGGATCTCTTCGCACCCGGGAATGACCGCGCGAAGGACGCGAACATCGTTGAGCGCGGCCCAAACGGCGTGACGATCCGCAGCAAAGAGATAGCGGCCCCCAAAGTTCATACGGCCGCGAGGCTCCTCTTGCGTCTTTTCCGCACCATGACGGGAAAATAGTGCCCCGTTCCGGCTCGATCAATTGTGCTTCAGGCTTCTGGTCATAAATTGGGCCGCTAAGCGCCGTCGGTTCGGATTCGCCGGGCTGCAGCGACTGGATGAGGGTGTGACGGCACGCGACGAAATGAGCGCCGTATCGACCGGGTCGGACATTCTGACCGACGACATGCTCGCCATGGACGTGGCAGACACGCTTCGGCGCGACGACACGCTGCGGCTGGACGATCCCGAGATCGTACCTGCCCTGCAGGCGCTTTATCGCGAGCTGGGCATCGAGATCAGCGACAGTGTCGCCAAAAGCGGCCTTGCGGCGGCCAACGACCGCCGTTTCACATATGCTCCGCCGCAAGGCGGCCTCGGCGCGGTCCTTGCTCGCCTCTATGTGATGCGTCGTACCTGGCTGCCGGCGGCGACCGCCATCGCCCTTGCGATTATCGTCGGCGGCGGCAGCTATTTCCTGGTCTATCGGCCGTACCATCAGGCGCAGATCGAGCAGGCGCAGCGCGAGCTGACCCAGGTCATGCCGGCGCAGATGGATGCGCTCTACGAAACGATCTTCGAAGAGACCAAGGTCCAGCAAGCCACCAATGACGCCAGCGATGTCCGCACCCGAGGCAAAGATGCGGCGCAGAAGGGTGACCGGGCGGGCGCGCAGCAGGCCATCGACGACCTCACCAGCATCCGTGACACGCTGCGACTCGACTACCAGCTCAGGATCGTCGATGGCGACAAGTGGGGCTTTTGGAGCTTTCCGAAATCCAATTCCGACGCCACGAACTATTATCTGATCGTGCAGGCGATCGATGCCGGCGGCACGCCTCTGTCGCTTCCCATCCACAGCGAGGACAGCGGCAGGACCGAAACCGTCAGCGCGTGGGGCGAGCGTGTGCCGGAAGAGGTCTATCGCGCCGTCGAGGCCGACAAGAGCGACGACGGGGTGATCGAGCACAATCTGGTGGCCATCAAGGATTTCGGCTTTCTCCAGCCCGACTATGTGCTGCCGGTGCTGGGGGGCGAGGTGACGCGGTGGTGACATGAGCCTCAGCGGAACCGATCTCCTGCGCGCACTCGAAGAAGCCCTGCGCGACGTCCGGCGCGAGGAGGACGATATCTCCAAGCGTGCCGCGCGCGGTGCCGAGCTCCTGATCAAGCATCGGGCGCAGGAGGCCGAGCTCTACCATCAGCTCGGCACGCTGCGCCCCGATCCGGCGGCTCGTGCCAGGATCACAGCGCTCGTCCGCGACATCGACGAGGCCGCCGAAGCGGCGCTGTCGCGCTATGACGCGACCTTTGCGGAAGCCGAAGCCGAGTTGCAGCAGATCGAAGCCGGCCTCGCCCGCGGCAATGCCGACCGCATGTCGCTGCAGGCCGAGACGGGCCGCCGCGACAGCGAGCTCAAGGCTCTTGCGGCCGCGGCGCGCCCACGACTCGGCGCTGATGATGACTACGCTGCGCGGCTTGCACGCGGCCGAAGGCTCGACGCTATCTCCAAACAGCTTCGCGCCAAGCTCGTCGCTGCCGAGGCGGATCGCGAACAGAAGGGCCGGCCGTTCCGTGACGATCCGCTGTTCATGTATCTGTGGAGCAAGGGCTATGGCACGGAGAGCTATCGCGGGCGAGGCCTTGTCTCGGCGCTCGACGCCCGCGTCGCGCGGCTCATTGGCTATGAGCGAGCCCGGCAGATCTTTGTTTTGCTGAGCGAGATCCCCGTACGCCTCCGCCAGTACAGCGGCCGGATCGAGGCCGAGGCCGAAGCTGCCCGAGGCGAAATCGCCAAGGCTGAAAACACTGCTCTCGATAGTGCCGGCGGCAAGACGGCGCGCGAAGCGATCGAGATGGCGATCGTGCGCATCGAGATGCTGGACCGCGAGAACGGCGCCTTACTGGATCGCCGTGATGAGGCCATCGCCGGCCGCACTGAACTAGCGCTCGGCCGCGAAGTCGCTTTTTCGATCGCCGCCGACGATCTCGATCAGGTGCTCGCACAGGACGATCTGCGGCGACTGCTGGCCGAGGCGCGCGCCGATGCGGGGGGCGCCGCGGCGACGATCGCGCAGCAGATCGAGGACGCACGCCAACGGATCAAGGACGAGGGCGACGAGATCCGCGAGCATGGTTTGCGCCTCAGGGTGCTCGGGATGCGACGCCGCGATCTCGAGGACATCCTTTACGAGCTCAAGCTGCGCGGCTTCGACAATCCGCATGCACGATTTGCCTCGGAAGACCTTGTCGGAGAGACGCTCAATGCCCTGCTGCGCGGCGAAATCTCGGCGGCGCAGTTCTGGGACTTCACACGCCGCATGCAGAGCTGGACGGCACCGGGTTACGGCGGACCCGGTGGAGGCTGGGGCAAGCTTCCGGGCCCTGCCGGCACCGGACTGAGTCGTCAGCGTGCCGCGGGCCATCCGCAGCGTGGCCTGACGTCCGCCGCCTAGCTGCAAATGCCGAGCTGGTTGCTGCCCGGCAACTGCAGGACCTGCGCCAAGGGCTCGTTGTTGATGAACGGCAGCAGGCCGGTCTTGCCCGGCAGCACGGCCGAAATAGTCACCGTCGCCGCGTTCTGGTCGACCGGGCCGCTGCTGCACAGATGCGGCACGATTCCGAGCTGAATGCTGCTGCCCGGTACGCCGCGCGCCTGTGCCGACTGCTGGGCCGCCAGGATCTGCGACTTGGCCTGTGGTGCGAGCTGGAAGAGATAATATGACCGTCCGTCGGCCGGCGGCGGCAGGCTGCTCATCACCTGGTCGCCATCCGCCGGCATGAGGGTCAGCCGCAAATGCTCGTTGGGCCCGCCTTGCGCGGCATCGAAGGTAAAGAGCTGCCCGGCGGCATTGTTGGTCCCGAGGCCTCGCGGCAGATCGAACACAATCAGCAGGTCCGCAACGTCGTCCTTTGACGGATCGAACGAAGGTCCATGGGAACTGAAGTCGGGTCCGGTCCCGGAACAGGCGGCAAGAAGAAGACTCAGGGCAATGGCGAGCAGCAGGCGCATAGCTCGCTCATAGTAGATTCCCGCGAATACGGAAACCTCAGGAGTCAGGATCGTTTCGCTCAGCCGAAGACGCTGGCGCCGCGGTCGGCGGCGCCAACCATGGCGCGGAAGCCGGCGAAGAGCTCACGGCCCATGCCGTAGTGCTCATGACGCTGATCTTCGGTCGCGGGCGTGCGCGAGAAAAATTCCTTCTCGTCGCCGATGAAGGTCAGCGTGCCGGCCTCGGCATCGAGGCGCAGCAGATCGCCGTCGCGGACCTTGCTGATCGGTCCACCGTCGACGGCCTCCGGCGTCACGTGGATGGCCGCCGGCACCTTGCCCGACGCGCCGGACATGCGGCCGTCGGTGACCAGCGCGACCTTGAAGCCCCGGCCCTGCAGAACTCCGAGTGCGGGGGTCAGATTGTGCAGCTCCGGCATGCCGATCGCCTTGGGGCCGGCGAAGCGCACCACCGCGATGAAGTCGCGATTGAGCTCGCCCGCCTTGAACGCCGCCTGCAGCCCATGCTGGCTGTGGAAGACTCGCGCCGGCGCCTCGATGACGCGATGTTCGGGCTTCACGGCGCTGACCTTGATCACCGACTTGCCGAGATTGCCGCTCAGGAGTTTGAGCCCACCGTTCTTGCTGAAGGCCGCCTTCACCGGCACCAGAATCGTGTCGTTACCCGTCTCCTTGGGCGAGGGCTCGAAAGTCAGCTTGTCCTCGATGAGCTTGGCTTCCACCGTGTAACTCGACAGGCCGCCGCCCTGCACTGTCTTGACATCCTCGTGCAGATAGCCGCCGTCCAGAAGTTCGCGTATCAGGAATCCCATTCCACCCGCCGAGTGAAAATGATTCACGTCGGCGACGCCGTTGGGATAGACGCGGGCGAGCAGCGGCACGACCTCGCTCAAATCCGCCATGTCCTGCCAGGTGACCTGCAGTCCTGCGGCGGCGGCGATGGCGACGAGGTGCATTGTGTGGTTGGTCGAGCCGCCCGTCGCATGCAGGCCGACGAGACCATTGACGATGGTCTTTTCGGAGATCACATGCCCGACCGGCGTGTAGTCGTTGCCCTGTGCGGTCAGCGACAGCGCACGCTTGGTGGCCGCGCGGGTCAGCGCCTCGCGCAGCGGCGTGCCGGGATTGACGAAGCTCGCGCCGGGCAGATGGAGGCCCATGATCTCCATCAGCATCTGGTTGGAATTGGCAGTGCCGTAGAAGGTGCAGGTGCCAGGCGAATGGTACGACTTGGCCTCTGCCTCGAGCAGCTCGGCGCGCCCGACCTTGCCCTCCGAATAGAGCTGCCGGATGCGGGTCTTTTCGTCGTTCGGCATGCCCGAGGGCATCGGGCCCGCCGGGATGAACACCGCCGGCAGGTGCCCGAAGCTCAGCGCGCCGATCAAGAGGCCCGGCACGATCTTGTCGCAAATGCCCAGGAACACCGCGGCATCGAACATGTTGTGGCTAAGGGCGATGGCCGTCGCCATGGCGATCACGTCACGCGAGAACAGCGACAGATCCATGCCGGGCTGGCCCTGAGTGACGCCGTCGCACATGGCCGGCACGCCGCCCGCGACCTGGGCCGTCGCGCCGATTGAGCGCGCCGCCTCCTTGATGATCGCGGGGTAGGTCTCGTACGGCTGATGGGCGCTCAGCATGTCGTTGTAGGATGTGACGATGCCCAGGTTCAGTGCCCTGTTGCCGGCGAGCCTGGCCTTGTCGGCAGGCGAGCAGGCGGCAAAGCCATGCGCCAGATTTCCGCAACTGAGCGTCGCGCGATAGACGCCCGCCTCACGCGCTCTATCGAGCCGGTGCAGGTAGTCGCCGCGCGTGCCGGCGCTGCGTGCCGCGATCCGGTCGGTCACGTCCTGAACAACCTTGAGGACAGACATCTGGGTCTCCTAGGGGCACCAGTAGATGGTGAGCGGTGTTTGCGTCTGGCGGAGAATGGCGCGCACCGGCATGGCCTCTACGGGGCCTTGTGCTTCAGCTTGCTCCAGCGTTCTGGCCTTCTCGTCCCCCTCGATAAGCAGATAGAGCGCCCGTGCCGCCAGCAATTGCCTGAGCGTCAGCGTGACGCGCGGCTCGCCCGCGCCCGGCGCATGCATCGACACCACCGGTCCGTCTGCCGTCAGCGCCGTTGCCAGATTGTCGCCGCCCGGAAAGAACGAGGCGGTATGGCCGTCATTGCCCATGCCCAGGATCGCCGCATCGAGCGGATGGGGGACCGCTGCCAGCGCAGCGCTGGCCTTGCCGGGGTCGGGCGTCGCGCCACCCTGATAGAGCGGCACGAATGTCGCTGGCGCCGCCCGGTTCTGCAGCAGGTTGGCCCTGACCAGCCGCGCATTGGAGCGATCGGAATGTTCGTCGACCCAGCGCTCGTCGACCAGCGTCACCGTGACCTTCTCCCAGGCGATGTCCGCGCGATTGGACAGCGTCTTGAAGAACAATGCCGGCGTGGTACCACCCGACACCGCCAGCGAGGCGGCGCCGCGTGCGGCGATGCCGGCCTTGAGGTTGGCCGCGATGGCCTCGGCGAGGGCGTCGGCGAGTTGCTGCTTATCCTTGAAAGTCCGGCGCGCCGGCCGCATCAATCGTCCTCGTGCCAGGTGCGGCCATCGCGCTCGATCAGCGCCACGGCGCCCGACGGACCCCAGGTACCGGCGGCGTAGGCCTGCGGCGCGTCGCTCGCGGCGTCCCAGGCGTCACGGATCGGATCGATCCAGCGCCACGCCGCCTCGAGCTCGTCGCGGCGCATGAACAGGGTCTGCTGGCCGCGGATCACGTCGAGCAACAGCCGCTCATAGGCCTCGGGCGTCCGCTCGTGAAAGGTCGCGGCGAAGCTCAGATTCAGCGGCACTTCGCGCAGGCGCATGCCGCCCGGTCCCGGATCCTTGATCATCAGGAACATCTTCACGCTCTCGTCGGGCTGGATGTTGATGACCAGCCGGTTGGGGCGCGGCGCACCTTCGGCATGGTCGAAGATCGAGTGCGGGATGTTGCGGAACTGGATGACGATCTCGCTCGACCGGCTCGCGAGACGCTTGCCAGTCCGAAAATAGAACGGAACTCCAGCCCAGCGCCAGTTCTCGAGCTCGGCCTTGAGTGCGACGAAGGTTTCGGTTTTCGACCCCTTCTTGTCGTCCGGCAGCTCGTCCTGGTAGCTCGGCACGGACTGGCCGCCGATCGAACCGGCCCGGTACTGGCCCCGCACGGTGACGCGATTGACGTCGGCGGCCGTAATCGGCTTCAGCGAGCGCAGGACCTTCAGTTTTTCGTCGCGCAACGCGTTGGCGTCGTCCGAGGCCGGGGGCTCCATGGCCACAAGGCAGAGGAGCTGCGCCATGTGGTTCTGCACCATGTCGCGAAGCGCGCCGCTCTCGTCGTAATAGCCACGGGTGCCGGCACCCACCGACTCCGCCACCGTAATCTGCACATGGTCGATATGGGTCGAGTTCCACACCGGCTCGAACAGGGTGTTGGCAAAGCGCAGCGCCAGCAGGTTCTGCACCGTCTCTTTGCCCAGATAGTGGTCGATGCGGTAGACCTGATCTTCCTTGAATATCTTGGCGACGCCGTCGTTGATCTCGACCGAGGAGGCCAGATCGTGGCCGAGCGGCTTTTCGATCACCACGCGGGCGTCGCGGCGGTAGTATCCCTGCTTCTTGATGTATTCGCAGGTCGGCCCGAACAAATCGGGGGCAACAGCGAGATAGAAGGCGCGCACCACCTTGGGGTCATCGCGCAGCTTGCCGCTCAGGTCGCCCCATTTGGCCTCGTCGGTGACGTCGTTGACGACGTAGGAAAAGGTCGACACGAAGCGGTCGATGACCTTTTCGTCCTGGTAGTCCTTCTCGACGAACTGGGCGATGTCGTCGCGCGCCGCCTTCTGGAAATCGGCGTCCGACCATTTGGTGCGCGACACGCCGATGATGCGGCTCTGCTCGTCGAACTGGCCGTCGTAGAAGCGATGGTAGAGCGCCGGGATGAGCTTGCGCTTGGTGAGATCGCCGGTCGCGCCGAAGACCACATAGTCAAAAGGCTGGACGGGAATGATGCGGCTGGACACGCTCTTATGTCTCCGTTCGATGTAGTTCATGCGGCGAAATTCTGCTTTGCGAGGATGACGGCGCCCGAGAGATTGTCTCCGAGCGGTTTGACGATGAAGCTGCCATAGCGGTCGACGAGCATGGGGTACAGCCGCTCGCCGACCCCACCGGTGGCGGCCATGCGCGTGGCGCCCCGCGCCTTGAACCAGCGTACGTAGTTGTCGACATAGGTCATTTCGAGGGCGATCAGCTCTTTGGCGACCGGATCGCCGCGCTCGTAGTAGT
>DATMTK010000262.1:0-11443 GCA_035564755.1 Devosia sp. | reverse complement strand
ATGGTCCCCCTCCCCCGCACGCGGGAGAGGTGCGCCGACTGCGAGCTTCGGTTGACGCCAGTTCGGCGAGGGTCTAAAGCCCATTCCAGTGGTGATTTGGCCGGTCTGATTGCAGCCACTTAAAACAAGTTGCTAAAGGGACCCGTGCTCAACCGGCCGCGCATTGCGGGCCGGTTTTTTGTTTGGAGCAGTCACGTGTCGAACCTCAAGAACCACCCCCTCAGCGATCCGAAGACTTGGGCGCCCGAGACCAAGCTGGTGCATGGCGGGAGCCTGCGCAGCGAGTTCAACGAGACCTCCGAGGCGATCTTCATGAACTCGGGCTATGCCTACCCGAGCTCGCAGTACGCCGAAGATTTGTTCCTGCACAAGATCGAGGGCCGCAACTACTCGCGCTTCGCCAATCCGACCGTCGACATGTTCCAGAACCGCATGGCGCTGCTCGAGGGTGCCGAGGCGGCGCGCGCCTTTTCGACCGGCATGTCGGCCGTCACCAATGCGGTGATGAGCCAGGTGCGTGCCGGCGACCACATCGTTGCGGCCCGGGCCCTGTTCGGCGGCTGCCGCTATGTGGTCGAGGACCTGATGCCGCGCTTCGGCGTCGCCTCGACGCTGGTCGACGGGCGCGATCCGGCGAATTTCGAACGCGCCATGCAGAAGAACACCAAGCTCATCTTCCTCGAGACGCCGACCAACCCGACCATCGAGTTGGTCGACATCGCCGCGGTGGCCAAGATCGCCAGGGCGCATGGCGCCAGGCTCATCGTCGACAATGTGTTTGCGACGGCGCTCTACCAGCATCCGCTGGCACTCGGGGCCGACCTCGTGACCTATTCGGCGACCAAGCACATCGACGGCCATGGCCGCACGCTGGGCGGCATCGTTCTCGGCAGCAAGGAACTGATCGAGGGCGAGGTGCATACCTTCCTGCGGCAGACCGGCCCGTCACTCTCGCCGTTCAATGCCTGGGTACTGCTCAAGAGCCTCGAGACGATGCCGATCCGTGTGGCGCGGATGACCGAAAGCGCGACGAGGATCGCCGACTTCCTCGCCAACCATCCCAAGATTGCGCGCATCGCCTACCCGTACCATCCGTCGCATCCGCAATACGAGCTGGCGAAGCGGCAGATGTCGGCGGGCTCGAGCCTGATCGCGCTCGAGGTGAAGGGCGGCCGCGAGGCGGCGTTCAAGCTCTCGGATTCGCTTTCGGTGATCCTGATCTCGAACAATCTCGGCGACGCCAAATCGCTGATCACGCATCCGGCGACCACCACGCACGCCCGCTTCACCGAAGAGGTACGGCAGGAAAGCGGCATCACCCAGGGCCTGCTGCGGCTCAGCGTCGGCCTCGAGAGTGCCGGAGACCTGCTCACGGATCTCGAGTTCGCGCTGGACCAGGTGTGATCACCACACGCCAGGCACCCAGCGGTACTTCACCCGCTGGGTGTACTCGGTGTACCCGGGCAGTCCGTCGCGGAGCGTCCGCTCTTCGAACGGAGTTCTCACGGCGAGCGCGGCGACGGCCACCAGCGCCGGGAGCAACGCCCACCACGAGGCGAGCATCAGCGGCATGCTGAGGGCGAGCAGCGCACCGGTCACGTAGCCCGGGTGGCGGACGATGGCGTAGGGGCCGGTATCGACGACTTTCTGGCCCCGATCCTCCTGGATGCGCACACCAGGCTCGAAATGCCGGTTCACCGCCTGCGGCCAGGTCTGTCCGGCAAAGGACAGCACGAACAGAACGTAGCCCAGCACGATCACCCAATCGGGCATCGCCGACCAGCCGAAGCGGAAATCGAGCCCCGCGACCAGCGGCACCACGATGAAGCCACCCACTACCAGCACCAGGAAGATGTAGTCCCAGGCCTTGGTGCCCGGCTGCACGCGCGAGCGGGCGGTGAACAGTTCCGGATTGGCGCGCCAGATGACCGCCATGGCGATCAGCACGCAGAGCACGAAGGCAATGATGAACCACCAGCCCAGCGCCCAGTTCGCTGTGCCGGCCGGCACGAACAGCAGCAGCGCCATGATGACGATGGTGATGACGAGCGAAACGAGGCCGCGCGCGATGGCGACGCGATCCTGCGACGTCGGTTCCGGCATGGTGCAATCTCCTCGGCAGGGTTCCGCCGGGGAGTGTATGCCTATTCGGCTGGCGCCGCGACCATGCCGCGGCTTTGGGCAGCGTCAAGCTCAGCGGCAAGGCGCTCGGCCTCATGCGCCTTGGGCTTGGAGAACCGCGCGATCAGCAGGTAGGCGACCGGGGTCAGCAGCAGCGTCGAGATCGCCGCGGTGCCGAGGCCGCCGACAATGATCCAGCCGATGGCGCGGCGGGCTTCGGCGCCCGCGCCAGTAGAAATGACCAGTGGCAGACCGCCCAGGACGGTTGCGATCATGGTCATCAAGACCGGCCGGAGACGGATGTTGGCGCTTTCTTCGATCGCCTCGCGCACACTGTAGCCGCGGTCGCGCAACTGGTTGGCGAACTCCACGATCAGAATGCCGTTCTTGGCCATGATACCGACGACCATGATGAGGCCGATCTGCGAATAGACGTTGAGACTACCGCCGGTGAAGAACACGGCATAGACCGCGCAGGCGAAGCCGAACGGCACTGTCACCATCACGATCACGGCTGAGAACACGCTTTCGAACTGTGCCGAAAGCACCAGGAGGATCACCAGCACGGCGAAGCCGAAGGTGATGGCGAGGCCGTAGTTGGAATCGCCGATGGTCTTGGCTTCCGCCAGCGGCAGGATGCTGTCGCCCGCGGGCAGGATCGGAGCGGCGATCTGCAGCACGCGCTGGTAGGCATCGCCGAGCGCATAGCCGCCGTCGAGCGAGGCGGTCACCGAGACGTCGCGGCGCTGCTGCTCGCGGGTGAGCTGCGGGGCGATCGGGGTCTCGGTCAGGCTGGCCACCGAGGACATTGGCACGTATTTGCCGTCCTTGGTCTTCAGGAAGATGCTTTCGAGGTCGGTCGGATCGTTCACCGGCTGCGTGGTCGACAGGATGCGCACCGGATAGGCCTGGTCGCCCACGAACACCTGGCCGATCTGGGTCCCGTCGATCATCGCCTGCAGGGTCGTGCCCAGGCCGTTGATGTCGATGCCGAGCGCCGCCGCCTTGTCGCGGTCGATGCTGACATTGAGCTCGGGCGTCGTCGCCGAATAGTTCAGCGTCACCTTGCCGAACTTGGGGTCCTGGCTCATCTGGTCGACGATCTTCTGCGCGGTGCCGGCCAGCTCGTTGTAGTCGTTGCCGGCCACCGCGAACTGCAACCCGTTGCCGCCGCCGCGGATGCCCAGGCTGTTGGCCTGGATGATGGTGGCGCGTACGCCGGGGACCTGCTGCAGGAGCTGGTTCACCTGGGCGGCGATCTGCTGCTGGCTGCGGGTCCGCTCCTCCCACGGCGCCAGCGTCAGCGTCATGAAGCCGTTCGAGGTGTTGGAGCCGAAGCCGGAGACCGAGAAGGTCGAGACGATCTCCCCCGACTTAACCAGCGGCTGCACCAGATCCTCGATCTTCTGCATCTGTGTCTGGGTAAAATCGAGGCTGACGGTGGGCGGCGCCGAAACGCGGATCAGCACCGCGGCGCGATCCTCCGGCGGTGTCAGCTCCTGGCGGATCGAGGTGAAGACGAACACCGCGGACGCGGCGAACAACAGCGCGACGACGATGACCACCAGCGGCGTATCGAGACAGAAATGCAGGACGCGGCGATAGACGCCGGCCATGAAGCGCCCGAACATGCCGATCGGGTTGTGATGGACGCCGTGGTCGTGCTCCCGGAGGAAACGCGACGCCAGCATCGGCGCCAGACTCAGCGCCACAATGGCCGACAGCGCCACGCACATGGCGAGGGTGAAGCCGAATTCACGGAACAGCCGGCCGGTCTGGCCGGGCAGGAACGAGAGCGGCACGAACACGGCGATCAGGGTGAGGCTGGTGGCGACGACGGCAAAGAACACTTCCTGCGCGCCCAGCACCGCGGCGGCCCGTGGCCCCGCCCCCATGCCGCGCCGTCGCACGATGTTTTCGAGCACCACAATGGAATCGTCGACCACGAGGCCGGTCGCCAGCACGATAGCCAGCAGCGTCAGGATGTTGAGCGAGAAGCCCGCGATGTAGATGCCGGCGATCGAACCGACCAGCGCCACGGGCATCGAGATGGCCGGCACGAGCGTTGCGCGCCAGTCCATCAGGAACAGGAAAATCACGCCGATCACGATGACGACGGAAAGACCGAGCGAGCGCTCCACCTCGTGCAGCGCACCGCCGATGAAGATCGAGTCGTCGCTCGAGACCTTGATGTTGACGCCCTTGGGCAGCGTCTGTTGCAGTTGCGTGATGACGCGGTGGACGCCGTCCGAGATCTGCAGGGTATTGGACTGCGCGGCGCGGATAATGCCGATGCCGATGCCCGACTTGCCGTCGGAATGCAGGCCGCTCGACGAGTTCTGCGGTCCGAACACCACCGTGGCGACGTCGCCCAGGCGGGTCTTGTTGTTGATGATGATATTTTCGAACTCGGCCGGCGTCGTCACATCGGCGATCGCGCGTACCGAGATGTTCTGGTTGGCGCCGTTGATGGTGCCGGCCGCCGCGTCGAAGGCGATCGAATTGAGCGCGGTCTGGATGTTGCCGACGGTGAGCCCCGCCGAGGCGAGCTTGTTCTGGTCGACATCGATGGTGAAGACCTTGGCCTGCTCGCCATAGATCTGCAGGTCGGCGACGCCTGGAACGGCGCTGAGCGCTTCCGAGATCTGGTTGTCGACGAGATTGGTGAGGTCGTCGCGGCTCAGGGTCTGCGAGGTCACCGAGAGCTGCATGATGGCCGAGGCGTTGGCGTCGGCCTTGACGATGGTGGGCGGATCGACGCCATCGGGGAATCTGGCGACAATGCGGGCTGTCGCGTCGCGCACGTCCGAGGTCGCGGCATCGAGGTTGGTGCCGTCGGCAAAGGTCATCGTCACCTGGCTGCGGCCATAGGACGAGCTCGAGGAAATATCGGTCACGCCCTGCACGCGCGCGACGCCGCCCTCGATCGCCTGGGTCACTTCCCGGTCGACGGTGTCCGCGGCCGCGCCGGCGAACTGGGTATTGATGGTGATGACAGGCTGGTCGACCTCAGGCAGTTCGCGCACTTCGACGCCGAGGAAAGCGGCAAGGCCGCCCACCACGATCAGCGAGTTGATCACGACGGCGAGGACGGGCCGCCGCACGAACAGGCCGGCGATCCGACCGCCCTGTTCGGCCTGCTTCTCTTTGACCGACATGGTTCAGCCGCCTGCCGCCGGAGCGGCGGTTTGGGTCTGCTGCAACCCGGGCGCGGCCCCAGGCGAACCGCTGCTCTTCTGACCGCCGCCCTTGCCGTGCGTTCCGCCCGTGGCCTGGCCGGTCTGTGCCCCGGTGCCGTCGGTACCGCCTTGTCCAGCCTGGGTTTGGTCGCCCTGACCCTGGCCCGGCGTGCCGCCATTTGCGGCTGCCTGCTGCGTGCCGGTGTCGAGCAGGCGCACGGTCATGCCCTGGCTCAACTGCAGCACGCCCTGCGTCACGACCGGATCGCCGATCTTGACGTCACCCTGCACCAGCACGCCGTCGGAATTGCGCTGGATGATCGTGATCTTGGCCATCTGCGCCTTGTTGTCGACGACCTTCCACACATAGGCGCCGTCGGTCGACCACTGGATGGAAAGCGGATCGACCGAGGTAAAGGTTTCGCCCGGGAAGCCCATATCGATCGAGAACGACATGCCCGCCTTGATCATGCCGTCGGGATTGGGGAGCGTTGCCTGGATCTGCAAGGTGCGGCTGTCGGGATCGATCTTGTTGTCGACGGCGGTGACCGTGCCGTCGAAGGTCTTGCTCGGCAGCGCCGCCGACGTCGCCTTGACCGGCATCCCCGGAACTACCTGGCTGGAATAGCGTTCCGGCACCCAGAAATCGATCCGGATTTCGGAGGAGTCCTCGATCGTGGTCACCACCGTCTGGGCATTGACAAGATTGCCCGGCGTCACCTGGATCAAGCCAACCACGCCGTCGATCGGACTGATGATGGTGCGCTGGTCGAGGGCTACCTTGGCCTCGTTGAGCGCGAGCTGCGCGTTGTTGAAGGCGAGCTGTGCCGTCGCGACCTGCACGTCCGAGGCGGCGGCGGTCTTGGCGAGCTGCTGCGTGCGGGTCAGCGTCGCCTGCGCATCCTGCACGGCGAGATTGGCCTTGTCATAGGCGATCTGCTGGCTGTCGGTATCGAGGGTCGCAATCTTCTCGCCGGCGGTGACGCGATCGCCCGGCTTCACCATGACGCTCATCAGCGTACCGCTCTGCGCGGTATTGACCGTCACCGAGTGCATGGCGCTGCTGTTGCCGATGGCAGTGAGCTTGTTGTTGATCACCGCCGAGGCGACGGGGACCACAACCACGACGGCGGAACGGCTGCCGTAACCGCCGGCGCCACCCTGGCGTCCCCGGCCGCCGCCCTGCCCCTGGGCCTGAGCTTGACCGGCGCCCTGCTTGCCACCCTGGGTTGCGGCCTGCGCCTGAGGCGCCGAACCGGCGTCGCCGGTCAGCATCGGCAGGGTAAGGCCGAGCCGTTTGACCATGGTGTTGGCGGTGGGATTGAAGAGCGCGGCGATGCCGAGGGCAAGGACGATCACGACCAGCGACAGCAGGAGCTGCAGCCAGAGCGGCGCGCCGCGCTGCGGCTTCGCCGACGCCGAGTCAGCCTTGGACACCGGCGTTGCCCGTGTCACGTCGATCTTTTCTTGTTCCAAAATCCGGTGCTCCGAGCCAGCACAAAGGTAGAAGGAGCACGGCATTTGGACAAATGAAAGTCCCGTAAGGTGGTCAGGCTCGCGCGGATGTGATCAGGCGCCCGGATACCGTTTTGCTGGATGATCCAGCCATCACGACGTCATTCCCGCGAAAGCACGAATCCCGGCCGGGTGCAGGGTCGTCCGGGAATCCTGTCTGGATTCCCGCTTTCACGGGAATGACGCCATTGAGGACAGCGAAGCCGGGTGGGCGTTCTCCCCTCCCCGCCCCGCGTCAGTGCTGCGTCTCGTCGAATTCGTGCAGGTGGAAGTGGTAGTCGGCGGAGCAGAATTCGCAGACCACCTCGATTTCGCCGTTCACCACCATGTCGGCGCGTTCTTCGGCCGAGAAGTTGTCACGCAGCATGGCCTCGATCCGCTCGACGGAACAGGTGCAGCGCTCCTCGAGCGGCGCCGGCTCGAAGACGCGCACGCCGGTCTCATGGAACAGCCGGAACAACAGGCGTTCGGCACTGACCGAGGGGTCGATGAGCTCATCGTCGGCCACGGTCGCCAGCAACGCCCGGGTTTCGGTCCACTTGTCGGACTCCTTGAAGTCCCTGTCGGCGGTATCGGGGTTGGCGAAGTCACCGTCGCCCGGAAGGTCCGGCATGGCCTTTTCGCCGTGCGGCGGCAGGTACTGCACGAGCACGCCGCCGGCCCGCCAATGCGGATGCCGGCCGCCCTTGCGGCTGAGCTGTCCCACAGCGATGCGGACCAGCGTCGGTACCTGTTCGGACTGCTGGAAATAGGTGTGAGCCACATCCTCCAGCGAGCCGCCTTCGAGCGCGACGATGCCCTGGTAGCGGTCCATGTGAGCGCCCTGGTCAACGGTCATCGCCAGATGACCCTTCCCGAGAAGCTGGCCCGGCTTGGTCTCGCCAAGGTCGATCGCCTTCTGCACTGCGTCGGCGTCGAAGCGCGCATAGCCGCGCAGACCGTCCGGCGCATCGAGGTCGACGACGATCAAGTTCACCGGCCCGTCGGTCTGCGTCTGGAGGATGAACCGACCCTCGAACTTCAGCGACGACCCGATCAGGCTCGCCAGCACCACCGCCTCGCCGAGCAGCCGGGCGACCGGCGCCGGATAGTTGTGCCGGGTCAGGATCTGGTCGAGCGCCTCGCCCAGCCGCACCACGCGGCCGCGGCAGTCGAGTTGCTCCAGGGTGAACGGGACGACCACGTCGTCGCCCGATTCCGGGCGATCGAGGCCATAGTCGGTAAGCTGCAGTTCTGCCAATTCAGACCGTTTCGATCCCGAAGCACCAGCACAGGATCGCCTTTTGCGCGTGGAGGCGGTTTTCCGCCTCATCGAAAACCACGGATTGCGGCCCGTCTATGACGTCGTCGGTGACTTCATCGCCGCGGTGAGCGGGCAGACAGTGCATGAACAACGCATCCTTGTCCGCCAAGCCGATCAAATTGGTGTCCACGCGGTAGGGTTTCAAGACCTTGCGCCGATCGCTGACATCGGTGTCGCCCATCGATACCCAGGTATCGGTAACGATCAGGTCGGCGTCCTTGACGGCGGCCAGCGGATCTTCGCCGAGGCTGACGTTGGGGCCGGCCTCCTTGATGTCGGCGAGCAGGCCCTGATCCGGGCCGTACTCATCGGGGCAGGCGATGGCGAAGCTGTTGCCGAACAGCTTGCTCGCATGCACCCAGCTCGCGAGCACGTTGTTGGCGTCGCCGACCCAGGCGACCTTGGCACCCTTGATCGAGCCGCGGTGCTCCTCGAAGGTCTGGATATCGGCCATCACCTGGCACGGATGGGCCCGGCGCGTCAGGCCGTTGATCACCGGCACCGCCGAGGCGCCGGCGAGGTCGAGCAGATCGTCATGGTCGAGGATGCGGATCATGATGGCATCGACATAGCGGCTCAACACCCGCGCCGTATCGGCCAGCGTCTCCTCGCGGGCGAGCTGCATCTCGTTGCCGGACAGGAACATCGTTTCACCGCCGAGCTGGCGCATGCCGACGTCGAAGCTCACGCGGGTACGCGTGGACTGTCGCTCGAAGATCATCGCCAGCATCTTGTCGGGCAGCAGGCTCGGGCGCTCGCCGCGCTTGAGCCGCGCCTTGAGCTCGACCGCGAGCGACAGCATGCCGCGCAGCTGGTCCTCGGTGAAATCCTCGAGGGTCAGGAAGTGACGTGGACTGGCCATGATGTTTCTCTTACGCGGTCACGTGTTCGTTGGCGGTCTCGGCCTCGATCGCCGCAAACGCGGCGCCGAGCTTGTCGACGGCCTCCTTGATGTCGTCCTCGGTGATGACGAGCGGCGGCAGCAGGCGCAGCACGTTCTCGCCGGCGCCCTGCGTCAGGAGCTGATGGTCGTCGCGCAGGCGCGCGACGAATTCGCGAACGACGAGCTTGTCGGGCAGCTTGATGCCGGCGAGCAAACCCTTGCCGCGCAGCTCGAGCACGAAGTTCGGGTAGCGCTGCTGCAATTGCTGGAGGTGCCACTGCAGCCGCTGGCCCATCTGGTTCACGTGCTCGATGAAGCCCGGCTCCATGATCCGGTCGAGCACGGCATTGCCGATCGTGCAGGCGAGCGGGTTGCCGCCGTAGGTCGACCCGTGCGTGCCCGGGACCATCGACTTGGCCACCTCGCCCTTGGCGAGGCAGGCGCCCAGCGGAAAGCCGCCGCCGATGCCCTTGGCCACCGCCATGATGTCGGGCTCGATGCCCGCCCATTCATGCGCGAAGAACTTGCCGGTCCGGCCATAGCCGCACTGCACTTCGTCGAGGATCAACAGCATGCCGTGCTGGTCGCACAGCGCGCGCAGGCCGCGCATGAACTCTGCGGACATCGCGGTGACGCCGCCCTCGCCCTGCACCGGCTCGATCAGGATGGCGCAGGTCTTGGGCGTGATCGCCGCCTTCACCGCCTCGAGGTCGTTCGGCTTGACATGCTTGAAGCCTTCGAGCGGCGGGCCGAAGCCCTCGACATAGTGCGGATTGCCGGCGGCCGCGATGGTGCCGAGGGTGCGGCCGTGGAAGGAGCCGGTAAAGGCGATGATCTCGTAGCGCTCGACCTCGCCCCTGGCCCAGAAATAATGTCGCGCCGTCTTGATTGCGCATTCCAGCGCCTCGGCACCCGAATTGGTGAAAAAGACGCTGTCGGCGAAGGTGTGCTCGACCAGCCGCTGGCCCAGCCGCTCCTGCTCGGGGATCGTGAACACGTTGGAGGTGTGCCACACCTTGTCGGCCGCCCCCTTCATGGCCGCGACCAGATGCGGGTCGGCATAGCCGAGCGCATTGACCGCGATGCCCGCGTGGAAATCGAGATATCGGGTTCCGTCCTGGCTGATCAGGCGCACGCCCTCGCCCCGCTCGAAAGCGAGTGGCGATCTGGCGTAGGTCCCATACAGCGCGGACATAATCTTTCCCTTTGGGTCAGGTGTTGGAAGCTGGTGTTGCAAATGCCCCACAAAAACCAAAAACGCGCTGCCATTCGGAGCGCGTTGGAGCCGTTCACCTATGCCTTTGAGGTGATTCAAAGTCAACGTTTCGGCCCCAAGTCCCTGATTTGACTCAGGGGTTGGAACGCCACTCACAAGGCGGGGTTTTCCCCGGTGAAAACTTGGACCGACTCTTGATCCCGGATTCGGCGCCCGTGTAGTATCCAAGGCGTTGGGACACGATATCTCGTGTGGCGGACCCTTCCGACCTACGATGAGTAGAGTTTGAGCTGTTGCACCTCCCGCAGCAGCCGGTGGAAGGATTCTGCCCCTTAGACGGCGGTAGGAGACTATGGAATCTATGGGCTGGACCGAAGAGCGCGTCGAGCTGCTCAAGAAACTTTGGCTTGAGGGGCTCTCGGCGAGCCAGATCGCGGGCGTCCTGGGTGACGGCGTGACCCGCAATGCCGTAATCGGCAAAGTGCATCGCCTGAAGCTGACGGGCCGCGCCAAGCCGGTGAGCACAACGCCCCGCGCCCGCACGGCGCCGCGTGCGCCCGGCATCCGCCGCCTGTCGAGCGGCGGGAGCTCGCGTCCGAGCTCGGGCATCGCCAGCATGATGAAGTCGCGCTCGATGCCGAGCGGCGGCGGCATGACGCACGGCGCCACCGCGCTCAAGATCGAGAGCGAGTTCGAAACCGAAGTCTATGTCGCGCCGCAAGTGCAGGAGCTCTATATCCCCGAGGATCAGCGCCTCAGCCTGCTGCAGCTCAACGAGCACACCTGCAAGTGGCCGATCGGGGATCCGCTGACCCCCGACTTCTACTTCTGCGGCCAGCACTCGGAAGAGGGCAAGCCGTACTGCGATTTCCACTCGCGCCGTGCCTACCACCAGATCGAAAAGAAGCGGCGCTGATCGCTTCGGCATCGATACAAGAAAAAAGGGCGTCGCAAGGCGCCCTCTTCATTTCACGATCGAGCACCCACACGGTCGCTCGACGCCTCTTTTTTCCCCCGCCCGCTTGATTATGAGATCACCTAGATCGGTGAAGGCATCGAATACTCTTTCGAGATCCGCTTCCACATTTAGGTCGAGTACTATTTCACCTGATCGAATAGTCAGCTGACCTTTGTGCATCACCCTGTCCCGCACTCTCTTCAAAAGCTCAAAGTTCGCGACAGCCTCCTCGCCCCACATCGTGGGATTATCCAGGCCCGCACCAAAC
>DATMTK010000261.1:0-41208 GCA_035564755.1 Devosia sp. | reverse complement strand
CATCCGGCGATGTCAAAGAACCGGCCGCGTCGTGAGCAGGCCTCGGCGGGACTAGGGTCCAAGCCGGTAGTCGGCAATTTATGGGACCTTCGTCCCGCCGACGCGTCGGGGTGGATTCAGGCATACGCCGCTGGAGGGCGGAGGACTATGCCTTACCCGCCTCGGCTCCAGCATTGGCCCACCACGGAGCGACCTCCGTGATCCCCGACTCCCCCCGCAGACCGTTCGTCGCGACCTCGCAGATGCGAGGGGATGGGGTGAATATACGGCCGCTGGAAACACCGGGCATAAGTTTTTTGAAATCGGGCTGAGAGGCCCGGCTGGACTGGGGGTTGCGAAGATGAACGCGTGTCGGTTGGGGATGGCCTGCGATCGGGTTCCTCCCCCGCTTTGGGAGGGAGGACGTTGATTGCGAGCGCTGCGCCGCTCTCTCGGTTTCGTCACGGTCGGCTCGATAGGCCGCCAGGATGCGCCTGCGGAGCGCGCGGTAGGACGACGAGGTCCCCGGGTCGAGCCCGGGGATGAGGGAGTGAAAAAATCTGCGTTAAAACGTCGTCCTACGCGGCCATGGCCTTCTGCAGGTTCGCGTCGATGGCGTCGAGGAAACCCAGGGTGCTCAGCCACTGCTGGTCCGGACCAACGAGCAGCGAAAGATCCTTGGTCATCTTGCCTTCCTCGATGGTGGCCACCGTGACCTTCTCAAGCGTGTCGGCAAACTTGGCGAGATCGAGGTTCTGGTCGAGCTTGGCGCGATGCGCGAGGCCGCGGGTCCAGGCGAAGATCGAGGCGGTGGAGTTGGTGGAGGTCTCCTTGCCTTGTTGGTGCTGGCGGTAGTGGCGGGTGACTGTGCCGTGTGCGGCCTCCGCCTCGACGATCTTGCCGTCGGGCGTCATCAGCACCGAGGTCATCAGGCCGAGCGAGCCAAACCCCTGCGCCACGGTGTCGGACTGCACGTCGCCGTCATAGTTCTTGCAGGCCCAGACATAGCCGCCGCTCCATTTGAGCGCCGAGGCCACCATGTCGTCGATCAGGCGGTGCTCGTACCAGATCTTGAGCTCGTCGAATTTCGGCTTGTAGTCGGCTTCGAACACCTCCTGGAAGATGTCCTTGAAGCGGCCGTCATAGGCTTTGAGAATGGTGTTCTTGGTGCTGAGGTAGCACGGCATCTTGCGGTTGATGGCGTAGTTGAACGAGGCGTGCGCGAAGTCGCGGATCGAGTCGTCGAGGTTGTACATCGCCATGGCCACGCCGGCGCCGGGCGCCTTGAACACTTCGTGCTCGATGACCTTGCCGTCGTCGCCCGTGAACTTGATGGTGAGGGTGCCCTTGCCCGGATAGGTGAAGTCGGTCGCCTTGTACTGGTCACCGAAGGCGTGACGGCCGACGATGATCGGCTGCGTCCAGCCCGGCACGAGGCGCGGCACGTTCTTGCAGATGATCGGCTCGCGGAAGATGACGCCGCCCAAAATGTTACGGATCGTGCCGTTGGGCGACTTCCACATCTTCTTGAGCTTGAACTCTTCGACGCGCGCCTCATCCGGCGTGATGGTCGCGCACTTGATGCCGACACCGTATTTCTTGATGGCGTTTGCCGCGTCGACCGTGACTTTGTCTTCGGTCTTGTCGCGGTTCTCGACACCAAGATCGTAATATTCGATCGGCAGGTCGAGATAGGGGAGGATCAGCTTGTCCTTGATCGCGTGCCAGATGATGCGGGTCATCTCGTCGCCGTCGAGATCGACAACCGGGTTGGCAACTTTGATCTTGGCCATTGAATTCTCCTCGGAAATAGGCTCGGCGGGGCTATAGCACGAAACACGGCGCCGAGAAGGCGCGAGCGCGAGGTGCCGCCGGACGGAGCGGACTTGCCATCGGAGCCGTCAGCCCATAACCCTCGGGCCCGTGAGCGGCGCGCTGGATACCATTTTTGGGGGCAATCTCGACTGGCTGTTCTGGCCGCCGGCGCGCCCACATCCCGAGTCGGCGTGGCTCGGCCATATTCCGTTCGCACACTGGCTCGTCGGGGCCGCACGGCCCCGGGTCATCGTCGAGCTCGGGACGCATATCGGGGCCTCCTATGCGGCGTTTTGCGACGCCGTGGTCCGGCATGGCGTCGCGGCCAGATGCTCCGCAGTCGACACCTGGGCGGGCGACCGGCATTCCGGCGCCTATGCCGAGGCCGTCTTCGCCGAGCTGAATGCGTTCAATACGGCGCGGTTTTCGGCCTTTTCGACGCTCCTGCGCGTGTCGTTCGACGCGGCGCTCGAGCAGTTTTCCGATGGCACGATCGACTTGCTGCACATCGACGGATTTCACACCTATGACGCCGTACGCCACGATTTCGAGACGTGGCGGCCCAAGCTTTCCGACCGCGCCATCGTGCTGCTGCACGACACCGCCGAGCGGCAGGACGATTTCGGCGTCTGGAAATACTGGGAGGAGCTGCGCCAGACCTATCGCGGCTTCGCGTTCGAGCACTCGCACGGGCTGGGCGTGCTGCGGGTCGGTGAGCACGCCGAAGGGCCTGCCACGGTGCTGTTCGGCGACATGGCGGCCGACGAGGCCAACCGAATCCGCGAGCGTTTCGCGGCGCTCGGCGAAACGCCGCGCTGGATGGCCCGTGCCTTCCAGTTCCGCGCCGAGAACGAGCGGCTGCGGGCGCGGCTGGGGCAGTCCCGCTAAGCCCTGGCTTGACACCGTGTAGTTACACACTATCTCTCGCGCCGTGGACGACGATTTCAGCCAGTGCATGGTCTCCAACACCCGGATGGCGGCGCGCGCCGTGACCCGGCGATACGACGCCTATCTGCGGCCGTTCGGCGTGACGGCAACGCAGTTCTCGCTGCTGGGCGGGATCATGCAGATGGCCGGGGCGACAGTGAGCGAGATCGCCGAGGCGCGCGGCTTCGACCGCACGACGCTGACGCGTAATCTTGACCGGCTCGAGGTGATGGGGTTGGTGGCTTCGCATCACCCCAAACACGGCAACGGACGCCTCGCGGAAGTAACACCCAAGGGTGCCACGCTGGTCGCCGAGATGCTGCCGGTCTGGCGTCGCGCGCAGGCCGAAATGCAGGGCGCGCTCTCATCCAGAACATTCAACGACAGCATCAACATGCTGAAACGACTCGCCAAGGTCTGAAAGGAACTTCGACATGGCCGACACCGACCCGATCGTCATCACCGGCATGGGCGCCGTTTCGCCGCTGGGCGTTGGCGTCGACGTCACCTGGCAGGCGTTGATGGAGGGCAGGAGCGGCATCGTGCCGAACACGCGCTTCGATGTCACCGATTTCGCCTGCAAGATTGCCGGGCTGGTGCCCGGCAAGGACGCGCCCAACGGGTTCGACGCGACGCGCTACGTCGACCCCAAGGACGTCAAGAAGATGGACTGCTTCATTCAGTACGGGCTGGGCGCCGCCGACGAGGCGCTGCGCCAGTCGGGCTGGATCGCCGACACGCCCGAAAAGCAGGCGGTGACCGGGACGATCATCGGTTCGGGCGTCGGCGGTTCGCCGGTGATGGCCGAGGCGGTCCACACGATCATGACCAAAGGCCCGCGGCGGCTGTCGCCATTCACGGTGCCGAGCTTCCTCGCCAACCTCGCGGCGGGCTGGATCTCGATCAAATACGGCTTCAAGGGGCCGATCGGTGCGCCGGTGACGGCGTGCGCGGCGTCGGCCCAGGCGATCGGCGACGCCATGCGCCTGATCCGGACCGGCGAGGCCGACGTGATGGTCTGCGGCGGGGCCGAAGGCTCGGTCGATCCGATCTCGATCGGCGGCTTCGCTGCGAGCCGCGCGCTCGATACTTCGCACAACGACACGCCGACCGAGGCCTCCCGGCCGTTCGACAAGGGCCATTCAGGCTTCGTGCTGAGCGAGGGCGCCGCGGTGGTGGTGATCGAACGGCTGAGCCATGCGCTCGCCCGTGGCGCGAGGCCTCTGGCGATCGCGGCAGGCTACGGCACCTCGGCGGACGCGTACCATCTGACGGCGGGCTCGCCCGACGGCGCCGGTGCGCAGGTGGCAATGACCCAGGCGATCCGCAACGCCGGCCTGAAGCCCGACGACATCGGCTATGTCAACGCGCATGCGACCTCGACCGAAGTGGGCGACAATGCCGAAATCAACGGCATCCGCGCGGTTTTCGGAGATCGCGGCCAGAGTCTGGCGGTGAGCTCGACCAAGTCCGCGACCGGCCACATGCTGGGCGCCGCCGGCGCCATCGAGGCGGTGATCTCGATCCTTGCGCTCCGCCATCAGATGCTGCCGCCGACCCTCAACCTGCACGACCCCGAGGAGGTGGCAAAGCAGTTCGACCTCGTGCCGCTCAAGGCCAAGGCGAAGGCCCTCAAGCACGTGCTCAGCAATTCGTTCGGCTTCGGCGGCGTCAACGCCTCGCTGGTGTTCTCGGCGATCTAGGCTGGAGCTCGCGACCGTTTCGGGTTCGGCCCTTGCGCCGGAGCCTTCTTCGCCGCGGCCTTCTTCTTGGGATCGTCGGCGGGCATCTGGCTGACCCAGCGGTAGGCGGCAGCAACCCAGGCGTTGAGATCGTCGTCATCTTCGATGGCGTCGGGCTCGACCCAGACGAAACCGGTCATCTGCCGGCCGCCGTGCACCATCGGCGCGGCACCGGGACGTTCGAGCGCCTCGGCATAATGCTCCTTGCCGACGCTGAGCAGGACGCGACCGTCCTTCTTGCAGCCGACGAGGATATGGCCGTCGAGCAGGAAGGTGAGGCCGCCGAACATCGTCTTTTCGCTGACCCGCGGATCGTCGCCGAGCAACGTGCGCACCCGTTCGATGAGATAGTCCATGGTTTCGTTCGACTTCATGCCGGGCATGGCGTCAGCCTTTCACTTGGCGGGCAGCGTCTCGACGTAGCGGCGCGCATAATCGATCCAGCCCGCGATCGTGCGGTCGTCGGGCAGGGCGTCGGCGCGAACGGCCAAAAAGCCCCTCATCGCCTTGCTCCCCATATGCATCGCGTAGGCGCCAGGTTTTGTCAGTGCCGCATCCATCGTCATGGGATCGACACGGACCAGCAGGTCGCCCTTGGCGGTGGTGCCGATCAGCATGTTGCCGCTCAGCATGAAGCCGATGCCGCCGAACATCTTCTTTTCGACGAGGGAGAGTGTCGTCTTTGCCAGCACCGGCCGCAGGCGGTTGGCCAACAGGTCCGAAGCCTCGCTCATGCAACACCCATAATGGCCTCTGCCAGAAAGTGGAGATCGCCGCGGAACTGGTGACCGCCCCCGTGGCGAATTACGGTCTCAGCCTCAGGGATCTTCGCGGCATAGCGTTTGGCGTTCGACGCCGAAATGATCTCGTCGTCGTCCGAGTGATAGAGGGTGATGGGGAGCCCCCTGGGCAGGTGCGCTGCGAGGTCGGCAGCAAACGCGAAGTCGGTGTCACCCCATTCGCTGTCCGTGCCGTTGTAGGGCGGCGCGAGCAGAAACAGATGCGCCAACCGCGGCCGCGCTCCCTCCGCCAGAAGCTTCACGACCGCCGACGCGCCGACCGAATGTGCGATGACCACCGAGCCTTGGGGCAGGTCGCGTAGGGTGTTGCCGAGGTCATGGGCAACTGCATCCCAATCGAGCCCTTCAAGTCCGACGATACGAGGAAAGTCGATTCTCATCCCGGCGCCGAGCAGTGGTTGCAGGCGATCGACGATGTCCTTGTCGTACCGGTAGGCATCGTCACCGCCACCGTGAACGAAGAGGAGGGCGGTCACATCATCGCTCCCTCGTCCCGATAGGTGGCGTGCTGCGGCAGGGACGGATCGATCAGGTCCCAGTCGCGGTGGCTGCGGGCGAAGATCAACTGGTTCGGAAGATACCATTCGGCGGCAGCCTCGCCGAAGAGGCCGACCGGCAGCATCAGCAGGTCCGGCGCCCGGCTCGAACGGGCCACGAGCGGTGTGCCGCACTCAGGGCAGAATGAGCGCGTGAGCGTCGCGCCCGAATTTGCCGGGCGGGCGAAGGATTTGGCCGTGCCGGTGAAGGTCACGTCCGCCGGCCGGGCCAGGACGACGGCCGAATGGCCGGTGCCGGTGGCGCGCTGGCAGTCCTCGCAGGAGCACAGGAACATTGCCAGCACTTTGCCCGAAAATTTGATGGAAACAGCGCCGCAGGCGCAGTTTGCCGTGAGGTCGACGATGGGGCGGGGCTTGCGATCCATGCGCCAGAGGCTGCCTCGCCGTTTGGCCGCCTGCAAGCCGGTTGATTTAGGGGACGGCCCGGCTTACGCCCCGCGCCATGAGTAACGTGCCTCTGCCCGCCACCGTCCTCTACGTGCCGCGCTACCCGATGGAGACGGAGCGCCTGAAGCTCAGGCCGTTCAACCGCGGCGACGTGGATGCAGTGTTCGCTTACCGCAGCCTGCCGGCGGTCGCGCGCTATCTGTTCGACGACCCCATGAGCCACGAGGAATGCGCCGAGGCCGTGCGGCTGCGCGCCGGGCAGATCGCGTTCGCAGGCGAGGGCGACAAGATCCTGCTGGCCGTCGAACGCAAGGCGGATAGCCGTCTCATCGGCGAGGTGTCGCTGATCTGGCGCAGCATCGCCGACGAGCAGGCCGAGATCGGCTACATCCTCCATCCCGAGGCGCAGGGACAGGGACACGCGACGGAAGCGGCGCAGGCGCTGCTCGGTTTTGCCTTCGGGCAGGTGCGGCTGCATCGGGTCTATGCGCGATGCGATGCGCGCAACGCGGCCTCGGCAAAAGTGATGGCACGCCTCGGCATGCGCGAGGAGGCGCACCTGCATGAGCACGCCTTCGTCAAGGGACGCTGGGACGAAGAGCTGATCTTCTCGATTCTCGACCGGGATTGGTCCGGCGCGGCAGCCTGAATCGCGACAGATTTGCGTCGGTCGGTGAAAATTTAGTTCCGAGGGCCGCCGGAACTCGGCGCAACGCCTCACGTTCCATGGTCAGGGCTCGATTGCGCAACGGAGGGCGCGTCGAAAATGACCACGACCGAACTCACCGTCAAAACCGACCGGCTCATCCTGCGGACGTTCGAAAAGAGCGACCTGCAGGAGGTTCTCGGCTATTACTCGCTGCCCGACGTCCAGCGCTACCTGGACTGGAAGGCGCGCGACAAGACCGAGGCCAAGACCGCCTTCGAGTCGCTGCGCAAGCAGACGCGCCTGTCGCGTCCCGGCGAAGTGCTGACGCTGGCCGTCGTCCGCAAGTCGGACGACAAGGTGATCGGCCACGTCTCGTTGCGCTACACCGACGCGACCGCAGCACAGGCCGAGGTGCGCTTTGCCGTCGCCCCGGTCTACCGCAACACCGGCTATGGCACTGAGGCGGTAAAGGCAGTTCTGACGCTCGGCTTCGAGAAGTTCAAGTTCCACCGCATCTTTGCCCGAACGGCCGGCAAGAACGAGGCGTCGGCCAGGCTGCTGAAGGACCTCGGTATGCGGCTCGAGGCGCACTATCGCGAACACGCGCTGTTCCAGGGCGAATGGGACGAGGAGCTGCATTTTGCCATCCTCGACCGCGAATGGCAGCGCGGCAGCAAGGTTCGCGAGATCACCCGCCACAAGGTGGCGTAGCGGCCCGCGCTTGATCTCGGCTGGACGGTGCCGTAACTGCCCGCCATGGCCGGTACCGACAAGACGCAGAAGTTCGAATATCACGCGAGCCCCGCGGTGATCCTGTGTGAGCCGCAGCTCGGCGAAAACATCGGCACCACGGCGCGCGCCATGGCCAATTTCGGCCTCTGGGATTTGCGGCTGGTCAACCCGCGCGACGGCTGGCCCAACGAGAAGGCGATCGCGGCCGCCTCGCGCGCCGACCACGTGATCGAAAAGGTGACGGTGTTTCCGACCACCGAGGCGGCGATCGCGGATCTGTCACTGGTCTACGCCACGACCGCCCGCCGGCGCGACCTGCAGAAGCCTGTCTACGGACCTGAAGAGGCGGCGCAGCGCGTCATCTCGCATATCGGCACGGGCGCCAAGGCCGGCATCCTGTTCGGCCGCGAGCGCTGGGGCCTCTACAACGAAGAGGTGGCGCTGTCCGACGCGATCGTGACGCTGCCGGTCGAGGCGGCATTCGCGTCGCTCAACATCGCGCAGGCGGTGCTCATCATCGCCTATGAGTGGCGCCGGCAGAGCGACCTCGGCAACAAGCTGCTGTTCTCCGAAACGGTTGCCGAGCCGGCGACCAAGGGCGAACTGCTGAAGCTCTTCGAACATCTCGAGCAGTCGTTGGACGATGCCGGCTTCTTCACGGCGCCCGACAAGCGGCCCACCGTTGTGAACAATCTGCGCGCGATGCTGAGCCGCGGCACACTTTCGGGGCAGGAGGTACGAACGTTGCACGGCGTCATCTCGTCGATCGAGCGCAAGCATGAGCGTCCCAAGGCCAACCGGCCGACCAAGGACCAGCCAAGTGACCCGGTGAAATAACCGGAAACCGGTTGCATCCGGCGGCGTCAGAGATTAGGGGCAGAACGCCCCGATCGGACGTGAGGGCCTCTTGGGCCGCGCGAAGGTTGCGCCGGGCATAGGGATTTTCACATATGCTGCGCGAAGAATCCGCGAGCGCGTCCACCGAAGGTGGACCGTCGCCCCGAGCCTTTGCCTATCGCGACTACCGCTTCTTCTGGGCCGCGACCAACCTGACCAGCTTCGCCGCCCAGATCATGGGCATTACCGTGGCGCTGCAGGTCTATCTCATCACCCGCGACCAGTTCATGCTGGGCCTGGTGGGGTTGTCGACTTTCACGCCCGCGTTCCTGCTGGTGCTGGTGACCGGCCTCGTTGCGGACCGCTTCAACCGTCGGTTGATCATCGCCATCGCCGGGTCGGTCGAATTCATCTGCGCGATGGGACTGCTGGTCTACAGCCTCGTCGGCACCGCCGGGGTGTGGCCGGTCTTCATGTTTCTCGCCGTCATCGGATCGGCACGCGCCTTCACCGGACCTGCGGCGTCCTCGCTCGCCCCCAACATCGTGCCGACCCCGGCCCTGGCCAGCGCCATCTCGCTGACGGCGTCGGCCTGGCAGATCGCCAATATCATTGGACCGGTCGTGGGCGGCGTGCTGGCGAGCATCTCGCTGCAGCTTGCCTTTGGGACCGCAGGGCTGTTTTCGCTGCTGGCGGTGGGCAGCGTTCTGATGATCGCGGCGCCCAAGCACCGGGTGTCCCACGCGGCGACCAGCGTGAATACGCTGCTCGCGGGCTTCCACTACATCTGGCACGAAAAGGTCGTGCTGGGCGCCATCTCGCTCGACCTGTTCGCGGTGCTGCTGGGCGGGGCGACGGCGCTCATGCCGGTCTTCGCGCTCGACGTGCTGCATGTCGGCGCCACCGGGCTCGGCTTCATGCGTGCGGCGCCGGGCCTTGGCGCGATCCCGGTGGCGCTCTTTCTGGCGCGGTCGCCGGTGCGGGACCGGGCGGGACGGATCCTGTTCATCTTCGTGGCCCTGTTCGGCCTGTTTACGCTGCTGTTCGGCATCAGCCCCAGCATCTGGCTGAGCTTCCCGCTGCTGATGCTGATGGGCGCCTGCGACATGGTCTCGGTCTCGATCCGCGAAACCCTGATGCAGCTCTGGACGCCGGACGACGTCCGCGGGCGCGTCAATGCCGTCAACTCCGTATTCATCGGCGCGAGCAACGAGCTCGGCGAGTTCCGCGCCGGCACCATGGGTAAGATCATCGGGTCGCTGCTGGGCTCGGCACCGCTCGGCGCCATCATCGCGGTGGCGGCCGGCGGTGGCGCGACGATGGCCGTCGCACTGATCTGGAGCATCGCCTTTCCCAAGCTGCGCGAGGCGCGGCGGCTGGACCGGCGCGAGGCGTAGCAACGGCCAGCTCGCCGATCGCTTGACTTTTTGGGGGCTTGCCTCTAGGTGAGCCCCACTTTCCGGGCTTTTGGCCCGTAGAGCGCACCCGGGATTCCCTGAAACCATGGAATCTGTCGGCTCCTCCGCAAGGTGGGGCAGAGGAGGGCGCAATCACTTTCGACGTTCTGAAAGGATTACGATGTCGAAGCGCATTCAAGCCAAGCACAAGATCGACCGCCGTCTTGGCGAAAACATCTGGGGCCGTCCGTCCTCGCCGCTCAACGCCCGCGCCTATGGCCCGGGCCAGCACGGCCAGCGCCGCAAGGGCAAGACCTCGGACTACGGCCTGCAGCTCCGCGCCAAGCAGAAGCTCAAGGGGTACTACGGCTCGATCACCGAGAAGGCCTTCAAGAAGCTCTACACCGAAGCCGCCCGCATCAAGGGCGACACCGGCGAGCGGCTGATCGGCCTGCTGGAGAGCCGTCTCGACGCGATCGTCTATCGCGCCAAGTTCGTCGCGACCGTGTTCGCCGCGCGCCAGTTCGTGAGCCACGGCCACATCCTGGTCAATGGCAAGCGCGTCAACATCCCGTCGTACCAGGTGAAGCCCGGCGATAAGGTCGAGATCAAGGACAAGAGCAAGCAGCTCGCGGTCGTCCTCGAGGCCAACCAGCTCGCCGAGCGTGATGTGCCGGAATACGTCGAAGCCGATCACTCCAAGCAGGTTGCGACCTATGTGCGCGTCCCGGCCCTCGCCGACGTGCCGTACCCGGTGCAGATGGAACCGAACCTGGTGGTGGAGTTCTACTCGCGCTGATCCGGACCGGATCGAAGTTCAAGGGCCGCCCTCGGGGCGGCCTTTTCGTTTGCGCCGACTGCTGACAAAACTTGGCAGGGCACGGGCACAGGACATCCTGGTCAAACCAAGGATCTTCCCATGCAATTCGCTTCGGTCCGCCTCGTCACTGCCGACCTCGATCGGCTGGTATCGTTCTACGAATCTTTGACCGGTGTCGAGCCGACGCGGCCCGCCCCGGTTTTTGCGGAGTTCCGCCTCGGCGGCGCCAGCCTTGCCATCTCCGATGAAAGCCTGATCCGGCAGTTCAATGCCGGGGCGGCGGTCGCCGCCAGCAACCGCTCGGCGATGATCGAGTTCCAGGTCGACGATGTCGATGCCCTCCACGAGCAGGCCAAGTCACTGGACGCCGACATTGTCATGCCGCCGAGCGACATGCCCTGGGGGAACCGCTCGATGCTCCTGCGCGACCCCGACGGCAACGTCGTCAACATCTTCGTGCGTGGCCGCCGCGACAGTCGGCAGCGGCCGGGGGAGTGAGCCGCTTCTACTCCTGCGGCACCGCAACGGCTGCGTCGGTCGGAACCGTCTCGGTCGCGAGGAAGCGTGGGTCATCGTAGTCGTTGGCGAAGATCTTCGTCGCGACCGGGATCTGCCTTTCGAAGCCGCGCAGGCGCTGGAAGATGGAGATCAGGTTGATGATCGTCGTCCACGAATTCATCAGGAAGCTGAACGAATCCGCCACCTGGCCGAAGGCGTTGAGGATTTGGTTGAAGATGCCGAAGGTGATCGCGCCGGCGACGATCGTCGGACCCATCGCGAGGTAGGGGAAGAACTGCGCCGCGTTGATGAAGGCGTACCGCGCGACGTTGAAATAGGTGTAGTGGAAGTAGATGCGGAAGTAGTTGCGCTGCACGTTTCGGAAGAGGTCGCGGATGGTGACCGGCTGCGCGCGTCCGGCATTGTCCTCGCCATAGACGAGCTCCTTGCGGAATGCCGCCTCGACCCTCTGGTTGGCAAAGTTCAGGCCGGGGAGGCGGACACCGACGACCGCGAAAAGGACGGTGCCGGCGACGGCCTGGAACAGCGCGAGCCAGACGAGCGCGCCGTCGACATGGCCGATCCACGGCAGGTCCAGCAGGTGGGTCGACAGCCCCCACAGGATCGGCAGGAAGACGATGAGCGTCATGAACGACGACACGATGTTCAGCCCGATGCCTTCGATGATCGAGGAGAAGTTCTGCGTGTCTTCCTGAATGCGTTGCGCCGCGCCTTCGATGGTGCGCACCTGCGGCCAGTTCGCCATGTAGTAGAAGGTCATCGCCCGGCGCCACCGGAAGAGGTAGTGCGCATTGAGGAAGGCGTTGAGTACGAGCACGAAGACGTTGACCGCGATGACGATGGCGACGGTCGAGATCTGCCCCAGATATTCGTCGATCGTGACCGAGCCCTTCTTGCTCGGGTCGAGTGCATTCTGGATCAGGTCGTAGAACGAGCCGTACCAGTCGTTGAGCCAGGCGCTGACCTGGACGTTGAAATAGACCACCTCGATGATGGTCACGGTGCACACGACGCTCCACCAGTACCAGCGGCGGTTGTCGCTCCAGATCGCCCACGGCACGCAGAACAGATAGCCGGCGACGATCACGTATTCGTAGAGCCATACCTTGTGGGTATCGAAGAAGGGCGGATTGGCTGGGTCCGTGGTCGGCATCGCAAGCCACGGCCCCAGGCTCAGATAGTGCTCGAGCCACGCGCCGCCGGTGAACCACAGCGTCATCGCGACGGCGGTCCAGGCGATCGCCGAGACGAAGAAGGTTTGCGGATTGGGGAAGAAAGAACGGAACACCGGCGGTTCTCCTCGGCCTCGGTTGCCGTCATGTAACTGACAGTAACGGCAGGGAGCAAGGAAAGTGCGCCCGACTTACCTCATTGTAATCTCGGGCAGATGGGGGTTTCCGGGGTGCTGCCAAAAGGTTATCACCCAAGCGAAATGAACGAGATCGTCGGCAAAGCGCAGATCGAACAGAGCGTGGAAGAGGAGGCCGGCGCGCATCCGATGTTCCGCGATGCGCCACGGACGGTCGAGTTCAACAAGCTGCGCAAGCGGCTGGTGCGACTGACCCGCGAGGCGATCGACAAATTCGGCATGGTCCGGCCGGGCGAGCGCTGGCTGGTGGCGCTGTCAGGCGGCAAGGACAGCTACGGCATGCTGGCGATCCTGCTCGACCTCAAATGGCGCGGCCTGCTGCCGGTCGAGCTTCTGGCCTGCAACCTCGACCAGGGGCAGCCTAACTTTCCCAAGCACATCCTGCCCGAGTTCCTGGAACGCAATGGTCTAGCGCATCGGATCGAATACCGGGACACCTACTCGATCGTCACCGACAAGCTGCCCGAGGGCGCGACCTACTGCTCGCTCTGCTCACGTCTCAGGCGCGGCCACCTCTACCGCATCGCGCGGGAGGAGGGCTGTTCGGCGCTGGTGCTCGGTCATCACCGCGAGGACAGCCTCGAGACGTTCTTCATGAACCTCTTTCACGGCGGCAAGCTCGCGGCGATGCCGCCAAAACTGCTCAACGACGACGGCGACGTCGAGGTGCTGCGGCCGTTGATCTACTGCGCCGAGGACGATCTGCAGAGGTTCGCCGACGCGATGGCGTTCCCGATCATTCCCTGCGACCTCTGCGGATCGCAGGAAGGGCTCGAGCGCAACGCCATGAAGGCGATGCTCGACGACATCGAGCGCAGGATGCCCGGCCGCAAGGACGTGATGATCCGCGCCCTCGGCAACATCCGGCCGAGCCACATGCTCGACCCCAAGCTGTTCGACTTCGCAAGCCTGATGCCGGGCAGTCCGGCACGATGACCAAGGTCGACGTGCTAGAACTGGCGGCGATCCTGCGCGAGGCCGCCAAGGCCGAAATCCTGCCACGCTTCCGGCGCCTCGATCCGAAAACGATCCACACCAAGAGCAGCGCCACCGATCTCGTGACCGAGGCGGACACGGAGGCCGAGCGCCGCATCAAGCTGGAGATCGCCAAGCGCTGGCCGGAGGCGGTCGTGGTTGGCGAGGAATCGGTCGCGGCCGATCCGGCACTGCTGCACCGCGTGGGCGGCGCGGACCTCGCGATCACCGTCGACCCGGTCGACGGCACGGCCAATTTTGCCGCTGGATTGCCGCTCTACGCCGTAATGGCCTCGGTGGTGGTGAAGGGCGAGGCGGTCGCCGGCATCATCTACGATCCGATGGGCGACGACTGGGTGCTGGCCGAACAGGGCGGCGGCACCTGGCTGCACCGGCCGAACGGCGCCAGCGAACGGCTGAAGGTCGCCCGGGCGGTGCCGCTGGCGCAAACGGTCGCGCACGTCTCGATCAGCTTCCTCGATCCCGCCTACAAGGCGCAGGTGCTGGGCAACCTCGCCAAGCTTGCGATCTCGGCGAATTACCGCGTCGCCGGTCACGACTATCGCACCATGGCGTCGGGGCACTGCCACGCCGTGCTGTTCAACAAGCTGATGCCGTGGGACCATCTGCCGGGCACGCTGATCTGCGCCGAAGCGGGCGCCTATGTGCGCAAGTTCGACGGGTCGGAGTACCGGCCGACCGATTTGAGCGGCGGCCTCCTGCTGGCATGCGACAAGGAGCAGTGGAGCCTTCTGCGCCGCGAGGTCTTCACCGTATAGTGCAGCGTTCCGGTTGAGGAGGACACCCGTGGACCAGGCCGACTACTGGGCAATCGCCGAAGCCGATATCGAAATCCAGAACCCGGTCACGGACCGCAAGCTCAGGCTGCTCGACGACTATTGCGACATCCGCGACGGCGCCCGCGTGCTCGACGTCGGTTGCGGCAAGGCCTGGGTGATGCGGCAATGGGCGGAGCGCTACAGCATTGCCGGCACCGGCCTCGAGACCAATCCGGCGTTCCTGAGCTTCGCGCGCGGCAAGCGGCCGGCGAAGGGCAAGATCGAGTATGTCGAAGGACCCGCCGAGACCTTCGCGCCGGAGCCCGGCAGCTACGACATCGTGCTGTGCCTCGGCGCGAGCTTTGCGCTCGGCGGGTTCGTGTCGGCGGTCGAGTGGATGGCCAATGCCGCGCGGTCCGGCGGCGCCGTGGTGATCGGCGATATCACGCTGAAGCATCGGCCGGCGGTTTACACGCACCAGCATTTGCCGCTCGACCCGGTCGACGCCGCCAGCATCGTGCAGCGCCACGGCGTCGAAGTGTCGGCGATGATCTCGGCCTCCGATGCCGATTTCGAGCGCTATGCCAGCCACCACCGCCACACGGCGTTGCGCTGGGCCCGTGAGAACCTGAGCCACCCCGATCGTGACGCCGTGCTCGACAAGAGCAACGATGACTGGGGGCACTATCTCAGGGTCACCCGGCCGATGCTGGGCTGGACGATCTTCGCCGGCATCAAGAACTGACGCCGGCTATTCCGCGAACGCCGCGGAGCCCTGCTGGTACTCCTTGCTGACGCCGAAGAGCTTGCCGCTCTCGGCGATGAGGATGCAGGCGAGGACCAGCAGGCCCATGACCACGAAGCCCGCGGAATTGGGCGTGAGCGTGCCGTTGAACTGCTGGCCGATGAGCGTGCCGAGGACCGCGCCGCCCACCGTCTGCAGAAAGCCGAACACCGCCGCCGCGGTGCCGGCGACCTGGCCGAGCGGCTCCATCGCCAGCGAGTTGACGTTGGACGAGGCGCAGGCAAAGGCGAACTGCATGATCGCCAGGATCGAAAAGAACGCCCAGAAATCGACTTGGCCCCGCAGGCTGAGGGCGAGCAGCACCGCCCCGCAGGCGATATAGACCAGCGTTGCACTGTGGCTCACGCGGCGCTGGCCGTACTGCTTGACGATGCGCGAATTGACGAAGTTCGCAACCGCCATCAGCGAGGCCACGGCGGCGAAGGCGACAGGGAACCAGTCGCCGAACTTGTAGATGTCGACGAAAATCTGCTGGCTCGAAATGATGAAGCCCATGTTCGAGCCGAAGAAGAACATGCCTGCAATGCCGTAAAAGATCGCCAGGCGGTTACCGAACACCAGCCGGAAGCCGTCGGTGATCACCGAGAGCTTGAGCTCGCGCCGGTATTCGGGATGGAGCGTCTCCGGCATCCGGAAGAAAGCCCAGACCATGATGACGATGGCGAGGCCCGTCATGAACAGGAAGATGTAGTGCCAGGTGCCGACGAACAGGATCACCTGGCCGATGCCTGGCGCGAGGATCGGCAGCGCCATGAAAACCATGAAGGTCAGCGACATGATCGAGGCCATCTCGCGGCCCGAATAGCGGTCGCGGATCACCGACATGGCGATGACGCGGGTGGCGGCGGCGCCCACGCCCTGCGCAAAGCGCACGGCAAGCAGCAGTCCGAAGGTCGGCGCGAAGGTCGCGGCGAAGGCGCAGATGATGTAAATCACCATGCCCACGAACAGCGGAGAGCGCCGGCCGAAGCGGTCGGTGATCGGGCCGAAGAAAAGCTGCGCGATGCCGAAGCCGACCATATAGGCCGAGATCACGAGCTGGCGCTCGTTGTCGCTGGCGACGCCGAGCGCGTCGCCCATGGCCGGCAGCGCCGGCAGCATGACGTCGATGGCGAGCGAATTGAGCGCCATCAGGGCCGCCATCAGCCCGATGAATTCTACCCCGGACAGGGCCCGGGTGAGATGAGATTGATTGGTCATCGATGAACCGACGCCGGGGGGAAGGCGCCTCGTATGCGCGGTATGGACCGGCCACTGTGCCGATTCAAGCTTAGGATACTAATAAATATCGTGAATTCGGCGCGAGCCGGAGGGAACTCCGGCTCTGCACAGCTTGGACGATCAGGCCGGCTGCTTGACCGCGATGCCCTTCTCGGCGAGGTGCGACTGCAGTTCGCCCGCCTGGAACATCTCGGTGACGATATCGGCGCCGCCGACGAACTCGCCCTTCACGTAGAGCTGCGGAATGGTCGGCCAGTTGGCATAGGCCTTGATACCCTCGCGCAACGCCTGGTCCTCGAGCACATTGGCGCTCTTATAGTCGACGCCCAGATAGTCGAGGATCTGTACGACGCGACCGGAAAAGCCGCACATCGGGAAGTCCGGCGTGCCCTTCATGTAGAGGAACACGTCGTTGCTCTTCACCTGCTCGTCGATGACGGAATTGATGTCGCTCATGCCAAGGGCCTTTCAGATGCACGACCACGCGCGCGCCGGGAGATTTCCTGAGTAAATAGGCCGACTTTGCGTCGATGTCGAGGCATGCATCGGGACCTGACGATAGACAATCCGTCTTACTGAAAGCTCGCCTGAAAAGAGGTCGCCGTCAGAGACACGTGTCGGTCCAACGGAGGATAGAGCTCAAACGCCTTTGGCTCGCGCGAAAAATTCCACAAGCGCACAAGCGACCACTCACTCCGCCTTTCATCGGCGACTGCCAACTCATTGCGGCTGATCAGGAAGGGCGTCCGTTCCCAGCCATTCGTCGTTTTCACCTCGATCAGTCGGTCCCGACCGTCTGGCAGAAAGCTGGCAATATCGAAGCCCGCACCGTCGCCGTCCTCCTGCGAAGTCCACCTTACGCGTTTCGCGAGGTCTTTGCGTCCAAGGGCCGCTAGAGTTGACCGTTCGTGCAACAAGACAAGTTCCTCACCCAGCCTGCCCAAAGCGTGGTTTCGCTCATCCCGGCCCGCGACGTCGAATTTGCGCGCGATGTGCAATATCTGATCGAGTTCCTCCGGCGGAGGCTGATTGCTCAGCGTCGGTGGGGGACCGATCCATAGCTGCCCCCTTTCATTCAGAGCGCGCTGACGCAATGATTGTTCGACCATCCCCGAACGACGAGGATTTTGGGCGAGCCATTTGGCGACAGCGTCCAGCAACGAGCCCTGGAAATTGAATGCGGGCTTGTAGCCCGGAATCCAGGTCTCGCCGAAAGCCTTCAAGACCGCGCTTACGTTCTGATGCTTGAACTCGATTGACGTACGTGAGCGGGAAATCCGGGTCTGCAGACGCCTGTTGTGCTCGGCCTTATTGTACGGTCGACCGGCCAAGTCATCGGCGAGCATGCCAAAATAGTCAGCGACGATCAGGTCGTTTTCATCGTCGGTCCAGGATTCGCTCGCCATCCGAAGGTTACACGCCGCTCCTAGTCGGGCACTGCCGTCTGGATTGCGAGCGAATGCAGCGTCGTCCCCATGTCCGGGCCGAACGCGGCATTGACGATCTGATGCTGCTGCACGCGGGATTTGCCGCGGAACGCTTCCGACGTGACTTTGGCACGCCAATGGTTGTCGTCGCCGGCCAGGTCGTCGAGCTCGATTTTGGCGTCGGGCAGGGCGGTCTTGATACGCTTTTCGATCTCGGATGCCGTCATGGGCATGGTTCGTCTCCACCGCCGGTTTCGTTGAGATATGGCATGCATGTGGGACCCCTTCAACGGACGGGATTTCGTTCCCGCCACGCAAAATTAACCACGTGCATTTACTTTGTATTTACCGAGCATTTGCCGCCGAAGTCGTTCGGGTGTTTTCTAGTAGGCACAGTACTTGCGTGAGTTTTCGACCATGAAGACTATGCCCGCAAAGAAGAAGACGGCCAAAACGCTGCAGGCCGTCCTTGCCGCCGTTGAAGTCGACATCGCCGGCGTGGTCGCCGAGATCGCGGCCGATCGCCGGCTCGAGCAGCCGCATTCGCCCCCGCATCGCCGGACCAGACGGGTTGCCGCCCACGCTGCGTGAGTGCAAGGCTCATGCCGGACATCGGCGACGTCGTGCTGATCATGGCCTTTCTCGCGGCGTTGCTAAGCCTTGCGGTCTACGTCTGGCGCAGCGAGCGGCCCAAGCGCAGCCCGGGCCGGCCGGCGCGCGTCAGGCCGCGATTTCACCGGACATGAAGGTCGGGAACCAGCCCTCATAGACAGCCTTGAGGTCGCCGATCGCGAGCGGGCGCGCCTTGCCGAGCGTGAGCGCTGTGCCGCCGGTCGTCCCGATCCAGGGCGCGAAGAGGCCGGCATAGGGGTAGATCTCCTCGTAGAACCGGTCGAGGAAGCTGCGCTTTACCGTCACGAGATAGCGCGCCTGGTCTTCGCCGAAGAACTGCGGGATCGGGTCGCCGCCGTCGAGCTGGTTGACAGTGGCGCCGATGCCTGACGCCATCGCCATCTCGGCCAGCGCCACCGCGAGGCCACCATCGCTCAGATCGTGGACCGCCGTGGCATGGCCGTCGCGGATGAGGATGCGGACGAGGTCGCCGGCCTTCCTTTCGAGCGCCAGGTCGACCGGCGGCGGCGGCCCGTCCTTGCGACCGAACAGCTCGCGCAGATAGATTGACTGACCCAGGTGCGTGCCCCACCAGTCGGGCGCGCCAATCAAGAGGATGCACTCGTCGGGTGCGGCAAAGCCGATACGGGCCGTGCGGCTCCAGTCGTCGATGAGGCCGACGCCGCCGATGGTGGGCGTCGGCAGGATGCCCCGGCCGTTGGTCTCATTGTAGAGCGACACGTTGCCCGAAACGATCGGGAAGTCGAGCGCCCGGCAGGCTTCGCCGATGCCGCGCACAGCCTCGACCAACTGACCCATGATTTCGGGCCGCTCGGGATTGCCGAAATTGAGATTGTCGGTCGCCGCGATCGGCTCGGCGCCGACGGCGCTCAGGTTGCGCCAGCACTCGGCCACGGCCTGCTTGCCGCCTTCGAACGGATCGGCCTCGCAATAGCGTGGCGTGACATCCGACGAGAAGGCGAGGGCCTTCTTCCGATTGGGGCCGTCGACGCGGATGACGCCGGCGTCGCCGCCCGGGCGCTGCAACGAATTACCCTGGATCCAGGTGTCGTATTGTTCGTACACCCAGCGCCGCGAACTCAGCGCCGGGGAGCCGACGAGCCTGAGCAGCGCATCGGCGACGTCCATCTGTGGAATATCGTTCGCCTCGAGCGGCTTTGCGGGAGCCGGCATGGTCCACGGACGGTCGTATTCCGGTGCCTGATCACCGAGGTCCTTGATGGGCAGGTTCGCGACTTCCGCGCCGTGCCACTTCACGCGGAAGCGCAAATCATCGGTGGTGTGCCCGACGGTGGCGAAATCCAGCTCCCATTTCTCGAACACGGCGCGGGCCTCGGTCTCCTTCTCCGGATGCAGCACCATGAGCATGCGCTCCTGGCTTTCGCTGAGCATCATTTCGTATGGAGTCATGTTCTCTTCGCGCACCGGTACCTGATCGAGGTCGAGCTCGATGCCGAGGTCGCCCTTGGCGCCCATCTCGACGGCCGAGCAAGTGAGGCCCGCCGCACCCATGTCCTGGATGGCGATCACCGCACCGGTCGCCATCAGCTCGAGACAGGCCTCGAGCAGGCGCTTTTCGGTAAAGGGATCGCCGACCTGCACGGTGGGACGCTTCTCCTCGATGTCGTCGCCGAACTCGGCCGACGCCATCGTGGCGCCGCCGACGCCGTCGCGCCCGGTCTTGGCGCCGAGATAGACCACCGGCAGGCCGATGCCCTCGGCCTTCGAGTAGAAGATCTTGTCGGTGTCGGCGAGACCGGCGGCGAAGGCATTGACGAGGATGTTGCCGTTGTAGCGCTCGTCGAACTCGACCTCGCCGCCCACGGTGGGCACCCCGAACGAATTGCCGTAGCCGCCGACGCCGGCAACCACGCCCGAGACGAGGTGGCGAGTCTTTTCGTGGTCCGGCGCGCCGAAGCGCAGCGCGTTCATTGCCGCCACCGGCCGGGCGCCCATGGTGAAGACGTCGCGCAGTATGCCGCCGACGCCCGTCGCCGCGCCCTGATAGGGTTCGATGTAGCTGGGGTGGTTGTGCGACTCCATCTTGAAGACGATCGCCTGGCCGTCGCCAATGTCGACCACGCCGGCGTTTTCGCCCGGCCCCTGGATGACGCGCGGCCCCTTGGTCGGCAGCGTGCGGAGCCACTTCTTGCTCGACTTGTACGAGCAATGCTCGTTCCACATCGCCGAGAAGATGCCGAGCTCCGTGTAGGTCGGCGTGCGGCCGATCAGGTCCAGGATCTTCTGGTACTCGTCCGGCTTGAGGCCATGATCGGCAACGAGCTGGGGGGTGATCTCGCGCGTATTGTCGAAAGCCATTGGACCGCAACAGGGGAGGGCTCGGTCCGGCCCTCTTAGCGCAGGATTTCGGCGCGTTACAGCCTCTTGGGCCGGTTACTCACGCCAGATCGAGCGCATAGGCCTTGAGCGTTGCGAGGTCCGTGTAGCGCAGGGCGGCTTCGTGCGTGGAGAGCAGGGCGACGCGTGGGGCGGCACCGGCCTTGTGCGCTTCGACCCAGCGGGCGGCAACGAGGCACCAGCGGTCGCCGGGCTCGAGGCCGGGAAAGCCCCATTCGGGGTGCGGCGTGCTGAGGTCGTTGCCGACCGATTTGCTGAACGCCAGGAATTCCGCGGTCATCTCGCAGCAGATCAGGTGGCGGCCGATATCGTCCGGGCCGGCGGCGCAGGCGCCGGTGCGGAAGAAGCCCGTCATGGGGTCGGTCGAGCAGGGGACGAGCGGCTCGCCAAAGACGTTCCGTTCCGCAAGGCTCATTGCGGCCCCTTGGCCCGGCCGAGCCGGCGGTCGAGCGCGATGACGACGGCGCAGAACGCCGTGAGGCCGATCAATACGGCGAGCACGTTGAGGGCCACGACGCCATAACCGATGCGGTTAGCTTCGAGGATCGGATACGGGTACTCGCCGATCGCCGCGCCGCGGATCAGCACGTAGATCAGGTAGAGCGTCGGAGGCACCAGCATGGCCGGGATATCGGACCATCTGAGTTGGCCGTGGGGGACGGTCGCCACCCACCAGACGAGATAGACGATGGGCGTGGCGTAGTGAAGCGCGGTGTCGGCCACGAGCGCCCAGCCCTCAGGGTCCCAGGCCGGGGCGAGCACGAAGTGGTAGAACACCATCACCAGCGTGATCGCCGCCGCCAGCATGCCACGCGTCACCGGCGAGCGGAGCCAGCCGAGCCAAGGCCACAGCCAGAGCTCGGACGAATAGATCAGCACCAACAGGAGGTTGGTGAGGATCGTGAAGAACGAGAAGTAGAAGACGACGGCGCCACCAAGACTGTCGCCGTTGCTGAGGCGCAAGGGGATGGTGATGGCGAATTGCAGGATGAGCGCTGCCGCGCCCAGCACGAATCCGATCCAGGTCATGGCCTGCTTCACCCGTCGCGCCCCTCAGGCGGGTTGCTGTCTGCGGGCGATCAAACCGTCAACGGCGATCAGGAGCAAGTCGAAGATCGCAACCATCACCACCAGCACGCCGACGCCGATGGCAACGCCCAGGTAGCCCTGCGGGGCCTGGCCGGGGAGCGCGAAGGTCGGATCGAGGATGGTGTAGGGGTATTCGCCGGCGATCGGGCCGCGGATGAGCACGTAGGCGACATAGCTGAGGCCGGGGACCAGCATCATCGGCAGGTCGCGCCACCGCAGCGTGCCGTGCGGGGCGAAAACCAGCCACCAGGCGAGGAACAGCACCGGCGTGCAGTAGTGCAGCAGGATGTTGGAGATCGTCACCGTCGCCGGCAGGTCGTGCAGGGCCGGGGCGAGCATGAAGTGGTAAAAGCCCATGACCAGGGCGATGATCCCGGCGATGCCGGCGCGCGTCACCGGATGCCGGAACCAGCCGAGCCAACGCCATGCGGTGAGGACGCTGAGATAGGTGAGGATGAGTGCGAGATTGCTGAGATTGGTCAGGAACGTCCAGTAGTAGACGAGCATGTTGCCGAGCGGACGGGCCACCGGATTCTGCGGCCCGACGACCATCGTGCCGGCGATGGCGTCGAAGTCGAGCGCCAGGCCCACCACGCCGACGGCGATGGCGAGGCCCATGAACCAGTTCCGCAATGGCAATGAAGTATCCTCAGGCGACCTGCAACAGGCCGGAGAATAAGGCGCGCCCGTCGATCCCGCCATGCGCGGCTTCGATCAAGTTTTCGGGGTGGGGCATCAGACCGAGGACGTTCTTCTTGCGGTTGAACACGCCCGCGATGTCGTTGACCGACCCGTTCGGATTGGTGCCTTCTGCGTAGCGGAAGGCGACCTGGCCGCCGTCCTCGATCGCCTTGAGGATGGCGGGATCGGCGAAATAGTTGCCGTCGTGGTGGGCGACGGGCGTGGTGATGACCTGGCCCGTGGCGTAGCCGCGGGTGAAGTCGGTATCGGCGCTCTCGACCTTGAGCCGCACCTCGCGGCAGACGAAGCGCAGCGAGGCGTTGCGCATCAAAACGCCCGGCAGCAGGCCGGCCTCGGTCAGGATCTGGAAGCCGTTGCAGACGCCCAGGACGTGCACGCCTTGCTGCGCCCGCTCACGGATAGTCTGCATGATCGGCGAGCGCGCCGCGATGGCGCCGGCGCGCAGATAGTCACCGTAGGAGAAGCCGCCGGGGATGACGATCAGGTCGACGTCGGGCAGCTCGCTGTCCTTGTGCCAGACCACGGCGGGCTTCTGGCCGGAGATCGTGGTCAGCGCCGCGACCATGTCGCGGTCGCGGTTAAGTCCGGGGAAGACGACGACGGCGGATTTCATGCGCCGACCTTGTGGTGAGTCGGCGCGGCGATTGCAAGGACTACTCGGCCGCGACCACAGCCGGTGGGGCGTAGCTGCGGCTGCCCTTGGTGCCGGGAATGTGGGCCCAGGCGGGACGTTCGAACAGGAACGTCGCCCGGCCCGTCTTCTGGACCAGCAAATAGAGCCCGACGGAAACCGCGATCGAGCCGACCATCACGATGAAGCTCGAAGTCGTCACGTCGTGCTCGAGGCCGATCTTGCTGAGCGCGATGCGGATGAAGGACATCGGCAGCACGAAGACGAGATAGACGACGATCGAATGTTCGCCGAGCCAGGTGAGCCAGTGGGTGAACCGCAGTCCGGTGATGAGGCCGGCGGTGGTGCAAAGCGCCAGTGCGCCGGCGATGGCGAGCGTCAGGCGCAGCCCGGGCAGACCGGCGTAGCCGAGCTGGATCTCGTTGGGCAGCACGGCGTAGCCGGGCGAAAACACCAGCAGCACGTTGACCAGCGCATAAAGGGCGAGACCGAGCAGGGCGGTGCGCTTATTGGCGGCAGCGTAGCCGACCATCTTGAAGATCAGCGGGGCGAAAATGTAGCCCGAGTAGAAGTAGACGAAGTAGGCGCAGAACTGGTCGACGAGGTAGCTGCCGGTCTGGATGTGCGCCATCTGGAAGGCGGCACCGAACGCCCACACGGCCCATTTCGGCGCCTTGAGGTCGAAGGTGAGCTTGGTGACGGCGCTGAACGCGGCGAGCAGGTAGATGAACCACAACACGCCATAGGGCTCGACGACCGCATAGAGCAGATCGACGGCGGCCTCCTTCGGGGACGCGCTCAGGATGCCGATCTTGAGCACGATGTGGATCACGGCCCAGATCGCGTAGAAATACAGGTAATGCACGACGCGGCGGTCGGCATATGACCGCCAGGTGCGCGCCAGCACCTGATCGAGGAACAGCCCCGAGATCAGGAAGAATTCCGGCATGCGGAACGGGGTCGCAAAGCCGATGACGTAATGGAACAGGCCGACGCCCGAAGCGTCCTGCCCGACATTGAAGACGGAATACATCATGACCACGAGGATGATCGAAATCCCCTTGGCCGTATCGACCCATGAAAGACGGTTGGTGCTCAGACCTGACATGCCGCAAAACTCCAGGTTGGAGACAGCACATACGGCAGAGCCGGCGTTAACGCTCGCGCTTGTCGCGCAAAGGGTTAGCCGGCGTGCTTAATGGGTAGAACTGGATCGATCGATTTGGGCGATCAGACCGGGACCGGCACCGACGCATAGGCGGCGAACATCACGCCGATAGCGAGGAAGAACAGCACGGAGAGCGAAAAGGTCTTGATCATGACGGGTCGTCTTACAGGGCTCGGGCGCTCGGTACGCGGCGCGAAAAGGGGTTATAGGCGCGAGGGATTAAGAGGCATTCAACCGGTTTGGTTAAGCCGCCGGTAACGACGTCAGCCAGCCGATGCCGCCGGTATCGCAGGCGGCGGCTGAATGCGCGGTGAACGCTTTCCGCCGATCATCGCCTCGATGCGATTGGCAGCTTCCGCGTAGCCCCCGCCGGTGCGCAGCGTATCGCCCAGCTTGCGGGCGCGGTTCCGGTAGCCGTCGAGGTCGGCAGCAATGGTTTCCACCGCCGTGCGAAGCTGCGCCGCGGGCACCGTGCCGCCATGCGCTTCTGCCCCCAGCAATACGCCGGCGCCGCCGGCCGCGGCGGACTCGGCGTTGTGAAGCTGTTCGAAATGCTGCGGTACCATCACCATCGGCACGCCGTACCAGAGCGCCTCGTGCACGCTGTTGAGCCCGGCCGGCGTCACGAAGATGTCGGTGTGCTCGAGAATGGCGAGCTGCGGGAAGGTCTCCTCGATGATGAAGTTCGCGGGGGCGCCGCGGAAGCGGGAGAGGTCGCTGCCCTTGCCGGCGGAGAGCAGCACCTGTGCCGGATAGTCGCCCAGCGCCTCCATCACCCGCTCGTAGAAATTGGTCTTGCCGAAGATCAGCGTGCCCAGCGAGACGTAGATCACCGGCCGGCCGTCGAGACGGCTGAGATCGAAAGTCTCGCTGCGGGTGCGCGCATCGATCGTGGCGCCGACGAAAGTGTATTTCTGCCGCGCCGGCGGATGCATTTCACGGCTCGTCAGCATCAGCGTGAGGTTGCCCCGTGCCGGCATCAGCGGCCAGTGCAGCGGCAGCAGGTGGACGCCGCGCAGCGCCACCCTGATCCAGTCCATCACCAGGGGCGGGAAGACCCGGGCGAGGTTGATGACATTGGCGCGAATCTCGGCGGCCGCGTCATGCCGGCTGAGCCCATAGGCGAAGAACGGGCTCGCCACCACCGTCGGCACCCGCAGGCGCCGGCCGACCATCTCGCCCCAGAGCGCGATACCGTCGATCACCAGCACGTCCGGCCGGTCATTGCGAAGCACCTTGAGGCAGAAATCGTAGAGCGGCGCGCTGGCGCGCAGGAAGAGCTCGAACGTCGCCATGAGGTCCCCGCCGATCAGTACCGCGGCCATGTCCTCCATGCTCATCGCCGGTGGATAGGCGATGAACTGCGCGCCGGTCGCGCGGATGGCGCGCTCGAACGGCGGTTCGTCGAATACCGTCACGGCATGGCCGCGCCGCACGAGCTCGGCGATGATCGGCAGGACGGGATTGAGGTGGCCGTAGGCCGGAACGCTCAGAAAGACGATACGAGCCAAGCTGGCTCCGCTCTGCTGTCAGGTCGGAATGCTGGCGTATGCGGCGATCAACAGGCCGATTGCAAGCATGAACAGCAGGGAGAGCGAAAAGGTCTTGAGCATTTGGGGCCGCACGAAACTCTGAACGACCACCGGTCTAGCGGATTCGCGATTCGCCCGGGTGACGAACTCGTCGCATTTTCTGCAATTGCCGACGTGTGTGACTCGAACGCCGCACCGGCCCCGGAACTTCGGCCCGACTGCACCATTGAAGCTCAGATCGTGGAGACAAGTGCTTGAGCAAACAGCGCTTTCGGATTGCGACGTACAACGTCAACGGCGTGAACGGCCGGCTGCCGGTCCTGCTGCGCTGGCTCGAGGAGACCGCTCCCGACGTCGCCTGCCTGCAGGAGATCAAGACCTCGGACGACAGGTTTCCGGCCGCCGCCATCGAAGCTGCGGGCTACCGCAGCATCTGGCACGGGCAGAAGAGCTACAACGGTGTCGCCATCCTCGCCCGTGGCGAAATGCCCGTCGAACGGCGGCGCGGCCTGCCGGGCGATCCCGACGACACCCACAGCCGTTATCTCGAGGCCGAGATCGGCGGGGTCGTCGTCGGCTGCATCTACCTGCCGAACGGCAATCCGGCGCCAGGACCGAAGTTCGACTACAAGCTCGCCTGGTTCGAGCGGCTGATCGGCCATGCCGCGGGATTGATGAAACAGGGCGGCGAAGTGGTGCTCTGCGGCGATTACAACGCCGTGCCGACGCCACTCGATGCCTACAAGCCCGAGCGCTGGACCGGCGATGCGGTGTTCTTTCCGGAAACGCGCGAGGCCTATGCCCGGCTGGTGGCGCAGGGCTGGACAGATGCGCTGCGGCAGATGCATCCGGGCGAGGCGATCTACACCTACTGGGACTATTTCCGGAACGCCTTCGGTCGGAACGCCGGGCTGCGCATGGATCATCTTCTGTTGAGCCCGGCGCTTCGGCGGCGCCTTCTGGCATCGGACGTCGACTTCGCCGTGCGCGGCTGGGAAAAGACCAGCGATCATGCCCCGACCTGGATCGAGCTCGGACCGCGCAGCTAGAATTCGGTGTCGAATCCGGCGGGGTCCAAGCGACTATCCGGGAAATCCGCATGGGAGACCCAAATGAAATTCATGTGCCTCGTTTACTTCGAGCCCGGCGCCTTCGACGGCGCGACCGAGGCCGAGCTGACCAAGCTCACCGACGACACCATCGTCGAGGACAACGAGTTGCGGGCGAGCGGCCACCTGCTGCTCGGCCAGCCCCTGCAGGGCCCGGAAACCGCGGTCACCATCCATGGCGGCAGGCGCGCCGCGGCTCAGACCGACGGGCCGTTCGTCGAATCCAAGGAGTGGCTGGGCGGCTTCACGCTGATCGAAGCCAGGGACATGGCCGAAGCCATCGCGCTGACCAAGCAGAGCGCGATCATGAAATACGCCAGCATCGAAATTCGCCCGACGCTCGAGCAGACGCACAGCGAGACGGGGCAGGCGCGGCCGGCGCTGGAGGTCTGAGGTTGCGCAGGATCGAAGTTCATCGCAGGGTTCCGCGATGGACGAGCGTCAGCCCTTCGATCTCGAAAGCCATGTGCGCCGCTCGACCCATGGGCCGTGCTTCATCTGCGAGATGCTGCGCGGCAATCCAGAGTACATCCACCACGTCGTCGCCGAGGACGCCGACCATGTGGCGTTCCTCAGCAAATATCCTACCCTGCGCGGCTACTGTCTTGTGGCACCAAAACGCCACATCGAGGACCTGGCAGAGGACCTTTCGCCGATGGCATACCTCGAATTACAGGCACTGGTGCATCGCCTGTCGCGGGCGCTGAAGCGGGTGTTCGAAGCGGAGCGGATTTACGTGCTGTCTCTGGGCAGCCGGCAGGCGAACAGCCACATCCATTTTCATGTTGCGCCGCTGCCGGCTGGCATACCGCTTGCAAAGCAGCAGTACCACGCCTTGATGGCGGAAGAGGGTATCCTGCGCCTGGATGCCACGGAAATGGAGCAAATGGCTCAGACGATCCGTACGGCGCTCGCGGCGCAGCCCTGATCCCTCAGATCAGCTCGATCGCGTAGTTTTCGATCACAGTGTTGGCGAGGAGCTTCTCGCACATCGCGGCGAGGTGCAGGCGCGCGTCGGCCGGCTCGGTATCGCCCAGCTCGACGTCGAACACCTTGCCCTGGCGGACACCCTGGACGGTGTCGAAGCCGAGGCTCTTGAGCGAGCCGGTGATGGCCTGGCCCTGCGGGTCAAGCACACCGGATTTGAGGGTGACGGTAACTCTGGCTCTCATAAGAGCTTGTTACTGGACGAGACGCGGCCCGGTCGTCAGCGCGTTGTCGGTTTCCACAAGAATGCCGAGACGCTGCGCCACCTCGCGGTAGGCGTCGACGAGCCCGCCGAGATCTTCGCGGAAGCGGTCCTTGTCGAGCTTGTTCCGGGTCTTGACGTCCCACAGCCGGCAATTGTCGGGCGAAATCTCGTCGGCGAGCACGATGCGCATCGTGTCGCCCTCGTAAAGGCGGCCGCACTCGATCTTGAAGTCGACGAGCTGGATGCCGACGCCCATGAACAGGCCGGTGAGGAAGTCGTTGACCCGGACGGCAAGGCTCATGATGTCGTCGAGCTCGGCGGGCGTGGCCCAGCCGAACGCGGTGATGTGCTCTTCCGAGACCATCGGGTCGTTGAGCGCGTCGTCCTTGTAGTAGAACTCGATGATCGAACGCGGCAACTGCGTGCCCGCTTCGAGCCCGAGGCGCTTCACCAGCGAGCCGGCGGCGACGTTGCGCACCACCACCTCGAGCGGGATGATCTCGACTTCCTTGATCAACTGCTCGCGCATGTTGATACGGCGGATGAAATGCGTCGGGATGCCGAGCTGGTTGAGCTTGCTGAAAATGTATTCGGAGATGCGGTTGTTCAGGACGCCCTTGCCGTCGATGATGTCGTGCTTGGCGCCGTTGCCGGCGGTGGCGTCGTCTTTGAAATACTGAACAAGAGTGCCCGGCTCAGGACCCTCGTAAAGGTCTTTCGCCTTGCCCTCGTAAATCTTCCGCCGGCGGTTCATGGATCAATCCTGGCAGCGATGGTGGGGAGGTTGGTCCGTTCATGCGCTAGAACAGGCCGGAAAAGCAAGCTGTTTCGGGGCGAGCTACCCGTCGGAACCAATGTGCGAGGTGCCGGAACGGCTTACAGCAATTGCTTCGACTCCGATGTCGCGATCACAGACCGTTGATCAAGACGCGGCGGGCGCTTATGTCGTTAGCTGACTGGCGCGCCGCGCCGGCGATTTCCGACCCCTGGGAGAGCGAGATGGCGCAGTTCGACGATCGTGAAAAAGCTCAGGAAGCCAAGTTCGCGCGCGACGGCGAACTGCGGTTCAAGGCCGAAGCGCGGCGCAACCGGCTGCTCGGCCTGTGGGCGGCCGAGCACATGGGACTCAGCGACCAACACGCCAAGGACTACGCCGCCGAGGTGGTCGCCGCCGATTTCGCCGAAGCCGGCGAGGAGGACGTGTTCCGCAAGGTCTCGGCCGACCTCAAGGCCAAGGGAGCGTCAGTGTCCGACGACATGATCCGCAAGAAGATGGCCGAGCTGATGCTCACCGCACGGGATCAGATCAGCGCGGAGGGGTGAATCTCAGCGGCTAGGCGTGTCGAGCGCGAGGAGGCGGCCGGCGCCGGGGCGAATGTCGCTCCAGCTTTCGGCTGTGAAGTCGATCATGGCGAGGCTGGCGGGCGGAAAATCTGTCCGCAGCCGGTGCAGTGTCTTGCCGTCGCCGGCGCCGGCGAGGAACTGCGCCAGTTGATGCAGGCCGGGATTGTGGCCGATCAGCATGATCGATGCGGCGCCCCGCTGCTCAAATAGGATGTTCAGAAGTCTCTCGGCATCGGCCTCGTACAATCGTCGCGTGATCTCGATCGAGGTCTCCGCGGGTAGCGCCTTCAGCACCGCGCCCAACGTCTCGCGCGTCCGCCGTGCGCTGGAACAGAGCACCCGCTCCGGCCGATAGGCGCGAGCCGCGATCAACGCGGCCATGTCCGCCGCCTCGCGCTCGCCGCGCGGTGCCAGCGGCCGGTCGAAATCGGCAAGCTTCGGATCGTCCCAGGCGGACTTGGCGTGACGCAGCAGGTAGAGCGTCAGCAGGCTCACTTGAGCCGCTTCATCAGCTCGGCGAACATCAGCAGGCCCTCGGGCCAGGGGCCGTGGCCGGACGCGGCGTTGATGTGGCCGGCATTGCCCGCCGGCAAAAAATCGCTGCCCCAGTCGGCGGCGAATTCGCGCGCCCGGTCGAGGCTGACCAGCGGATCGGTGGTCGAGGCCACGACGATCGAGGGGAATGGCAGCGGGTCGGTCGGTACCTTGCCGAATGGCAAGGCTTCCTTGGGGATGGCATCCGACTCGAAGTCGGGCGGCGAGACCAGGAACGCGCCGCGCACCTTCGTGTCCGCGAGCCGCTGCGCGGTGTGGACGATGGCGGCGGTCGCGAGCGAGTGGCCGATCAGGACGACCGGCCGCGTCGCCAGCATGATCTCCTGGTGGATGCGGCCGACCCAGTCGCCCAGCACCGGGCGATCCCATTCGTCCTGCTCGATGAAACGGGCGTTGGCCATGCGCGCGCCCCAACGGCGCTGCCAGTGGTCGGGTCCGGAATTGCCCAGGCCCGGCGCGATGAGGATGTCGGCTTCGGAGATCTTCATCAGAGCTCGGGGCCGAACACCCGCTCGAAAATCGCGTCGACGTGCTTCAGGTGATAGAAGTCGTCGAACATCGCATCGATCTCGGCCGGCTTCAGCAGCGCGGCGATGTTCCCGTCGGCCTTGAGCAGCCTGGCGAAGGCGCCGGTGCGATCGCCAGGCATCTCCCAGACCTTCATGGCATTGCGCTGTACCGCGGCGTAGGCGTCCTCGCGGCTCATTCCCGCCTGTGTGAGGGCGAGCAGCACGCGCTGCGAATTGTGGAGCCCCCCCAGGAGATCGAGGTTGCGCTGCATGTTCTCGGGATAGACGAGCAGCTTGTCGATGAGACCGGTGAGGCGGGTGAGTGCGAAGTCCAGCGTCACCGTCGCGTCGGGACCGATCATGCGCTCGACCGAGGAGTGCGAGATGTCGCGCTCGTGCCAGAGCGCCACGTCCTCGAGCGCCGGCGTGACCATACCGCGGACCAGCCGGCTGAGGCCGGTGAGGTTCTCCGATAGAACCGGATTCCGCTTGTGCGGCATCGCCGACGACCCCTTTTGACCGGGCGCGAAATATTCTTCGGCCTCGAGCACTTCGGTGCGCTGCAGATGGCGGATCTCGGTGGCGAGCCGCTCGATCGACGAGGCGATGACGCCGAGGGTCGCGAAATACATCGCGTGCCGGTCGCGGGGGATCACCTGGGTCGAGACCGGCTCCGGCACGAGCCCGAGCTTGTCCGCGACATAGGCTTCCACCGACGGGTCGATATTGGCGAAGGTGCCGATGGCGCCCGAGATGGCGCAGGTCGCGATCTCCTTGCGCGCTGCGACGAGCCGCTGCTTCGCCCGGTCGAACTCGGCATAGGCCGCGGCAAGCTTGATGCCGAAGGTCGTGGGCTCGGCGTGGATGCCATGCGAGCGGCCAATGGTGATCGAATACTTGTGCTCCTTGGCGCGGCGCTTGATCGCGGCGAGCAAGGCGTCGATATCGGCGAGAAGGATGTCAGAGGCGCGAGCGAGCTGCACCGCGAGCGTCGTGTCGAGCACGTCGGACGAGGTCATGCCCTGGTGTACGAAGCGCGCCGCGGGGCCGACGATCTCGCTCAGATGGGTCAGGAAGGCGATGACGTCGTGCTTGGTCGTCTGCTCGATCGTGTCGATGCGCGCGACATCGAAGGTCGCCTTGCTGCCCTTGTCCCAGATCGTCTGTGCGGCCTCTCGCGGCACCACGCCGAGATCGGCGAGCGCGAAAGTCGAATAGGCCTCGATCTCGAACCAGATTCTATACTTGGTCTCCGCCGACCAGATGGCGACCATCTCGGGACGCGAATAGCGAGGGATCATCGGTCAGGCCCTGATGGTGGTGGCGGCGTCGCGGATCGACTTGATCCGCGGCGCGTAGGTCTTGGTGTCGTTACCCGAAAAGATCGCGTTGCCGGCGACGAGCACATTGGCCCCAGCCTTGGCGACCAGCGCCGCCGTCTCGCCGTTGATGCCGCCATCGACCTCGAGGTCGATCCGGCGGGCGCCGATCAGCGCCCGGGCCTGTTCGAGCTTGACGATCGCCTCGGGAATGAAGCTCTGGCCGCCGAAGCCGGGGTTGACGCTCATGATCAGGATGAGATCGACATTGTCGATGACATGCTCGAGCGCCGACACCGGAGTCGCCGGGTTGAGCGCGACGCCGGCCTTCTTGCCTTCGCCGCGGATCGCCTGCAGCGAACGGTGGAGATGGGGGCCGGCCTCGGCATGCACGGTGATGATGTCGGCGCCGGATTTGGCGAAGGCCGCGATGTAAGGGTCGGCGGGCGCGATCATCAAATGGCAGTCGAGCGGCTTTTTGGTCAGCGGCCGCAGCCACTGAACGAGGATCGGCCCGAGCGTGATGTTGGGCACGAAGTGCCCGTCCATCACATCGACATGGATGTAGTCGGCGCCGGCGGCCTCGACGGCCCGGATCTCCTCGCCCAGGCGCGAGAAATCGGCCGAGAGGATCGACGGGGCGATGCGGATCGGCAGGCCTGACATGGGCAATCTCGCGGGATTTAGTGTGACCGGGGCTGCTTAGCCTTCACATGAGGAGGCGGCAAGTATCACGCAACGTTGAGGCCGGTTGCGCGGGGCGTGGAGGGCTGCAACAAGGCGCCCATGGACGGATTTTCGTTTCCGCTGGTGTTCGGCGCCGGCGTGCTGAGCTTCCTGAGCCCGTGCGTGCTGCCGCTGGTGCCGCCGTACCTGACTTATATGTCCGGCTCGAGCTTCGACCAGTTGCGGGCCGACGGCGCCACGGCCGGGGTGATCTGGCAGAAATCCGTCATCACCTCGGTTTTCTTCATCCTCGGCTTCTCGCTGGTGTTCATCACCTTCGGCGCCACGGCGACGGCCTTCGGCCAAGTGTTCCGGCAGGCGCTGCCGATCCTGACGCCGGTCGCCGGCCTGTTCATCATCGCGATGGGCCTGCATTTCCTGGGCGTGTTCCGCATCGGCTTCCTCGACCGGCAATTGCGGCACAGCGGCCCCGGCGCTGCCAGCGGCCCGGTCGGCGGTTTTCTTCTCGGCCTTGCCTTCGCGATCGGCTGGACGCCGTGCATCGGGCCGGTGCTGGCGGCGATTTTGTCGGTGGCGGCGGTGCAGGATACGGCCTGGCAGGGGGCCGGCCTGTTGGGCATCTATTCACTCGGACTGGGCGTGCCGTTCCTTCTCGCGGGCATCGCGATCGGCCCGTTCCTGACGTTTTTTGCGAGCTTTCGCAGGCACTTGGGGACGGTGGAGAAGGTGATGGGCGTGCTGCTGATACTCACCGGCCTGTTGTTCCTCACGGGCCAGTTCACCCGGCTAAGCTACTGGTTCCTCGAAACTTTCCCGATCCTGCAGAGCTTCGGCTGAAATTAACCCTAGGCGGCGAAAGCCGCGATTTTGCCCACACACATATGCCCTTCTGAACCCTCGATTCACGCCTTCTCGCGGAGAGTGGCGCGAACAATCGGGGACGAACGAATGGCGCAGAGCGCGGCACTGGTGCTGAACGGGCAGGGCGAGGAGGCAGCCGGCGCCGCCAATGCGGGCTTTGCGATTACCGTCACCCATCGCCTGGCCGAGGTCGAGGCGATCTGGACCGCGCTCGCCGGCGCCGACATCGAATCGCCGGGACAGGACCCGGCCTTCATCGGGCTCTGGATCGAGGCGCACCGCATCGCCCCAGCCGATCAGCTTTTCATCGTCGCCCATGATAGCGGCACGCCGGTCGCGCTGATGCCGCTGCAGCGCCGGCGCGACAAGGGCATCCGCGTGCTCTCCTGGTTCCCCGGGTCGCATGTCGGCTGCGACGCGCCGATCGTCGACCGGGCGCGGCTCGCCGCGATGAACCCGGCGCGCCGCCGCCGGCTGTGGATCGACATGCTGCGCGGCGTGGGTGGGGCTGACATGGTGCATCTGCGCTCCGTGCCCAGGCTCGTGGTGGACGGCGTCGAACTGTTTGCCGAGCTCGGCCAGTGGATCGAGGCCGAGACGCTCTATCGTGCCGAGTTCGCGAGCTTCGAGGAGGCCGACAGGACGCAGCGCAACAAATCGCGCCGCAAGCATGACCGCCAGCAGGGCGAAAAGCTCGATTCGATGGGCGCCGTGACGTTCGAGGCGATCGGCAACGGGCCGGAGGCGCGGACGGTGCTCGACACCATGTTCCGCCAGCGCGCCCTGCGCTTTGCCGAGATGGGCGTCGCCGATCCGTTCGCTGTGCCGGCCGTCCGGCACTTTTATGACAGTACGGTCGAAGAGAATTCCGGTGTGCCGGTGAAGCTGCATCTGCTGCGGCTCAACGGCGACGTGGTCGCCATGCGCTACAACATCGTGCATGGCGAGCGGCTGTTCTGCCTGATCTCCTCGATGAGCGAAGAGATCGCGTTGAGGCCGGGCTCGCCGGGCAAGCAGTGCCTGCTGCGCGTCATGCAGACCATGTTTGCCGAGGGCTTCCGCAGCTTCGACATGGGCGAAGGGCTGACCGACGAGAAGCGCCACTGGTGCAACGTGCAGATCCCGGTGCGCCACCATTACGTGCCGATCACCCGGCGCGGCGCCATCGCCGCTGGTTTGCATCGCCGCTGGCAGGTGCTGCGGGCCGAGATCAAGTCCAACCCGCGGCTGCTCGCTGCCGCCAAGTCGGTGCGCGGCGCGATGAACCGGGCGGGGGGCGGCGGCGCCCCGGCCAGTACTCCGCCCGAGGATTGACCGCGCCCAATCCGCCACCGCAGGTTTGCCCGGTCGCGGCGCGGGCGTCGCTCACTCGGGCAGGGGAGCGGCCTCGCCCGGCGACTTGGCATAGCCCAGCGCTTCCACGATCTGTCCGTCGCTGACCTGCATCAGGTTGACACCACGGACGGAGTCGCCCGCGCCGAAATGGAAGCGCCAGCGTATGACGGCCCGGTCTCCGCTGACGACGGTCTCCTCCAACTCGAACTGCGACAGCGAATCCGCCGCCAGGGCCTGCCAGAATGCGAGGCAGGAGTCCTGTCCCTCGTAACGCGTGCCATTTGGCGCCGGCTGAACCGATTCCATCACGCACGTTTTGCCGATGAGGCCGGCTAGGAGGTCAGGGCGATGTTCCAGAAATGCCTGGTTGAAGCGGTCGATGATTGCAGCAGTGTCATTGATCTGCATTGCGGTTCTCCATTGTAGGTAGACAGGTCTGTATGCATGTTGAAACATACAGACCTGTCTGTTAAGGTCAAGCGATGAAAGCCACTTCACCCGGCGCTCCATCCGGCAGCGCCGCGCGCGATCGCCTGCTCGAGACCGCCACAAGGCTATTCTATGCCGACGGCATTCACGCAGTCGGCATCGATCGCATCATCGCCGGGGCCGACGTGGCCAAGGCGACCTTCTACAAGCACTTTCCGTCCAAGGACGACCTCGTGGTGGCCTATCTCGAGGAGCAGGACCGGATCGGACGCGAGGCGGTTGCCGCACTGCCGAGAAAGTTGCCGCGAGAGATGATCGTCGCGATCCTGTCGCGGATCGCCAAGTCGGCAAGCGCCGATGGCTATCGTGGCTGCCCCTTCCTGAACGCGGCGGCTGAGTATCCAGATCCGTCGAGCCCGGTCAGGCAGGTGGTCGATCGCTACCGAACCTGGCAGCGCGAGACCTTCCGCACGCTCATTGTAGAGGTGGGCGCGCCGAGTCCAGCCAGGATGGCGGACCTGCTGGTTGCCTTGTCGGATGGCCTATTGGAAAGCGCCTATCTGGATGACCCCAAACGAATCCCTGCTCTTATCAGCGCAGCGGTGACCATCCTTCTGCCCTGATCCCATCTCCCATGGGCCGCCGCGGCGTTCAGGTCGCGCGCAGGAAATATCTCGTGGGCGTCTTGCCGCCCTTGCCGCTGATCCAGCGCGGATGCGGCTCGGTATGCTGGTTGTCGGCGATGAGCATCTCGTCCTCGTCGGTGTTCTCGAGCACGAGGTAGACGTGGTCGTCGCCGTGCATCGGGACGTCGACGCAGGTCGTGCCGACGTCGCCCGGCCGGCGGTCTTCGTTGGCGACCATTTGCCAGCCGCGCGCCTTGAGCTCGTTGGTGATCTCGAGCGCCCAGAAGATATCGGGGATCGGAATGCCCGCATCCTGCATCAGCACCGACAGCGTGATGGCACAACCGTCCTTCGGATACACGGTGCCGTCGTAGGCGAGCAGCCGCTTGCCGGCGATGCCCTGTGCCGCCTGCAGCCGCGCCTTGTCGCGCGCGACGGCGAGCAGCGTTTCGATCCTGGATTGGTCGTTCATCGGCGTCTCTTAGATGAGTCTTTGCGCCTTCATCGACACATGGCCGTGCTTGCCGATGACGATGTGGTCGTGGACGGTGACGCCGAGCGGCTTGGCGACGTCGACGATCTGGCGGGTCATCTGCACGTCGGCGGTCGAGGGGGTCGGATCGCCGGACGGGTGATTGTGGACGAGGATCAGCGCGGTGGCACCGAGTTCGAGCGCGCGCTTCATCACCTCGCGCGGATAGACCGGCGTGTGATCGACCGTGCCGCGCTGCTGCACCTCGTCGGCGATGAGCCGGTTCTTCTTGTCGAGGAACAGGATGCGGAACTGCTCGACGTCCTCGAACGCCATGGCCGAGCGGCAATAGTCGATCAATGTGGTCCATGAGCTGAGAATGGGCTTGTCGCTGTCGAGCGCGTCGTGCGCGAAGCGCTGCGCGGCGGCGAGGACCACCTTGAGACTGGTGATGGAGCTGTCGCCAAGCCCGTCGAAGTTGTCGAGCTCGCTGCGCGGCGCCGCGAGCACCGCCGAGAACGAGCCGAAGCGGCGGAGCAGGAGCTTGGCGATGTCCTTGGTGTCGCGGCGCGGGATGGCGAGGTGGAGCACGGCCTCGAGCAGCTCGACATCGGTAAAGGCTTCGCCGCCGACCTTGTTGAAGCGCTCGCGCACCCGCTCGCGATGGCCCGCCTTGAGGTCGACCGCCGACGCCTCGGCCAGACCATCCGAGGATGGCTCGGCCGCCTTGCTCACTCGGCCTGCTCGCCGGGACGGAGCGGATTGAACAGGCCGGCAGGCGAGAGGGTGAAGATCTCGTGGCCGGTGTCGGTGATGCCGATCGAATGCTCGGCTTGCGCCGAAAGCGTGCGGTCGCGCGTGACGGCCGTCCAGCCGTCGGAAAGGATTTTGACGTGCGGCCGGCCGAGATTGATCATCGGCTCGATGGTGAAGATCATGCCCGGCTTGAGCTCGATGCCGGTGCCCGGCACGCCGAAATGCATGATGTTGGGCTCGTCGTGGAAGAGCTGGCCCACGCCGTGGCCGACGAAATCGCGCACCACCGAGGTGCGCTCGGCTTCGGCATGCGCCTGGATGGCGGCGCCGATGTCGCCGGTGGTGTTGCCGGGTTTGGCGGCGGCGATACCGGCATAGAGCGACTCATAGGTCACCTCGATCAGCCGCTCGGCCTTCCGCGAAATCTCGCCGACGGCGAACATGCGCGAGCTGTCGCCGTACCAGCCGTCGAGGATGAGGGTGAGGTCGATGTTGACGATATCGCCCTCGCGCAGCGGCCGTTCCTCGGGGATGCCGTGGCAGACGACGTGGTTGATCGAGGTGCAGACCGAGTGGCGGTAGCCCTTGTAGAAGAGGGTCGCCGGGATCGCGTGGTGGTCCATCGCGAACTCATAGGCGGTGCGGTCGAGCAAGGCGGTGGTGACGCCCGGCTTGACCAGCGGCACCAGCAGGTCGAGCGCCTCGGCCGTCAGGCGGCCGGCCCGGCGCATGCCCTGGAACCCGGCCTCGCCGTGGAGCGGAATGACGCCGGCGGTGCGGCGGGTCTTGGTTTCGGCGTCGACGTAGGTGATCATCGCGAACTCGATTGCTTGAGGCCAGAAATAGTCGCTTGAGCCCTGATTTGGAAGGCTTTCATCCCGCCGCTGTGGCAAACCGTCCTTGCACCCGTTGATTTTGCGGCGCCGCCGCGCCAGACAAGCGCTTTGATCCGGGCCAGGACATGTCCGCTGAGACCAACCCGACCGCCGCGCTCGTCGTTATCGGCGACGAAATCCTGAGCGGCCGCACCAAGGACGTGAACATCGGCGCCACTGCCGATTTCTGCACCGACCTTGCCATCGACCTCATGGAGGTGCGCGTCGTCCCCGACATCGAGGACGAGATCGTCGCCGCGGTGAACGCCGTGCGCGCCCGCTACACCTATGTGTTCACGACCGGCGGCATCGGGCCGACGCATGACGACATCACCGCCGACGCGATCGCCAAGGCGTTCGGGGTCAAGCTGCCGATCAATGCCGAGGCCAAGGCGATGCTCGAGGCCCGCTGGAAGGACCGCGGCGTCGAGCCGAACGAGGCGCGGCTGCGCATGGCCCGCATCCCCGAGGGCGCGAGCCTGATCGTCAATTCGGTGAGCGCGGCGCCCGGCTTCCGCATCGGCAACGTGCATGTCATGGCGGGGGTCCCCACGATCATGCGCGCGATGCTGGAATCGATCGCGCCAACGCTGCAGGGCGGGCGCAAGGTGCATTCGATCGCGGTGAAATCGCGGGTGGGCGAGGGCAATATCGGCGCTCCGTTCGCAGCGCTGGCGCAGCAATTCCCCGACGTGAAGATGGGCAGCTATCCGCGCATGGGCGATGGCACGGTGATGACCGAGCTGGTGCTGCGCGCCTCCGACGAAGCCCGCCTGCAGGAGGCGGCGAAAGCCGTCTACGACATGGTGGCCAAGGAACATCTCAAGGCCGGGTTCCCGGCGCCCGACCCGTATTGAGCCGCTGGAGGCCAAGTTGAACGAACCGCGCACCAAGAGTTTCCCGGTCAGCTGGGACCAGTTCCACCGCGACAGCCGGGCGCTCGCCTGGCGGCTCAACGGCGAGGGGCCGTTCGAGGCCTGCGTCGCCATCACCCGTGGCGGCCTCGTGCCGGCAGCGATCGTGGCGCGCGAGCTCAATATCCGCACCGTCGACTGCGTCGCGGTCAAGAGCTACGACCACCAGAACCAGGGCTCGATCAAGGTGCTCAAGCCCATCGATCCCGAGATCGTGGCCAAGGCCAGGGCCGGCAAGAAAATCCTGATCGTCGACGACCTGGTCGACACCGGCGCGACCGCGCGCGTGGTGCGCGACATGCTGCCGGGCGCCCACTTCGCCACTGTCTACGCCAAGCCCAAGGGCCGCGACATGGTCGACACCTTCATCACCGAAGTGAGCCAGGACACCTGGATCTTCTTCCCGTGGGACCTGGACGTCGCCTACGTGGCGCCGATCGCCGGCGCCACGGACTGATATGGCCCTTAGCAAAGGGCAGCGGCTGCAGATATTCTTCGATCGCCTCCGGACTCTGAAGCCTGCCTCCAGTGCAGATGAAGCGCGGCGGAACATCGATGACACGCTCGTCGCCGTCGAGGATGAGTTCTCGGACGTGCCGGCGAGCCACCCGCCGCCCGCGACAGATGACGGCCGGATGTACCCAGCTTTGCCTGATCGCACGCGAAATTTGGGGGACATTCTGGCGATGGACCACCGCAGGCATGTGACCTATCTGGGCAGAAACGGCGCCATTTTGATCATTAGCCGCTCTGATGGTAAGGTCCTTGCGCAGGTCGCCGGGGCGGATGGAGTGACTTTGAGGTTAGAAGAGATTGAGCGCGATCAGTGAATTTGCCCATTCGATGATGAGTTATGCGCCGGCAATGATCGTGGCGGAACGTCCATCTTCGAATAGCGGCTTCCGATGGATCGACCTTCGGCTGAACGGGCGGTTTTCCGCGGTGTCCTGGCAGCCGGGAAAGGGCTTTGGCTTTTACGATGAGTCCGATCCGGGCTTTGGCGAAGAGGTTCCCCGCCGCTTGCTCGCCGATCCTGTTGCCGCGGCAAGCTACGAAGCGGAAGTATTGCTCTCGTTGGGGTGGCCTCTCGTTCGCGGCCCTGTCTCGGCTCAGGCTTTACGCGTCCGCTGACGTCGATCCCTTGCGGGCGTGATGGAATGGTAGACATACGGGACTTAAAATCCCGGGGCTGTATAGCCGTGCGGGTTCGAGTCCCGCCGCCCGCACCAAGGACCTGAAGCATGCTGATCAAGCGCGAGGTGCTCGAGGCCATCAAGGCCGGGCAGATCACCTTGCAGTTCCGGCGCTGGACGCGGCCGTCGGTGAAGGCGGGCGGCACGCTCAAGACCAGGGTCGGGCTACTGCGGATCGGGCGGATCGACGAGATGCGGCCGGAGGACGTGACGGCCGTAGATGCCCGCAAGGCCGGGTTCCGCGACATTGCCGATTTTCGCGCCTGGCTGAACACCATGAAGCAGGGCCCGCTGTTCCACCGCATCGAAGTGAGCTACATCGGCGAGCCGCCCAGCGTCTGAGGGGACCGTGATGCGCCGCGCCGTGCTTTGGGCAGTCCTGATGTTGCTGCCCGCACCTGCATTTGCCGGGGGCGGCGCCTGGTCCGCCCAGAAACAGGACGACGAGGGCGGGCCGGTGATGGCCGCGTCGGTCGTGGGCGATCCCGACGGCAACGTGACGCCCAGCCTCGTGCTGACCTGCGCCGACAAGGGGTCGCTGACCTTGCGCTATCTCACCACCGCGGACGCGGTGCAGCCGGGCAGCGAGGCCGACTTCCTGTTCGAGAACGAGCGTACGCAGCAGACGCTGCACATGCAGTACGAGGACGAGGACGGTGCGTTCGCGGCGACGGTGCCCCGGAGCGGGCCGCTGCTCGACTTCCTCCGGACCGGCGACGAGGTCTTCATCTCCGAGACCAGTGGCAACTATCCGGCGCAGACCTTCCCGCTGACCGGCTCGGGCAAGGCAATCGACATACTGCTCAAGACCTGTAAATAGGCCGCGCCGTTCGGAACGGCATTCCATCCGGTGCAGGCCTGCATCGAAGGTGGTTGCGCCGGTGAGGACTCACCAGGACACGGCGCCGGGCATCCTGCCTAAATCCTTGGCACAAACGTTTATTTGGAAATCCGGAACCCATCCCCGGCCTGGCCCGTTTGTTTCTTAGCTGCTTTTTCAAGAGAGGTTCGAAATGCACAAGGATCAGGTTGAAGGCGCCGGGAAACAGATGAAGGGCGCCGTGAAGGATGCCGCCGGCAAGATGAGCGGCGATGTGAAGCTGCAGGCCGAGGGCAAGATGGACAAGGCCGCCGGACAGGTTCAGTCCGCGGTGGGCAAAGCCAAAGACGATGCCCGCAACG